>JAITIX010000004.1 GCA_031279205.1 Treponema sp. | reverse complement strand
AGTGTAACCCTAGTCGGCGACACGGCGGAGCGGACGGTCAGGCTGAGTTCTGCTGGCAGGCTCTTTACCATAGGCAGCAGCGTAACCCTGACCCTAGACAACAACGTTACCTTGCAGGGGCTGACCAACAACACTGTTCCGCTGGTACAGGTGAACAGCGGGGGAACCCTTATGATGAAGACCGGCTCGAAGATTACCGGGAACAACGGCGGCGCCTCTGGCGGCGGGGTATATGTAAGCGGTGGGACGTTCACGATGAGCGGTGGGATAATCAGCGGCAACAGCGCCACCGGCACCTCCACTTCCGGTGACGCTGGTGGCGGGGTGTATGTAAGCGGTGGGACGTTTGAGATGAGCGGTGGGACAATCAGCGATAACACCGCCTCCGGCTGCTACAGCTCCGGCGGCGGGGTGTATATGAATGGAACGTTTAAGAAGGAGTCTGGCGGTATCATTTACGGGTCAAACGAAACCGGGAATGATACTTCTGGCAATCCTTTGAAAAACACCGCCAGCAATGGCCACGCAGTCTATACCTATTCTGGCAAGAAGCGCGACACCACAGCCGGCGTGGGCGTTACGCTGGACGGCGGCACGGACACCAACTGGGAATAACGGCGCATACGCGCCTTTAGGCGGAGAGCATACGCGCCCTCCGCCATATATATTCAGAAGGAGTAAGATAATGGCTAAAAAAACAGCAGTGTGGAAGCTCTGGCTCAGACGAAACCTGCTCACCACGGACGTCGAAAACGACTATACCGCAGAAGTCTCCTCCGCAGGAGACACCCTCCGAAACAGCGACATCGCAGACCGCATCGTCGCCGCACGCTCGGAGCTGCGGCCAGAAACCGTCCTCAGCATACTCACCATACGGGATGAAATCGCGCGCGACGCGCTCGTGCAGGGAAGCGCCGTGCAGGACGGCTGCGTGCGTATCTCTCCCAAGGTCAGCGGCTCGTGGATAGGCGTGTCCCACACCTTTGACCCGGCAACTTCAGAGGCGCGCTGTGGAGAGAGGCGCGCTCGCGGTGTCAGAGGGCGCGCTCGCCTGCGGGGATGTACAGCGATGCTGCCAGAGACGCGGCGAGACTGGACGGGCTGAACATGAGCGCTGGTTTGCTTGTTTCACTATCGCTGCCGGCCAATCCCCAGTCCGTGAGTATGTCGCGGGCAGAGCTGACGCAGGGAGCGCCGTCGTCATGCAGTTTGCGGACACCCTGGCCGCGTGGCGCGGCCAGACCACACGCGCTGACCCAGAGATCGCGCCCTTGCTCAAGGGCAAAGCGCGCCGTGATCAGTGCGCCTGACCGCTCCGGCGCTTCGATAATCAGAGTTCCCCGCGCCAATGCCGAGATGATCCGGTTCCGCGCTGGGAAGTGCCACTTCTCAGGACCAGAACCCGGTGGATACTCACTCAACAGCGCCCCTCCCTGCTCGACAATGCGCCGCGCCAACGCGCGGTTGCCTGTCGGGTAAACCCTATCCAGGCCTGAACCCAGAACCGCCACTGTGGGCGCGCCGCCTTCTATGTTTCCCCGATGCGCCATGGCGTCAACACCCAGCGCCAGGCCTGAGATTACCACAACCCCAGCCCGCGCAAAGTCCCGCGCCAGAGTATACGCTTCCCGTCGCCCTGCTTCTGACGGTTCCCGCGTTCCCACAATCGCCAGGAGCGGCTTTTCGGGGTTGGGCATCACGCCCCGGTAAAACAGCATAACCGGCGGGTCCCAGGTTTCCCGCAAGAGCGGCGGATAGCACGCGTCCTGATAGGAAACCCAACTAATGCCCCGCCGATGGGCAGCAGTCGCGTCAGCCTCTGCTTGCCGCGCTAGCGCGTCCTTGTCCCACGCAGCCCCACGCAAAACGTGGCCAACCAGCAGCTCAACGTCGATGCGACTCAGAGCGGCAAAATCAGCCTCACTCTCACAGCGCTGGGCAAGCAACACCTTCTCGCGCGAGGACAGATTCGTAATTCGGCACAGGAAAAAATCGACTAAACCCCGTTCACCCATAGCGACTCACTGTTTCCGGTATACCGTAAGGTAGTCCATGAACGAAATCACGGCAAAGACCGCTGATATAAGGAAGATTAGCACCGCAGCTGTACGCAAAGGCCAGAACACCGCGTCAAACCCAAGAGTCCGGGCGCTTGAGGCAAGGAGCGCCACGCCCCCGGCAATCATGTACGTTACCGCCTTAATCTTCCCCCCCATACGCGCCCCCTGCGCCGTATTCTTGTTCAGCAGCATAAGGTTCCGGAGAAACTGGATACCAAACTCACGGTACAAAACCACCAGCAACACCGGCGCAGGCAGGATTCCATCAAGCACAAAGCAGAGAAAGTAGGTGATTCGCGCCAGTACGTCGGCAAACGGATCAAGCAGTTTGCCAAGATCGCTCACTTCCTTACGAGCGCGGGCAATCTTGCCATCAACGAGATCAGTCAGTTCAGCGCCAATGAACAGCACCCATAGAGCCGGAATCGTCCATGTCCAGTCCATTGAGGCAGAGAACCATACTGGCAGGCGGTATACTACAAAGAAAAGCGGCGCCAGCACAAGGCGCGACGCGGTTACTTTATCAGCAAGTGTCATGGGTTTGAGTATGAAGAGGTACGCTTATGGTGTCAAGAAAGACGAGACTCGTCGGCTTAACTATCCCAGCGCTTCACTCGTCCTTTGTTTTCAGCACCGCGAGGAAAGCGCTCTGGGGCAGCTCCACATCGCCGACCATCTTCATGCGCTTCTTGCCTTCCTTCTGCTTCTCCAGCAGCTTGCGTTTGCGCGTGATGTCGCCGCCATAGCACTTGGCAAGCACGTCCTTGCGAAGCGCGTTCACCGTCTCCCGCGCAATGATCTGGCTGCCAATGGCGCCCTGTATCGGAATCTTAAACTGCTGACGCGGTATCTCATCGCGGAGGCGCTCGCACACCATGCGTGCGCGGTCGTAGGCTTTGTCCCGGAACACAAGCTGAGACAGGGCATCCACTGCCTTGCCATTGAGCAGTATGTCCAGCTTCGCAAGAGCCGTGGACTTATACTCAGTGATGTCGTAGTCAAAAGAGGCATAGCCACGACTGATACTTTTGAGGCGGTCGTAGAAGTCGAACAGCACTTCGGCAAGCGGCATGTCGTAGATGAGTTCCACGCGCTTCTCGTCAAGGTAACTCATGTTAGTTTGTACACCGCGCTTCTCCATACACAAAGTCATGATGTTACCCAGATAGGTTGCAGGCGTGATAATCGAGGCGCGGATGTACGGCTCCTCAGCGCTTTCGATACGTCCCTCGTCAGGGTAGTCCGCGGGATTGTCCACAAAGAATTGTTCACCGTCGCGCGCCAAGATACGGTACCTCACCGAAGGCGCGGTAAAGATAACCGCCTGGTCAAACTCACGCTCAAGGCGTTCCTGTATCACCTCAAGGTGCAGAAGGCCGAGAAAGCCGCAGCGGAACCCAAAGCCCAGCGCAACAGACGAGTCTTTCTCATACACGAGCGAGGCATCGTTCAGCTTGAGCTTTTCAAGACTGATCTTCAGTTCCTCGTAGTCATTAGAATCAACAGGGTATATAGAAGAAAACACCACGGGCTTCACCTCGCGGAATCCGGGAAGCGGCACGTCGCAGGGCCTTTCCGCGCTGGTTACCGTGTCGCCAACCCGCACGTCGCTCACGGTCTTGATACCCGCAATAATGTAGCCCACGCTGCCAGCGGAAAGCTCGTCCGTCTCAACAAGCGCCAGCTTGAACAAGCCCACAGTCTCGACCTCGTACTCCGAGTCGTTGTACATGAAACGAATCTTCATACCGCGCTTCAATGCGCCGTCAAACAAGCGGATATGCACAATCACGCCGCGATAAGGATCGTAGTGGCAGTCAAAGATGAGCGCGCGGAGGGGCGCGTCGCGCTTTCCCGCAGGCGCGGGGATACGGCTCACAATAGCGTCAAAAAGCTCGTCAATGCCGATTCCCCGCCGCGCCGACACAAGAAGCGCATCGTCAGGGTCAAGCCCAAGGTCATGCTCAATTTGACGCTTAGCTTCTGGAATATCAGCAGCCTGCATATCGATTTTGTTAATAACTGGTACAATCTCAAGGTTATGTTCCAGCGCAAGGTACATATTGGACAGGGTTTGCGCCTGCACGCCCTGAGTCGCGTCCACGAGAAGCAGCGCGCCTTCACACGAACTGATGGCGCGGGATACTTCGTAGGTAAAGTCAACATGCCCAGGCGTATCAACAAGGTTAAGCAGGTACTCACGACTATCAGAGGCAGTGTAGGGAATCGTAACGGCCTGACTTTTGATGGTGATGCCCCGTTCACGCTCAATGTCCATGTTATCGAGTATCTGATCTTGGAAGTCGCGGTCTTCCACGAGCCGGCCTTTCTGTATGAGCCGGTCGGCAAGCGTTGATTTGCCGTGATCAATGTGCGCGATGATACAAAAATTGCGGATTCTGTCGGTTTCTATCATAGGGGTATCATAAGCAGAACAGGGCTGTTTTGCTATGCCACAGAAAGCCGAATGGCGCGAAGGATAGATTGACAGAGACGGGCTTTGCGGCAACTAATGGCGGCGGAGCAAAACATGAAGGTAATCAGAGCCAGAGCGCTGGGCTATTGTATGGGAGTACGGCGGGCGGTGCGCATAGCAGAGGCGGAAGTGGGCAAGAAGGTGTATACCCTAGGCCCGCTTATTCATAACCCACAGGTGCTTGAGGATTTGCGGCAACAGGGCATTCAGACGCTGGAGACAGCCAAAACGTCCGCCAACCTGCGCGAGGCGGTCGTTATCATTCGGGCGCACGGCGTTACGCCGCGTCAGGAACGCCAGCTCGCGGAGCAGGGAGCGCGGCTTGTGGACGCGACTTGCCCGCGGGTGAAGGCCAGCCAGATGAAGGCAAAGGCGCTTGCCGAGTCGGGCTACGCGGTGTTTCTCGCGGGCGAGAAGTGCCACGGGGAACTTATCGGGATTCAGGGTTACGCGCCGGATTGCCTGCTGGTTGAGGACGCGGGGGAAGCTGAGACCAGCGCGGCGGCGCTTCATACCAATGCGCCAGCCTCAAAAACCGCCTTGATCGGACAAACCACGCTTTCCGCTGATGAGTATGGACTCATAGCTCAGGCAATACGTTGTTATTTCCCTGACCTCGAAGTGATTGACACCATTTGCGGGGCTACGCGAGACCGGCAGAACGCGCTGAAAGAACTCTGCCAGTGTGTTGATGCCATTATCGTGGCGGGCGGACGGGATTCGGCCAACACACAGCGACTCCTCGCCATAGCGCAGGCTGCTGGCAAAGCGGCCTGGCTCGTGGAGAGCGCGGCTGAACTGCCCGACGCGCTCGCGGCATACTCAAGCGTAGGCCTTTCCGCCGGAGCTTCCACACCGGATAAGGTTATTGATGAAATAGAACAGGCGCTCCAGCAACTTCAGGCCTGAGTTCGTGGTAAACCATGAACTCAGGGACATACCTTAACGACGGAGGGACATACCTCAGCCGTGGAGGGACATACCTCAGCCGTGGAGGGACATACCTTAACGACGGAGGGACATACCTTAACGACGGAGGGACATACCTCAGCCGTGGAGGGACATACCTTAACGACGGAGGGACATACCTCAGCCGTGGAGGGACATACCTTAACGACGGAGGGACGTACTCCTCGCTATTATGAAAAGCAGTGGCATCGCGGCTGAAATCGCGCGCAGCCTCTCCAAGGACGCAATGTGCCGCACCCAGTATTCGTCTCACTGCTCTTCTACTGGGAATGCCTTGAGCGGCTAAACTGTAATTTTAGCGAGGTCATGATTAACCCGATTGAAGAGCGCGCGGTGCTTGGGCATCTCGCGTATGACGGCGCTCTGGTTTCATACCTTGATGATAAGGGAATGATGGCTATCGATAGTTTCCTTTCCCCTGTGCTGGGGAAATAGCGCTATTATTTTTTTCGTTGTTCCCCGTTTTGTTAGGGTGAGTTGGATGAGGCTGATGTATCTGCGAATGAAGGCGGGCTTGCCCGAATTATTTGGAGGGCTTTGCGCTTGTTTGGGGAATTCGCGGACTTTTTTCTTTGTTGTTGAACTCACGTTGTATTTTTTTAGTGTGAACATCTCCTAGATTAACTTTCAGGCGGCGCAGGGACTTGACACGTATGCCTCTGTCTGTTATTATAAACTTACCCTGTGATCAGGAACCATGCGATCAAGCGCCGCCTAACCCCGCCAGGTTCGGAAGGAAGCAACGGTAAGTGGCAGCTTGTTGCGCCGTGGAGCAGGTTTCAAGGCCTTCGGGTCTTGCGGCCTGCCCCTGATTGCGGGGTTTTTTGATCGCGCAAGGCGGAGTATACTGGGATCATGGCTTATGAAGTAACCGCCACCAGGCGGCGTCCAAAAACATTCGATGAAATGGCTGGTCAGGAATTCGTTGTTGCTACACTGAAGAGTTCTATTGAAAGCGGGCAGATTGCCCATGCCTATCTGTTTTCTGGGCCGAGGGGCTGCGGCAAAACCAGCGCGGCGCGTATTCTTGCCCGCTCGCTCAACTGTGAGAAAGGCCCGACTGCCACGCCCTGTGGGGTTTGTCCGAGTTGTCTTGAAATTGCGCGCGGCGCCGGCCTTGATACCATCGAGATCGATGGTGCGTCAAACACAGGCGTGAACGATGTGCGGGCAATCAAGGACGAGGTATTGTTCCCGCCTAACGCTAGTCGTTACAAGGTTTACATCATTGACGAAGTACACATGCTCTCAAACAGCGCCTTTAACGCCCTACTCAAGACTATTGAGGAACCGCCTCCCTACATTGTGTTTATCTTTGCCACAACCGAACTGCACAAGGTTCCGGCTACCATCAAGAGCCGGTGTCAGCAGTTTGCCTTTCGGCTCATCCCGATTGAAACTATTGTGGGCATACTGCGGGATACCTGCAAGGAACTGGGCATACAGGCTGAGGACGAGGCGCTTTTCTGGGTTGCGCGGGAATCGACTGGCAGTCTGCGGGATGCCTATACCCTGTTTGACCAAGTGGCGTCATTTTCGGACGGGAACATTCGCGCCGGCCTGATCCGCGAAAAGCTGGGGCTTATGGGCCTTGATACGCTCAACGCCCTGGCCGAAGCCTGTGTACAGAACGACACTGCCCGCGCCTTGCTTTTGATTGACGAAACCCTAAGCGCTGGCGTGGCGGTTGAGCAGTTCGTCATTGACCTTGCCGGCTACTACCGGAGTCTGCTCTTTCTCAAAGCCGGTGTTACCCGCGATTCTCTGCTTGAATACAGTCCGGAGCGTTTTTCGGCGCGGGCGCTTGAGCGGCTGGACACAGGTCGGCTTGAACACGCTCTGGAACTCCTGCTTGGCCTGTATCGTGATATTCGTTATTCCATATCGCCGCGTTTTGATCTTGAAACAGTGGTATCAAAGCTCTGCTGGCTTGATCGGTGGATTTCTCCCCGCGATCTAGGTATAGCTGTTGCAGGTCTTCAGCGGATTCTTGGGGCGGGCGCTTCGTCCAGTCCCGCGCCGGCCAGAATCAACGCGCCACAGGCATCGTATAACGCGCCGGTTGCGGCAACGAGAAGTAGCGCCTCGCGGGAAGTTCCTGATCGGCCATCCTTAAGCGAGGGCTTCAAGCGCATTGTGGCCGCGAGAGCCGCCACTAATAAGGCTGTGGGTAATGGCGAGCTTACCAAAGAGCCGCCACCGCCTTATGCGCGTCAGGCGGAAGCGCCGGCTGAGATACCCCAAGTGGCGAGGGTCATTCGTTTATTTGGTGGAACCGTCGTTAATGGGCAAGAGTGATAGGTTATATAAAAAATAGGTTTATTATTAACATAAGGAGTTATACATGAACATCAATCCCTTTGATATTCTCAAGAACGCTCAGAAGATTCAGGAACAGATGGGCGCGTTTCAGGAAAAGCTCGGCAACGTTGTGGCAAACGGTTCTGCGGGCGGTGGTATGGTTGAGGTAGACCTGAATGGCCGAATGGAACTTATCGCGGTGCGCATCGCGCCTGACGCAGTTGATCCCGATGATATTGAAATACTGCAAGACCTTATCATCGCCGCGTATACCAACGCTCAGGAAAAGATAAAGGAGGCTATCAACCGTGAAATGGGAACGCTCACGGGTATACCTGGTATGCAATCGCTCTTTCCCGGCATGGGAAACTCGTGAACGCCATTGACCGACTGGTCGCGCTCTTTTCCAAATTGCCGGGCATCGGGAAAAAAACCGCGACCAGACTTGCCTACCACATACTTGACGCAGACCCCTCTTACGCGCTGCTTCTAGCTGAACAGCTTGCGAGCCTTCACGCCCTTATCAAACGCTGTTCCATCTGCGGCAGTTTCACCGAAGCCGACCCCTGCCCTATTTGTACCGACCAAGACCGCGACGCTGCCACTATCTGTGTGGTTGAACGTCCCCAGGATGTGCGGGTTATTGAGGAATCACGCGAGTTTCATGGCCGCTTCCACGTGCTGGGCGGCCTTATCGCACCGTTAGACGGCATCAGCCCCAGCGACTTGGCTATCGGCTCGCTCCTGAGCCGCGTACGCGCCGAAGGCACACGGGAAGTGATTCTGGCAATAAACCCCACAGTGGAAGGCGATACCACCGCACTCTACATCCAGAAACTGCTCAAAGAATCACACCTTATTGTTACCCGCCTCGCCTCCGGCCTTCCGGTAGGCGGAGACCTTGAGTACACCGACCGCCTCACCCTGTCGCGTAGCTTTCGGGGCAGGGTGAAGATAGACTGATGCGGCGGCTACACAACCTCGCCCACTGTTATACGAGCGCCCAGAGAAGAAAGCCGGCTGACAAGGTGTTCATACCCGCGCTCTATCTGATACACATTGCGAATGATGCTCCGACCTTGAGCGCACAAGGCCGCGATCACCATAGCCATACCAGCGCGCACATCAGGGCTGTGCAGTTCCGAGCCAGTGAGTCGCGTTGGGCCAGAGATAACCGCACGGTGCGGATCGCAAAGCACAATACGCGCGCCCATGGCGATGAGCTTATCCACAAAAAACATACGCGACTCAAACATCTTCTCGTGAACCAGCACAGTACCAGTAACCTGTGTGGCAACCACCGTGATGATGCTCGTGAGATCAGGCGGGAACCCAGGCCAGGGCGCATCGTCAATCTTAGGGATCATACCGCCAAAATCGCAGTTCACCTCCAGCGCCTGTTCCTTGGGAACGTGAATCGTTTCTTCCTCATGCTCCCAGAAGATGCCCAGCTTGCCAAACGCGATCTTGCAGGGACGAATGTCGCGCTGCAAAGTTCCTTCTATATATAAGTCCCCATGAGTCGCTGCCGCGAGACCGATGAAGGAGCCAACTTCCATGAAATCAGCCCCAATCGTAAAATCGCACCCTGAAAGGCGTTGTGCGCCGCGTATCGTGAGAATGTTGGAACCAATGCCCGTGATTGACGCGCCCATAGCCACGAGCATACGGCAGAGGTCTTGCACATGCGGCTCACTCGCGGCGTTAGTGAGAATCGTTTCACCCTTTGCCAGAACCGCCGCCATGATCGCGTTTTCCGTGGCTGTTACCGACGCCTCATCAAGGAAGATGTCTGCCCCACGCAGCTCACTGGCGGTAAAGATAAAGGTGCCGTTGGTCTTCACTGTTGCCCCCAGCTCCGTAAGCGTCATGAAGTGCGTATCAAGCCTGCGCCTGCCAATCACGTCGCCGCCCGGCGGCGGCAGTATGACCTTACCGGTTCGTGCCAGAAGCGGCCCGGCGAACAGAATGGATGCCCGAATCTTCCTCGCGTATTCAAGCGGAATCTCATCGCTGCTGATGTCGCCAAGACTCATTCGCCAGGCATTTGGTCCTATTGCCTCAATAGAGCCGCCCAGTGCGCGATAGACCGAAAACATAACTTGTACATCCTCGATATCAGGGATGTTTCTGAGTATAACAACCTCGTCGGTTAAAAGGGCGGCGGCAATACAGGGCAGCGCGGCGTTTTTGTTCCCGCTTGCCCTGATAGTCCCGCTTATGGGGCGTCCACCCTCAATAAGATACTGATTCATACTGACAGTATCGGCGCTGCAACGGGTAAAACCGTATCCAGCCACCGAACTTGCCACTTCGACACCTTTCAACATCATGGGCTATCACGTTCAGAGACCGATGATGGCCTCTGAACGTGTCGAAAGGCCGCCTGCATTGGTATAAGATACCCAGTTCTTTACACCGGCCATCCTTGCTGCTATGGCACCGTGTAAAATCAATGGCGGTGATTCACATGACACTTACTTCAGCGTTGACTCCCGGAATGCGCGGGGAGACTGACCATAGTAGCGCTTAAAGAGACGGGTAAAATAGTTGACGTCCAGAAAGCCGCACTCTTCGGCAATTTCCTGGATATAGTTTCTGGAACTGCGAAGCAGTGAGGCAGCCCGCTGCATCCGCTTGGTGATGATATAGTCCGTCAGCGTCATGCCCTTCTCCTTCTTGAACAGGGTGGAAAGATAGCTGGCGTTGACATTGCACTTTTCCGCCAGATAGTTGAGGCAGAGCGGCTCCTGTAAATTAAAGTCCACCGTATTGATGGCGTTTCTCACCAGTGGCGAAAAGCCCCGCAGGGAAAACTGTTGAACTAGATCGCAGTAGCGGCGCAACATCATTTCACTTAAGCGCCCCAGCTCCGTTATATTTAGCTCAGTCATATTTGTGGTAGCCTCAATGCGGCGATTGAAATCCGCTGAAATCGCGTCAATGTGCGCGGGATGAACAAAGCCATTCTCCACCGCCCTCCGGAATAAGGTGTTGAGGATGATGCAGTAGTTCTTCCGATCCCGCAACTCATTCTCCACCAGCCTTTTCCCTCGGAATCTGCGAAGCCAGGCAAGACATTCCAAAGCCTTCTCGACGTCTCCCTCACTGATCGCTGCAAGCATGGCATCCTCGTTATGGTAGCATTCCTCAATGATCTGTATGGAAAGGGTTGCCGCTGATTTCGGGCTGTATTCAGCATGGCAACTGTCCACATAGAAGCCGTTGCGGGAAAGGCGAATCTTGACCTGGCCACCGTAAAGCCGGCTTGTGAAGCTGAGGAGCAGAGCCTCCCAGCTCTGAGGAGAAGAAATCACAGGGATCCAATAGAGGTACTGGGTCAGTTCTATCCGCAGGTATTCGGGGACAGCGGCGCGTCTCATGATGAGGTCTATGCAGTCTGAGACAGGGCAGTCTGCCAGCCAGGGGCCTATGGCACAGTATGATCCGGTGGTGGTTTCTGGGGATTCAGGCAGGTGGAAGAAGCAATAGCGGCAGGCATAGACATCTTGGGTGAAATAGAGGACGCCCGGCTCCATGGCCATTATGGACGCGGCCAGAACACCGGTATCGTGCCGCTGGAAAATCAGGGAGCGCAGGCCATCGTCATACTCAGCCAGCCCGGCAAGGTCTTTGCCATAAACCGCAATCTTGACGCCATAGGCATTCACCGCGTCCCCAATGATCTCCAGCATATCTCCCATTGTCATACGTTCCCTCTGAATTCCTTTCTCCATCATTATAACCAAAAATTATGCTAAAATCCACAAAAATCATGCTAACTGCTCCTGGAGGAACGCCTATACCATTCAAAGTATTGAACTTGTAAGGAGTACACCTTTTGGGAAAGAATGCCGCTTTATTGTATCCCCGTTCTACGGCTGTCCGGCAGACGATCAGCCTCGACAGTATGTGGAAATTCAGATTCGACCCACAAGGAGCCAGACTTTCAGACAGCGGGTATGACGGGCTGGCGACAATCCAGACCGAGACGGTCAAGCAAGGCATTTACAGTCTCTCCACAGCGCTGATAGGCGTGTTGTTTATCGTTATCGCGCTGGTGATTCAATTTGCCTATCCGCTGAACAAGAAGACAGTAGATGAAAATACCGCAGAACTGGCAAAACGCCGGGAAGCCAAATAAAAAGAAATATAAGGAGTAATTTGAAATGGATTTTACCGTAAAAGACGTAATCCACGTAGAACGCTATCATGTTTTTGAAGCCCATCTGTTAAAAGAGGGTAAAGCGTTGTTTTATTTAGGCGAAAAAACATACGAAGTCCATAGCTTTCAGATGAACGAAAGCGAATACGCCATACGTTTTATGCCGCGTGAAGAGGGCTTGTGGCGATACACAGTGATTTCGGACAATACCGAAGAAAATGGCAAGTTTAACTGCGTTCCCAACACCGGCAACAATCACGGTATGGTACACGCGGAGGGTTTTCACTTCCGGTATGACGACGGCGCGCGCTATCTTCCCTTCGGTACCACCTGTTACGCATGGATTCATCAGCCAGAAGAGATTCAGGAAGAAACCCTGCGCTCCCTGGATTCCGCCCCTTTCAACAAAATACGGATGTGCGTCTTTCCCAAACACATGCCCTACAACCACAACGAGCCAGAATACTTCCCCTTTGGCAAAAAAGCGGACGGGACATGGGACGTACGCAAACCGGAACCTCGGTTCTGGCAAAATCTGGAGAAGCGTATCGGAAAACTTGGGAATATGGGGATCGAGGTTGACCTGATCCTTTTCCACCCCTACGACCGCTGGGGGTTTTCAACTCTTTCCATGGAGGAATGTCTTGTCTATCTGAATTACTGCGTCGCCAGGCTTGGTGGGTACCGCAACATCTGGTGGAGCCTTGCCAATGAGTATGACCTCATCACGGCGCGGAAGACGGAGGATTGGGAGACTTTTGGTCGCACTTTGGTGGAGAAAGACCCTTATCATCATCTGATTTCCATCCACCATTGTTTTACGCCTTTCCCAAAGGCGGACTGGATGACCCATTGTTCCATGCAGACCGGGCTTGTGAGAAACGCCCTGCTCTGGCGCAAGGAGTATCAGCTTCCAGTGATCATCGACGAGTGCGGCTATGAGGGGAACATTGAATTTGGGTGGGGCAATCTTTCGGCTTTTGAGTTGGTCCACCGCTGCTGGTCCGCCGTAAGCTCTGGCGCCTACGTTACCCATGGGGAGACTTTTTTCCGGGAAGACGAGGTGTTGTGGTGGGCAAAGGGCGGCGTACTCCGGGGGGAGGGTGTTGTCCGGCTTCGTTTCTTGAAAGATTTGCTCTCCGGTTTGCCCCAGGAACTTGATCCGCTTCCGTCGCCCAAGTGGCTGCCTAATCCCAATGAGAGCAAGCCAAACGAAGGGGAAGGCGCTGAGGGGATTGTCGCGGCACTGCTAAAGATGCCTGAAGCGGAGCGCAACCGCTTGGTTCTTGAGTTAAGACCCGCTCTGGTGGGAAGCCCGGATTACCGGCTTGAGTATCTAGGACGGACCTGCCCGGTCTTTCGGGACCTAGAATTGCCGGAAACCGGCTCTTATCAGGTTGATGTCATTGATATATGGGACATGACGTGCAAAACCGCTGAACCAGACACCCACGGCAAGATAAGGATCAATTTGCCGGGCAAAGAGGGTATAGCCGTTTTGGTTAAGCGTCTATCGAGTCAAGGGCTGTAACAGGAGGTTTTATATGGCTCAGAATCCACTTATCGAAAAAATTGGCGCTGCTGGCGTTGCCAGCACGGAAGCAAGCAGTAAAGCCGACAAACAAATTTACTCATCTATTGAAGATGTGACGGGCGAAGAACTGCTGGATGGTTATGTGCCTTTGGAAGGACTTAATCAGGACAATCCCTACATTCTCTCTATAGGAGAATCGACAACCCCTTCTCCTCATATCAGGGTATCGTTCCGTTTTGGAAAAGGGACAGAGGCACAGCACAATATTTATTTACCGCCGAAAGAAGCCTGGACAGGGCGTTTCTTTCAGCGCGCCCATCCATTTTTGGGAATTGACGTGCCGGCTGAGGATTTAGAATTTTATCTAAACAGCGGCGTCTATACAATTACAGTACCGATAAGCTCGATTGGACATATCGTTCATGCCTCAGCCGCTCATGTTTCCAGAACAATCGCAAAAAACCATTATGGCTATAACGAAAGAATCTATGGTTATTTGTATGGAGGCAGCGGAGGATCCATGCAGGTTATCGGAGCGCTGGAATCAAGCACTGGGAAGGTATGGGACGGAATGGTACCTTTTATTGTGGCTTCCCCTACCTCCCTTGGGAATTTCGATATAAGGCTGTTTGCGCGGATTGTTTTGGAAAGCAAAGCCGCGTTAATCTCGGATGCTGTAAAGTCAGGAGGCAGCGGCAACCCATATACTATTCTTAACGACTTGGAAAGCAGCATACTCGACGAAGTGACAAAGCTGGGATTGCCGCTTAAAGCATGGGAGAACTACGAGTATTTACTTCTTATGCATGAATACCTTGAACTTACGGATGGATTGAACACCATAGGCGAAGTGAACGAGGCATACACAACTGCGTTCTGGAACGAAGAGGGATACTTGAAAGCCTATGACACAGGGCTTCAGGAACTGTTTCTTGGTTTGAGGGAGCGCGGTGTCAGCGAGGGCGCTCTTGCTAAAGTCGCTTATCACAGGCATAAAGACCCCGGACATGCTTTCTATACATGGAATCACCTGAGGGATTCTAACGGCGATCCCATTTATGCGCAGACCCCCGGCACCCACTATGCCATCGAAATATCCGAAATGACCTCTGGAGGAGCTAAGTGGAGCGGGAATACCCACTGCAAGGCTATAGCCTGTGTAATGCTTATGGACGTTGATTCCTTCCCGTCTGACGGCGACTACTATAGGGAAAGGGTTAAAGAATCGGGACGCGAAAGCGATTTTCGGATTTGGCTTAATGAATACGCCGATCACCACGAAACACATGATGGCAACTTGCCATATCTGAATTACCGGCTAATCAATTACGCCGGAATTCTTCAGCAGGCTCTTATGGATTTGAGTTCTTGGATGGAAAAAGGCATCGAGCCATCGAAATCAACCGCATACGAAGTTGTCGACAGTCAGCTTGTTATAACAGGAACCGGGGCTGACCGCGGAGGTATTCAGCCCTCCGTGGAATTAACTGTCAACGGTGAAAAAAACGCAGATGTTTTGCTCGGTGATTTCATTGATCTATCTGTTACCATTCAGATTCCAGAAGGTACTGGCGAAGTCGTAAGTGTTGAATGGGATTACTTGGGTGACGGCACTTTCGTGTCCGCGACGTTCAACGCAACAGGCGACGGAATATGGATAACAGATTCGAGTTATTTGTGTAACAAAGCAGGCGTTTTCTTCACGCAAGTAAGAATTGCCTCGCAGCGTAAGGGCGATGCGGATACGCCTTTTGAAAGAGTTTTCAATTATGGTCGCGTTCGCTTGAACGTTGGCGAATCGGCAGGAGGGACTTTGCATGAGTAAAAAAGCAAAAAAAGAAGGCTGGATTGTCCCAGTCAGTGAAAAATTAGCCATGGTCATAGGGTCAGGTTCGATTCCTGCGATGCAGACATTTGTGGGAACATTCTTAGCCATTTATCTTCTGATGGTTGGCATAGACGCTAAAATTGCAGCAGTCGTCCTGTTAGTTATAAAAGCGTGGGATGCCATTGACGACGTGGTGTTTGGTTATTTGGTGGATAAAGTCAGATTCAAGGAAAGAAAAAGCAAATTTGGCAAGTGGGTCTTCTCTGGGCGCTATATGCCTTGGTTTCGGATTTTGATCCTCATTATTCCGGTTGGTACGCTTATCATATTCAACCTCAATACATCTCTTCCCTTGTCGATCAGAATTGCACAGTATGTATTTGGTTACGTGCTGTTTGACGCGGGATGTACCGTATCGGGCGCCTATGGTCTTTTGCCCTTGTCCATGACAAACAATTACGATGAACGGAATTTCCTGCTTGCATGGACGGTTATGGGTCAGGGCTTGGGGTCTCTTCCTGTCGTATTTCTCGGGACAATGCTTGTCGCGGGTAGTTTGGGATATAGCGGTGCAGCGACAGTCTTTTCAATCATCGGACTCGTCTTGGCGATAATACCTGCTTTGTTTGTTAAAGAACGAAACGTAACCGACTATGACGAAAAGCAAATGAAAGAATACAACATCAAAGAGATGTTCAAAGTTCTAAAGACTTTGCCGGAGTTGATTGCTTTGGGGGTGGGTAATTTGCTTTGGGGCATCTTCTATACACAAGGATTTGGTCTGTTCGAGGCATATTATTTATACAATAATCCTATGCTTTCTGTTATCACCACAATGTTTGCGGTTATTCCCACTATTGTTTTAACTCCGTTATTACCGCTCATTTATAAACGCATAGATAAAATTGTGCTCGCCAGAATTGCGTGCCTCATTTTTGCCGTGAGCGGTGCATTTGTATACTTCCCCGGTCCCCCGTTTTTCATCAGGCATTTACCATTGCTGTTTATGCTTGGAGCCTTTTCGGCAACCGGTTATACCATGACCATGATGTCAAGCGCGCAGTTGGTTCCTGATTTGGCGGAGCTGGCAAAGTATCGGAGCGGAAAAGACGTGGCTGGTATTGTCGGAGCGGTAATGTCGTTTATAAGCAAGATGGTGAATTCGTTGGTTACAAGCATTTCCCTATTGATATTAAGCGCGTATGGCTGGCAGTCTGTTGAGGCAAACTCTTTTGAAGAACTGGCGAAGCTAAACGAGCAAGGAATCGGATTGCAAACAGATCTGGCTTTAAGGGGACTTTGGAATGTCGGTCATCTGTTCCCTATGTTCGGTTTCGCTTTGGCTTTTGTGGCGTACTTGTTTGTCCGTGTCAAAAAGGACAGGGTGCAAGTATACATGAAAGTAAACAGCGGTGTGATGACAAGAGAAGAAGGCGAGGCGCAACTGGCTGCATTAAAGTAATGGTAACAGTATATGGGAGGAATACTCGTGGAGGATTACAGAAATCTTGCGTTAAGCGCCTATCGAGTCAAGAGTTGTAAACAGGGATTTTTTATAAATGCTGTATAGCATTGCATAATTTTATTTTGAAGGAGAAATGTATGAAAAGATTAATCGGAATGGTATTTCTTATCGGTTTTTCGGCTGCACTTGCGTTAGCCATGGTTGCGTGTTCCCAAAAGGAAAAGGCTCAAGCTCCGACTGAGGAGAGCAAGGAGATCGTGGAGGTCATCTGGCAGTACCCGTCGCCGGGGGATTTGGGAGCTGGGTTTCAGGAAGTGGAAGACGCCCTCAACGTCATGATGGAACGGGACATTGGCGTACATATCAGGTTTGAGCCAGTGCCACTTATGGAGTCCCAGCAAAAGGCAGCGCTCATGGTGGCAAGTGGAGAGCAACTCGACATTGCCCTTACCGCGTTCACATCAATGGGACCTATTATTGAAAGCGGTCAGATTATTCCCCTTGATGATTTGGTTAATCAGTATGGGCAAGCCTTAAAAGACCATTGCGGAGTTCTGCTTGAGAAATCCAGATATGGGGGAAAGCTCTATGGAGTTCCAACGGCTGATGTCAGCGGTCAAGGCTACGGGTACATGATTCGGGACGAGATGCTTCAAAAGTATGGTATCACGGTTGATGAATCCAAAATGTATACTCTTGCCGATGTTGAGGCTATTTTTGAGATAGTCAAGGCAGGCGAAGGTCCTAATTTCTACTGCACCATACCTTGGAATACTGAACCAGCGCCTTTGAACAACTCGTATATCGCATACGACAAGGTTATGGGTTCCTTTGCCGGAGGCGTACTGATGCTCAACCGCAGCTTTACGGACCTCACGATAACAAACCTGTTTGAAACTCCGGAATATAAAGACTACGCGGAGATGATGTACCGCTGGGCGCAAAAAGGCTACATATCGCCGGATGCTGCGGTTACTTCGGATTTTCCAGATACGCTGATGAAATCAGAGAATTACCTTGGTGAGATGTCTTGGCATAACGAGAAAAATGTAAACCTGGCAATTTCCGGCCTGGGAATGGAATTGTCATGCATGAAGCTGGTTGATACTTATGTGGTAAACGAGGGCGGACACGCGATTATGTGGAATATAACGACTACCTCCGCCAACCCCGCAAAGGCTGTAGAGGCGCTTAATTACATCTATGAGCATAAAGAAGCCACTTGGCTTATACAGTTCGGTTTTGAGGGAAAATCCTATGAAGTGGTGGAAGACGGCCCTGACGGCAAGGTAATTAAGTATCTCTCTGAAGATATGTCATCGTTGCCGTATTATAACCCCTACGGCTTATGGGGGGACCGTCTTGAGTGGCCGGCTGTTTATCCCTCGCCGGCGAACGTGAACCGGCTGTTAAGGGAACGGGACGCCGCGATTCCGCAATCACGGTATTCCCCGGCCCTTGGGTACAGTTTTGTGCAGGAATCGGTAGCGACCGAAATAGCGGCGGTACAAACAGTCATAGCCCAGTACACGCCGGGCTTTAACAGCGGCGCCCTCAACCCCGCCACGGCACTGCCTGAATTTATCGCCGCCCTTAAAGCGGCGGGGATTGACAAGATAATCGCCGAAAACCAAAGGCAGATTAACGCATGGGCGGCGGTTACAAAGAACTGAATAAGCGGGACCCGCGCTGAAATACTATGCATAGCATTTTATTCATGCGCGGGTCCTATAGTATACAGAGGTTTTGAATGAGCGCAATCAAACGCCGTCCCCAGTGGGGCCGTATTATCCCGTTCTATATTATGGCATTACCAGGACTTGTTTATCTCCTGGTTAACAACTACATACCCCTGTACGGTATATTGATAGCCTTCAAAAAACTCAACTACCAAAAAGGGATATTTGGCAAAGGATAAAATTTATGGAAAAGATACTCAAGAGCGATAAGATTTTATTGGGAACTTGTTATTACCCGGAACATTGGGATCGCGGGCTGTGGCAAGACGATCTCCTGAGAATGAAAAAGAACGGCATCGCCGCCGTGCGGGTTGCCGAATTCGCCTGGAATAAGTTTGAGCCTGTTGAGGAGCAGTATGCTTTTGATTTCTTTGATGATTTTCTTAAAGCAGCCGCAGAGACGGATATGTCCGTTATTTTCTGTACCCCCACAGCCACGCCGCCAGCATGGCTTACCTACCGTTACCCGGAGGTCCTGAACGCGGACATCAACGGTGTCCCGATACACCACGGGGAGCGGCGACATTACAATTACAACTCCCCTATTTACCGGCGTTTTTCCGCGATCATTACGGAAAAAATAGCGGAACATTACGGCAGGCATCCGTGTATCATTGGATGGCAGATTGACAATGAAATTAATTGTGAAATAAGCGAATTTTATTCCGAGAGCGATACCCTCGCGTTCAGAGAATTTCTGAAAAAGAAATACCAAACTCTGGACAATCTTAATACGGCGTGGGGGACTGTTTTCTGGAACCAGACCTATACCGCCTGGGACGAGGTATTTGTTCCCCGGAAGACCGCCAGTAATTCCCATAATCCCCATCTGGCGCTGGATTATTACCGCTTCGTATCGGAAAGCGCCCGGAGTTTTGTCAAGCTCCAGAGTGATATACTACGGAAATATATCAAAAACGGGGACTTCATCACCACCAATGGCATATTCGTCAACCTTGACAGTCACCGCATGACCGCTGAAAGCCTCGATTTCGTCACCTACGATTCTTACCCGGATTCTGCCTACTGCCTGAACATGGATTCGGTACATTCCGATGACTTTAACGACCGGAAATGGAGCCGGCACTTGTCCGAAGTGCGCTCAATTTCGAAGGTTTTTGGCATCATGGAACAGCAGTCCGGTTCTCCTGGCAATACCCGCATGGAGGCCCCCCAGCCGAGGCCGGGACAGATGACCCTGTGGACCATGCAGAGTATAGCCCACGGCGCCGATTATGTGAGTTTTTTCCGCTGGCGCACCTGTGTCATGGGCACGGAAATTAACTGGCACGGGATACTTGATTATTCCAACCGTGATAACCGCCGTCTTGCCGAACTTGCCGCGATTCATCAAAAAACACAAGCAATATCATGCCTTGCGGGAAGCGTTTACGAGGCGGCTTTCGGAGTGTTAAAAGATTACGATAATGTCTGGGACGCAAGGCTTGACGTATGGCACCGGCGGCTGGACGAGGCAAGCGAGGCGGGGATTTTCCGGGCAGCGCAGCTAACCCATACGCCCTTTGATTATGTGTACATTGACGATTTTACCGGGCCGGAGGCTTTATCGAAGTATCCGGTACTGTTTTATCCCCACGCGGTTATTATGACCGAAAAACGCGCCGGATTACTGGAGAAATATGTGGAAGCGGGAGGAATCCTGATATTAGGCTGCCGAACCGCTTACAAGGACAGTACCGGGAAATGCCCGATGGTAAAACTGCCGGGGCTTTTACAGAATCTTTCCGGCGTTGATGTAACGGAATACACCTTTACCGCTGCCGATGAGGGGATGATAACCGTCGATTGGGACGGGACGGAACTTGAAGCCCCGGTCTTCAATGATGTTTTGGAACCCCTTGGCAACGCCCGTGTCCTGGGGCGGTATACGAAAAGCTACTATGTATTTTCCCCGGCGTTCATCGTGAATGAATACGGCAAGGGCAAGGTCTATTATTTTGGCGCGTCTTTCTCCCGGCAGGGAGCCCGCGTGTTCCTGGAAAAACTGGGTATTGCCGACCCCTACCGGGACCTTTTTGAACTGCCTGAATGTTGCGAGCTTGCGGTCAGAAAAAAAGACAAAGAGCGTTTCTTTTTTATACTGAATTATACGAAAGACGCGATATGTATCACTTTGAAAACGGAAATGACAGACCTCTATTCGGGTTGCCGGGTTTCGGGAGCGATAGAACTTCCCGCCTATGGGACAGGGGTATACCAGATTAAGGAGTAAGGAAGGATGCAGTCCTACTTTGACGCTGGCAAAACCGCCTTGGCACTAGAATTTGAATCGCCGGTCAAGGGACCCAATTTGGAACAGATCTGCGTGGAAGTGGGTATGGGGCTCACCGAACCTCGAGCAGCGGCCGCCGCCTATGATGCTGATGTGCAAAAACAAGCTATTCAGTTAAACTTGCATGGTTGGTAGGATACATAAAAACTATCGTTTTTTATGTATCCCAGAGTTTGTTGTGTGTATTTTTCAAATACGCAACAAACTCTACAACTACTATCGATCTCGTTTTGACCGGAAAGAAATTTAACCGCTAGAAAAGCGGCGTTCGGACCCTCACCTCTGCCGGTAGTTAAAAAAACGCCGAAAAACCTGAGGCTGTTCCAAAACTTCAGTTTTTGGAACAGCCTCTCACCTACGAAACAGCCAATTTTCTTGACATTTTGTCTCATATATAATACAATATTAGTATGTACGATATTGAGACCACCCAGGCGTTTGACTACTGGCTGGAGAGTATCCGGGACCGTAAGGCCCGAATGGTAATTGTCAAACGTATCAGGTCCATGGCCCAAGGGTCGCTCGGTGAAACCAGGTCTCTCGCAGACGGTCTCTTTGAGGCAAAGATCCGCTACGGCCCCGGCTTTAGGCTGTACTTTGTCAACAAAGGTACAAAGATTATCGTACTCCTGTGCGGCGGGGATAAATCAACACAAAAACAGGATATTGCCCAGGCCAGGGAAATGGCGAAGGAGATATAAATGCTTGAAACAAAGAAATTTGAAGTTATTGATTACCTTAAAACCGAAAAAGATATTGAAGAATACCTTAATGTCGTACTTGAGGAAAAGGACTATACATTCCTTCCGGTTGCCTTGGCGGATATTGCCCGGGCGCGAAAGACTATGACCAACGCCGCCAAAGCAGCGGGAGTCTCCAGAACCGCGCTCTATCAGTCCCTTTCTCCGGCTGGACGGCCCGCCTTTGAGACCGTTGCAAAGGTAGCTGATTCCCTTGGATATAAGCTAACGCTGGTTCCAAGAAAATAATCCTAGAGGATACAAGCGGGCTAAAAAGTTTGCTATCGTGAAAGCGGTAATGTACGGTGCGGGCAATATCGGCCAGGGGTTCATCGGGACATTAGGAGACCTACGTAACCATTTCAACTCAATGTGATATATTGAGGCTTTCCCAAAACTAACCGAGTTTTGGGAAATGCTCTATTTTAATCAATATACCTACCGGGCCTCTGCCGGATTATTCCGGTACGCACACTAGGCGGGTTTTTACAGTATTTACAGCGAGCCCTGGCCGCCGGTTTGGGTAATTTTTGAAATTCTTTCCATGGGGCAGTTTTCAATTCTGTATAGCATTACCGCCAAGTCCCATTCCCGAAAGGCGGTGGCCGGTTACTTTGGGGTAAAGGAACCGGTTTTAACAACATGGCTGCATACGCTGGTGTATGTGCGGAATATTTGCGCCCATCATTCCCGGATCTGGAACAAGGAACTGCGTATTCCGGTGAAGCTGCCGAAAAAGACCGCCAATGTGTGGCTTGCCGATTCAAATGTTACCGCTCGAAAGGTGTATATTTTTAAGCGGTTGTTGTTTAAAAACTGAAGTTTTTAAACAACTCTATTGTACTGGCGATCATCACTTGTCTGCTGGACACCATTACGCCACATCACCGGCTCCGGCAAAAAGTGAAAGACCTTGCTGTGAAACACCCTGTTGCCGCTATGGGTTTTCCGTACAATTGGCGTTCTGATTCGTTCTGGGTGTAATCCCCGTTCTAACCATGACCACTATTTTATATCGTATAAAAGTCGGAATTGGTTAATGTTTTCTGCTTTCTTGTCAGAATAGGACATTGCGGGTATTGAAAGAGCGCCTTATCTTAATTTAATATGAAAGCGGTAATGTACGGCGCGGGCAATATCGGCCGGGGGTTTATCGGGACACTTTTCGCTGGTTCCGGTTTCGAAGTGACATTCATCGACATTGCCGAAGACATAGTGGAACGGTTACACCGGGAACATCGCTATCCGGTACGAATCGTCTCGGACAGGGGGTATGAAGACCGGGAAATTACCGGGGTGGATGCGGTAAACGGCAAAGATACTGAAGCGGCGGCCCAAGCAATAGCGGAAGCGGACATCATGGCTACGGCGGTGGGGGTCAAGGTCCTGCCGTTTATCGCGCCGCTTGTCGCGGCGGGAATCCGTAAACGATTCGCGGTAACTACTAAACCGTTGAATATTATCATCTGCGAAAACCTTATGGACGCCAATGCCGTTTTTGAGGGGCTGCTCAAGGAACAGCTTTCGCCTGAGGAACGTGATCAATTTGACCGGCAGATAGGGCTTGTGGAGGCGGCTATTGGCCGCATGGTTCCGGTGCAAACCGCTGAGATGCAGGACGGCGATCCCCTGCGGGTCTGTGTGGAGCCCTACGGTTTTTTGCCGGTGGATAAGGATGCTTTTAAAGGGGATATTCCCTGCATCACCGGCATGATTCCCTGTGCGCCCTTTGGCTTTTACATCAAACGTAAACTCTATGTTCACAACATGGGACATGCCCTTTGCGCGTATTTAGGATCCTGCCTGGGGATCGAATATATTTGGCAGGCGATCAAGAATCCCGACATACGCCTTTTGGCCCAGAACGCCATGCTGGAAAGCGCCCGTTCCCTTTCGTCATGTTACGGTTTTCCTATGGGCGCCTTGCTAAATCACATCGATGACCTCCTCTGCCGGTTTGGGAACGCCGCATTGGGGGATACCTGTAAACGGGTCGGCGCGGATCCGGTGCGAAAGCTGTCCCCCGCGGACCGGCTCATCGGCGCGGCGTCCTTTTGCCTTAATCAGAAAATCTGCCCGGCCTATATTTCCGCGGGGGCTGCGGGAGCGGTGTATCAGTACCTCGCGGACAATAAGCGGCAGCAAACGGAAGAAAATGCGATGGAAGTGCTGGAGCATATTTCCGGCGTAAAGGCCGGCAGCGATCTTGCCGGGTATATTTTGAATTTGTATGGGATATACCGGTGCGGAGGCGGCGCGGCGGAGATTCGTCAGACTGCGGAAGAACTGCGGGCTGAAAAAAACCGGGATGTGGTGTAAGGAGGGCTAAACCAGGTGGAAACAAAAAATAATTTTTGGAGGATAGCATGAATTCGATCAAGAAGTTGGGACTTTTGCTCCTGGGCGCCACGCTGTTGTTTGCGGTTGTGGACTGTAAAAAGCCGGAGGCTGGCGCTGCTACCGGCAGCGGGAAGATCATCACCATTGTCGTGGATGGCGGCGGAGATGCGGTAAATTACAACTCTACCGCATCTATGGTAAAAAGCGACGCTAATCCCTATCCCTACAACGAACTGGAAAAACTGGCAAAGGAGTACTCCGATGCAAACCCTGGGGTGGTGGTGCAGATTGCCGAAGTATCCAGGACTAATGAACGGGATGTGCTGGTACCGCTGCTCAGATCGAAAAAGGCCCCGGAGATCATTTTCCAGAATATGGGGATGTATAAAAATTCCGAAGTCGGTACCGATTATATCGTGCCGGTAACCAAGTATCTGAACGAGCCTAACCCCTATGTGCCGGGAAACCGGAAATGGTCGGACCTTTTTATTGGCCCCTGGTTTAAGGTAACCCAGTCCATGGACGGGGAGTACCGTTTTGTGCCTATCGATTCAATTCCCATCGGCATCATTTATAATAAGGATCTCTTCGCCAAGGCCGGGATCACGAAGGAGCCTGAAACCTACCAGGAGTTTGACGAAGTCCTGGACAAACTCCACGCCGCCGGTATTACTCCTTACCTGCCCATCGCCGCATGGTACAACCTCTTTATCGAAGGGTCCCTTATGGCGGATAAAGTAGACGAACTTGACGTTCTTACGAAAGACGGCGTCCTTGACGCCGAAGAGTATGCCCGGGCGTATGAGAAGGGCCTGCTCTCCATGAAGGACCCCCGGATTACCGACTGGTTCATATTGATGAAGGAGCGCACCCGCTACTACCCAACCGGCTGGCAGCAGGCCGATGTAATTACCGCCTTTGTGCAGGGGCAGATCGCCATGATCGAGGCCCTGGGCGTCCACATGCGTATGATCAACGACGACAAGAACCGGAAGTTTGACGTGGGCACCTTCCCCTACCCCCTGGTAACCACCGAGACCTCAAGGTTCGGGACCAGCAGCGTTATCCGGGGCAACGCCGGTTACAGTACCTGCTGGCAGATTACCAACAGCGCGGTTGAAAACGGTTGTAAGCGTCAATTTTAACCCGTTGGAGTAGTACCCGCCGGAGAAAGGTTGTAGGGCAGCAATGCGTCTATGTCTTCAGGGGTTTTCGCACCTGGAAGCCGGTCAAACACATAACACAGATACCTGTACGGTTCATGCCCATTCGCCTTCGCCGTCTCTATCAAACTGTATATCCCGGCGCCGGCGTGCGCCCCGCGCGGGCTCCCGCAAAATAGCCACCCCTTCCTCCCTAGCACAAACGGACGTATCGCGTTCTCTACCGCGTTCGTATCAGGGCTCAGTAAATACTGTTCAACATACCGCTCCGCCAGGGGCAGCGCCTTCCGCGAATACCCTATGGCCTTCCCAAGACTGCTTTCAGGCGGCGCTTCCCCAACGCGCCTGTCCAGCCAGTCGTGGAATGCTTTGACAACCGGCGCAGCCCGTTCCTTCCTCCTCAGCACAAACGTGTCCGCATCTATCCGTCCGCTCCTCACCGCTTCCCGCAGCTCCCCTTCTATCCCGTACAGCTCCCCGATGATCCCTATCGCTTCCTTCCCAAG
>JAITIX010000001.1 GCA_031279205.1 Treponema sp. | reverse complement strand
CATGTCGGCACAACCTCCCGACATGTAGGCAGAACTTCCCGACCTATAGACAAAGGCTTGCCTCGTTCAGTGGCAGACGCTCAAGACACTCAGCCGTGCCACAGACAGGCTCAACGCGGCGCCAGACACACAGTGCCAGACACGCGCCCAACGCTTAGGGGATCGATGAAACAATGACGCCGCCGCAGATAACCGTGTCGCCGTCGTAGCAGACAGCGGCCTGACCCGTAGTGATAGCCCGCTGGGGAACATCAAACTCGATGCGGATGTGATTGTCGTCAAGCTGCTCGATAAGAGCGTCCTGTTCAGCTTGGAGGTAGCGGGTTTTCACCCGCGCGCGGAGGGGTTTGTCGAGTTTCTCATAAGCGATGAGGTTGAGATCGCTGGCGATAAGGGTTTTGGTATAGAGCGATTCTTCCCGCGCAAGAACGAGTGTGTTATCAGCCACTGACTTGGCGGCAACGTAGCGGGGTTCGCTAAAGGAAAGGCCGAGACCCCGCCGCTGACCAATGGTGTAGCGGATAAGGCCGCGGTGCTGACCCAGAACCGCGCCGCTTTCGTCGATGATGTTTCCGGGCGCGGCCTGAACGCCGGTGTAGCGTTCAATGAACGCGGCATAATCGCCGTCAGGCACGAAACAAATGTCTTGGCTATCAGGTTTTTTCGCGTTAACAAAACCCTGTGCAAGGGCAAGCTCCCGCGCCTCCTCCTTAGTGAGCGTTCCCAGTGAGAAGAGGGTATGCGCCAACTGGTCCTGCGTCAGGGTATAAAGCGCATAGCTCTGGTCTTTTCGGACGTCAAGCGCCTTTTTCAGCAAAAAGCGCGCGCCAGACTTTTGGATGCGGGCATAGTGGCCAGTAGCCACATAGTCAGCCTCAATTTGGAACGCCCGCAGGAGGAGCCGCTCGAACTTGAGATAGCGGTTACAGTCAATACAGGGATTTGGAGTCGCGCCCTGTTTATAGGTTTCGATAAACTTGCGGATAACCCGATCCTCGAACTCGCTAGTGAAGTTAAGCACATAATAGGGTATATCCAGCCGGTACGCCACGTTCCGGGCGTCATTGATATCGCTTAATGAGCAACAACGGTTATCAGCGCCGTTAAAGAGCTTCATGGTGATGCCCACGCAGTCAAAGCCTGCCTGCTTCACGAGGTAGGCTGCGACCGAGCTATCCACCCCGCCGCTCATGGCAATTACCGCCTTTTGCTTCATCATGCGCTTGTACTGTGTGCGATGAAAGCGTTAACGCTGGCCTCGCAGGAGCGCATGGCCAGAATGGTTTTCTCGATGAGCGTGTCCATGTTCCAGCCGAGCATGGCTGCGCCTTTCTCGATAACCGCGCGGGAACAGCCTGCCGCGAAGTTGGCGGTTTTATACTTCTTTTTCACTGACTTCACCTCCATATCCTGAACGCTTTTTGACGGTCTGATGATGGCCACTGCCCAGATGAGGCCGGTGAGTTCATCGGTTGCGTAAAGCACTTTTTCCATCTCATGCTCTGGTTTTATATGCACTGTAAGCTCATACCCATGGCTGCATACCGCATGGATGAGTTCAGGGTCTGCGCCGCCAGCACGAAGCAGTTCTGGCGCTTTGACGCAGTGGGCGTCGGGGAACTGCTCAAAGTCAATATCGTGCAGTAATCCTACGACGCCCCAGAAATCCGCCTCGTCTGCATAAGCGAGTTCCGTGGCGAACCATTTCATCACTCCCTCTACTGTGAGCGCGTGCTGAAGGTGGAACGGGTCTTTGTTGTACTTGGTTAAAAGCTCCCACGCCTGAGCGCGGGTGATTGTATGTTTCATAGTGGCAGCAGTATACCATATTCTCAGCAAGAACGCCTGCTCTTGGCGGCATTCTTGGGTAAGCTGAGGGACTGGCTAGTTCCTGCTGGTAAACGGCAGCGCTGTCTGATGGATTGCCATGCCTTCAAGCATAATGTCCTGTCCGCTGTCTGTGCTTATAGGCACGACCCTGCCAAGCACCTCAAGCGGCTGTTCTGGATTCACTGCTACTGAAAAGTCAAAGCGTACAGGCACTATGCCCTGAAGGACACTGCGCGTATCATAACCCACCAGAAAGTCAAAGGAGGTACTGGTTTCTTCTATAGTAAAGTTGGTTGCCATGCCCCGCCATATCACATGGCAATCACGGTATATGGCAGGCTCTTTCTTCACGTCTGTATAGGCAAAGCGGTCTTTGAGTGTATCAAAGCCTGGGGTGTCCATGTATGAAATGAGAAGCCTGGCTTTGGTTTTGATCGACTCGGAGGCGTTGGATTCAAGGATGCGGTTCAGGGTTCTCTTTGCCAGTTCATCATGCCGTTTGTTGAATAGGTCGCGTGCTTCTTCATAGGTATCCAGTACCTGCCCTACTGTAAGGATATAGCGGTAAGAGCCGCCAACCTCAACTGGCTTCATGCGTTCCTCCAGTTCAAGAGCGACAGCGGAGAAGCCGTCGCGCTTGGTGGAGAAGTCCAACTTGAGGGGCATTGGCAGGATGCCGCGCCAGATAAGTGTGGCGTAAGTAAGCGCGCCGGCCACAAAAAGGCAGGCAATGGGTACAACAAACGTACTGGTGGTTATTGGTTCTGGCGGAGGTGGGGGAAAAAGTGTTTTTAAGCGCCTAGAGTCATCGGCCCAGAGTCGGAGGCTTTCGGTGCCAGAGTATTTGCGAATGACTTTGAGCGCTTTTCGGGCAATCCGGTTATGCTCGTCAAGTTCCTGCACTTTAAGATAAAAGGACACTGCTGGCTTGGTTTCGCCGCGGCGCAGGTACAACACTGCTAGTCCCAGCAAAATTGTCAGATCGCGTTCACGGCCTTTCACCTCGCGGGCGCGTTTGAAGTAATCAAAGGCATAGTTAAAGATGCCGGTACGCAGATAGGCAAGCGCCAGAATGTAGTAGTAGGTAAAGTTCCCTCGATAGCGAAGCACTTCCGGCTCAAGGAGCTTGATGGCGCGGTTGTAGCTTCCCCGCCTGAGAAGGCGGGTTGCCTTAACTAAGACTGGGTCTTTCACGCCAGACCCTTCAGTCGCTTGACCAGTGCTGTTTTATCTCTAGCCTTGAAAAAGGTGGAGCCGGTAACCAGCACGTCAACTCCGGCCTCCCGAAACAGCGCGGCAGTTTCCTCGTTAACCCCGCCGTCAGCGGAGATGAGGAACCTGAGTCCTCGTTCTTCCCTGAGTCGTGCCAGTGTTCGTGCCTTTTCAAGGCAGGCTGGTATAAGTTCCTGTCCACCAAATCCTGGGTTCACGGTCATCACGAGAACCTGATCGGCGTAGGGCAGGAGTTCTTCGATAAAAGATACTGGTGTGGAAGGTACAATGCTGATGCCGGCATTTTTTCCGAGACTGTGGATCACGCTTATGGCGCGGTGGGAGTGAATAACTGTTTCCACATGGAAGGTGATGTTATCCGCGCCTGCGTGGGCAAAGGCTTCAAACAGTTTTTCTGGCTCACAGATCATCAAATGCACATCGAATATGATTGAAGAGGAACGCTTGCCCCGTAGATCAGCGATTAGCTTGGGGCCAAAGGTAAGGTTGGGAACAAATTTCCCGTCCATGACATCAAGATGAACCCACTCCGCGCCAGAGGCTTCAATTTCAGCGAGCGCATGAGCGAAGTTAGAAAAATCGGCGGAAAGAACCGAGGGCGCGATGAGCATATTTTGCATAGATCGATAATAATCAGACAGGCGCACCTTGACAAGGCGCGCTCGGCGGCACTCTTGCCAAAAACCTCTCAAATGATATAATGGAGGAATCATACCTTCAAACTATGAATACCGAAGTACAGGCTTTGATTCAAAAAGCTTATGACAGTTTAAAAGTTTCTGATGCGGATGCTGCGCGGGAGGCGCTGAATACAGCGCTTAGGATAGATTATGAGCATCCTGAAGTCATGTATGCTCTTACCTGCCTTAACTGGTGGCTTGACCGGATACAGCGTTTGCCTGAGTTCCGCAATTCTTATGATCAGGGTGGATTCATCCTTGATCAATGGAAGTCGTACTATATCTTTCTGGACAGGCCGGAGATTGGGGATAAGTACGACCGGTGTCAGTACGCGCTCCGGCGATTTGTATACTCAATTGCCCTGCAATCGTTTGAGAGCGTGCTGGGCGACGGGATTAACCAGTTTGATCCGGGCTTACTGCTCCAAGTGGGGCGTTGTTACAAGGGGGTTGGGAACTATGATCTGGCTATTAAGTATTTGGAACAGGCGGCGCGTTTTAAACGGGAGGATGGGGAGACTCTTTCGGAACTGGCCGACGTGAATGCCTTGCTTGATGAAACTAAGGTTGCTAAGGTGCTGTTCCGCGAGGCGTTTTTCCTTGATCCCCAGGGCATTGATCTCCGCTCACTGGAGTCGGAGATGATTGTGCGGTTGAGGGAGCGGGTGAGGGAAGAGTGCAAGTATGAGGGAGTGGAGCTTGCGGAATGGATACCGATTTACGCATGTCTATGGGGCGTGTTCTCGGTGAAACGGGAACTCAAGCTTACGGAACTGGGGCGGCTCAGGCAGTCCATCACCACTATGGAGAATGAGTTGCGTAGCAATCAGGAGGAGAAGAGTTTGCTTAAACCTCGGTTGATTAACCAGTATTTCTGGCTCATCGATCACTACGAGAACAGCCGTGAAGACCCCTCTCTAATAGAAGAAACCATGCTCAAGATCAAACTGATTGATCCAGCTATTTATGAACGTTATCGAAACTAAAGGAGTTTTAAAGAATGTTAAACAAGAACATACAGGAAATGCTGAACGAGGAAAAATGGACGCGGGCTGCGCTTAGTAACTACTCGGCTAATCACTTCAAGGAACTGGACAAGGTTCTGGAAGAGGCTAGGCAGGAACGCGCCTATGACGAGGTGAAGTCTATTTGCGACGAGCATTTGGTTCACACCAAAAACAGCATCATTGCCCTGTATCTCTCAGGCATGATTTCACTTTCCCGCCAGCTTATTGATGATTCAGCTATGGTGAACCTCGTGAACATCTTCGTGGATAACCACAAGTGGAACGTCGTTAAGTACCTCTGCGAGCGGGTTCTTGATTATGGTGAATCCAAGTTCGCCCTTGCCACGTTGGTTCTGTACCATAAAAATGAAAACAATGACGAGGCTACCATCTACGCGATTTGGGAACGCTTCGTTAAGGTTGACCTTGAAGAAGCGGATATGGTGAAGGCGCTGGCTGAGTACTACGAGAAGCAGAGTAATCTTGAAGTTGCGATTGATTACTATAAGAAAGCCCTGCATCGTTACATCAGCAAAAAGAACTTGGTCAATGTTAAGGAGATATGGGAAAAGGTACTTGGTTTCTGTCCAGAGGAGATTGACTTTTTTCTTCATGTGGAGAAGCGGATTGCCAAGAACATCAGCGAAGACAAGGCAGTGCTTCTTCTGAATGATGTGTACGCCTCGTGCCGGAAACGGGGTGACATCAACACTGCCATTAGCATCCTGAAGCTCATTCTCCAGTATGATGAGCGGGATACTCAGGCGCGCAAGGAACTCGTTGACTGTTTCAGGCAGAAGTACCATGGACACAGCCAGCTCGAGGAATACATCCGTGTCTCAAACCTGTCCCAGAATTGGCGTAACGTGCATGAAGCCATCATAGACTTTGAGAAGCATATTGCCTTTGACAAGGGCAACTTTGTCTATCACCGCATTTGGGGCGTGGGACGCATTGCCAGTATTCAGGATGACGAGATCGTCATTGACTTCGCCAAAAAGCGGGGACATTCTATGGGCCTCAAGATGGCGATCAGCGCCCTGCAAACCCTATCACGGGATCATATTTGGGTCTTAAAGGCTACCCAGAAAAAAGAAAAGCTCCACAGCAAGATCAAAAACGAGATCGATTGGGCATTGAAGATAATCATACGCAGCTTTGATAACGCCTGTGATCTCAAGCGTATCAAGGCAGACCTCGTGCCGTCGATTCTGACCGCCGGTGAATGGACCGCATGGAGCGTTAAGGCGCGGGATATCCTCAAAAGCGATCCTTCGTTTGGGGTAAGCCCTAATAACATCGATATTTACACAGTTAGAGACCGGCCTATCAGTATCGACGAAAAGCTGTACAACGAGTTCAAGGCGGAGAAGAACTTCTTTGATCGCGTCGCAACCATCAGGGACTTCGTGTCCAAAGAAGAGCTTGAGCTTGATTCCGATTACTTCACCGAGATGTTCGCCTACTTCTCCGGCTATCTGCGCTCATTCAGTCAGGTGAATGAGTCCGTGATTTCAGCTTACCTGCTGGTCAAAGACCTTGCCGGCCAGTACCCCCAGCTATCAGGCGCTCTACCGCAGATCAACTTCCTTGACCTCTTTGATGCCATTGATGACCTGCCTCAGCTCTTCGCCCTCATCAAGGATACGAAACTGCGGGAAGCCTTCCTTCATCACATCAAGCTCTTTGTGCCGCGTTGGACCGATGTGTATGTGAAGCTCTTCCCCTATGCACAGCTCAATTCGATCATCGTGAACCTAGAAAAAGAGCGCCATGAGGACAAGCTGGTAAGCATGACTCAGAACTGCTTTGAGCATTACCGCGATTACCGCGAGGCAGTGGTATGGCTCTTCAAGAACAACAAGGATGCAAACTGGTTTAAGTTGGCAAACATTCCCTTTGAGAAACAGCTCCTCACCCTGATCCACATCATGGACATTAGCTACCGGGAGATCGAGAACCACCGTGATACCTCAGAGAACCGCAAAATCACCAAGCAGGTGTACACGATTCTGTTCAAGGAAGGAGCGCTGGACGACTATATCAACAAAGCGGACACCGACACCATTATTAGGATTTACACGTTTATAAACGATGTGAAAGACCTTGACCCCGCCGATAAGCTCAAACTGCGGAATCGCATCCTTGAGCATGACCCGAATTTCAAATTCTTTGGCGATGTGGAGAAGACCACGATAACGCGGGGGCTGATGGTAACGGCGGCCATGTACGCGGAAAAACAACGCCAGTTGAACCATATTCTGGACAAGGAAGTTCCAAATAACTCAAAGGAAATCGCCTTTGCCCTGTCCTTGGGCGACCTACGGGAGAATGCGGAGTACAAGGCCGCCAAAGAAAGACAGGAAATCCTCAATGCCCAAGTAGCAAAACTAAAGGACGAGATTGACCGCGCCCAAATCTTCGATCCGGACTCAGTCAATACAAGCCGTGTCTCTTTTGGAACCAAAGTTATGCTCCTGAACAACGCCACTGGTAAACAGGACGAGTTCACGATACTTGGTCCATGGGAGTCGGACCCAGAGAACCGCATCATATCCTACCTTTCGCCGTTTGGAGCTTCCATGCTGAACAAAACGGTGGGGGAAAAGTTCGAGTTCTCCATCGACATGGAAAAAATTCCCTATACAGTTGAGTCTATCTCTGAGCTTGAAACAAGCTAGGTTTGATAAAGGCTCCTCGCTGCAGAGCGCGCTGGAGCGCCAGGGTATCAATTCCCTCTGTGAGCCTGCTGTTGCGCTTCAGGCGAGCGTGTGGCTCGGAACGATGAAAAAAGCTGGCTGGCTCTTGCTGTGTTCTTTCATCACCCTGTCTGGGTTTGCCCAGACAGCTTCTCGTGACGTAGTGCTACTTTTGGATACGTCGGCAAGCATGAGCAGTTATTACCTTGAGGTGCGTGATTATCTGAGCGGCCCATTCCTGCGGGAATTCCTGCAACTAGGCGATACCTTTCACCTCATTTCGTTTTCCGACCGGACGCGCCTTGAGATTTCTCGCCGTGTCGATGGGCAGAGTGATATTGAAACCATTGTCGGCCGCCTTTTGTTGATGTATCCCCTTGACCCGTACTCCGACATAGTAAGCGCGCTTCGTTTTGCCGAACGCTATATTACCTCGTTGCCTAGCTCTCGCGCCAAAAGCCTTGTGTTTATCTCCGATGGGGATAACAACCCAGCGCCCGGTACACGTCTTGAAAGCGTTAATGTACAAAACCTGATCGCCGAGATCGCCACTCGCTTGAACCGTTCCGGCGTCAGCTTTGAGTTCATACCGGTTCCCCGTGGTTCCCGTCCGCGCTTGTCATTACCCGCTGCACCCGCCCAAGCACCGCCAGTGTCTGACGCTCCGGTGTCTGGCACCCAAGCGCCAGCTTCGCGCCCGTCCACGACTTCGCCATCAGTGTCTGACGCTCCGGTGTCTGGCGCCCAAGCGCCAGCTTCGCGCCCGTCCACGACTTCGCCAGTGTCTGGCACCCAAGCGCCAGCTTCGCGCCCGTCCACGACTTCGCCATCATAGTCTGACGCTCCGGTGTCTGGCGCCCAAGCGCCAGCGTCGCGCCCGTCCACGTCTTCGCCGCCATGGTCTGCCGCTGCGGTTTCGGGCGCCCAAGCGCCAGCTTCGCGCCCGTCCACGACTTCGCCAGTGTCTGACGCTCCGGTGTCT
>JAITIX010000082.1 GCA_031279205.1 Treponema sp. | reverse complement strand
CCGGGGGATGTCGCCGTATTTCAGGCTACCGGCTGGCAGGGAGACGGGGTCTATGTATACCGAGCCAAGGGAGACCTGTATATCAGTCATGTCCGGCTAGTCAAGGGGCAGTACCTTGTGGCAACCGAAGTCAAGCCGGAAGTGGAAGTTGCCTATGATACTGAAGCCTTTGGAGCTATCGGACGGGTTCGAGCGGTTGTCAGGGAGATTGGGTAAATTTCGCACCTTGACCCAAAAAGCGTTTCGCACCTTTTTTCGCACCCTTCTCATTGATCAACAACATATTTCTTTGTATTATATAGAGTTAAATTGAAATTTCGCACCTTTTGGGTTGCACGTTTGGCGTTTCGCACCTTTGGGGGAAATCAAGGGCTTTCCAAAGTTACCTCTCTTCATCTAACTCTTTACAATATAATGATTTGAATGGTCTTAAAGGGTCTTAAAGGCTTAGGTGATTTTCGCAGTTTTGTGGCAGTTTGTGTGGGTTTTTCGCACTTTTTCGCATTTTCATCTTAACTTTAAGTTTATATAATACATAGACTTAACTTGCCGTGCAATTCCCGATTTCCATGACACCCCGCACTGGCCTCTTCTGTCTCTGCCACCCAACGTCTCTGGCACTAACGTCTCTGCCCTTCCTGTCTCTGCCACCCAACGTCTCTGGCCCCGTTGAACTCACGTCATAAGCATTAGGATCGCACTCACTCCTAGGCCGGAAGGAACACAAGCCCCCTGTCATTGTTGACAGTGCTTGTGTAAGTATAAGCGTTTCTGATATTGTCTTTTCGGAGGAATAAACAGTGCGCTTTTCTCAAACATCTATGAAAGTAAGTAGTTTTAAGCGGGGTCTCAAGCTACCTACGCGGAAGCACGCGACAGAAGGAAAGCCGGTTGAACTGGTTCCTCAGCCCAAAACGGTGGTTATCCCCATCAACCAGCACTTTGGTGCGCCTAACCGGAGTCTGGTGAAGCCTGGGGATACAGTCAAGCGCGGTCAGAAGATTGCTGAGGCTATCAATCCGGGGCTTATGACCGTGCCGGTTCACGCCTCAATCTCCGGCGTGGTGAAAAAAGTCGAGCCGCGCCTGCAATCAAACAACAACGATGGCTTGTGTGTCATTATCGAAAATAACGAGACTAACGAAACCGCGTTTATGCCACCACTTGACGTGTTTGCCTGTAGCCGCGAGGAGGCGCTTGCGCGTCTGCGGGAAGCCGGTCTGACCGGCATGGGCGGGGCTGGCTTCCCGACCCATGTAAAGCTGTCGCCGCCGCTAAATAAGCCTATCGATGTATTCATTGCGGACGGGGCGGAATGTGAGCCGTATCTCACCACTGACGAGGCGGTTATTACCGAAAAGCCAGACCTACTCATTAAGGGACTTGCCATTGCAATGAAGATTACCGGCGTGAAGAGGTCTATCATTGGCATGGAGGACAATAAACAACGGCTAATCCCCCTGCTGGAACAGGAAATACGGCTCGCAGGGTTGACGGACTCGGTTGCGATTGGGCTGTGTAAGACGCGTTATCCACAAGGCGGCGAAAAGATGCTGATCACCACGCTTACCGGCAGGGAGGTTCCTTCAGGCGGGCTTCCCATGGACGCAGGGTGTATTGTGCAGAACGTGGGAACGCTAGTTGCCATTGCCGAGGCGTTTATACAGGGCAAGCCGCTCATTGACCGTGATCTGACGGTGAGCGGCGGGGCGTGTAAGTTACCCAAGAATATCAGAGCGCCCATTGGCTCCATGCTCCCGGATATGCCCAAGGAGTTTATGGATATTGATTATAGCCGCTTAAAGAAAATCCTCTTTGGAGGACCCATGATGGGGACTGCTGTTTCCACCGTGATGATCCCCATTCAGAAGAACACATCAGGCATCATCCTTATGACCCAGGAAGAGACTTACATTGACCGTGAGTCGCCCTGCATTCGCTGCGGGCGCTGTCTGCGGAACTGTCCCTGTCATCTCTCGCCAGCGCTGATGAACATCGGGCTTGAAGCCGGCGACCTTGACGAAGCGCTGAGAGCCGGTCTTATGGACTGCATCGAATGTGGAAGCTGTACTTATATGTGTCCGGCGCGGATCAAGCTGGTGCAGCGTTTCAGGGTTGGCAAGCAACGCCTCCGCGCCCGGCAAGCGGCGGCAAAGAAAGCATAGAATGGCTAATATAATAGAAGAAAAAGCAACATTGCCAGCAGTGTTTCTGGGGTCCAGCCCACATATCGCCTCGCCGGTTGATGCGCAGCGGCTCATGGCAAACGCGCTTATCTCGCTTGCGCCCTGCACAATCTACGGCGTGGCGGTCTTTGGACTTCATGCGCTTTTCACGATTGTCGTATCAACTGGCGCAGCGATTGGTGCAGAGGCGCTGTTCAGGCGACTGACTAAGCAGGACATCCGTATCAAAGACCTTTCTGCGGCACTCACCGGTCTTTTGCTGGCGCTTGTGTTACCGCCGTCCACGCCACTGTGGATGACGGCGCTTGGCTCCGTGTTCGCCATCATCGTAGCAAAGGAATTCTTCGGCGGGCTTGGGGCTAACGTGTTTAACCCCGCGCTTGCTGGACGCGCCTTTCTCATTATGAGCTTTCCAGCGGCTATCACGACTTGGCATAATCCGCCTGGGCGCTTTGTGGTCAGCCTTCCCGACGCGCTTTCCGGCGCAACCCCCCTGGGCGCGGCGCGTGGATTAAGCGGAGCTGAAGCAATCGCGGCGGTCGGAGGCGGCTCTGACTACGCATCGGTTATGCAAACACTGTTTCTGGGAACACACGGCGGCTGTATCGGCGAAACGTCGATACTACTCATTCTGCTGGGAGCCGTGTATCTCCTCGTAACCCAGACCATAGACTGGCGGGCGCCCGCAGCCATGCTCGGCGCAAGCGCGCTTGCCTCAGCCGCCCTGGGCATTGACCCGCTCTTCACGCTCATGAGCGGCGGCTTGGTCTTTGGTGCGGTCTTCATGGCAACAGACTACGTTACCGCGCCGCTAACCGCCGTGGGCAAGCTAATCTTCGGAGCAGGCGCGGGACTCATCACCGTACTCATCAGGAAATGGGGCGCGTTCCCGGAGGGCGTTTCCTACGGCCTTTTGATTATGAATGCCGTGACTCCGTTCCTGAATCATTTTATACAAAAGAAATACGGATTCGTAGCGAAAGCCAAAAAGGTGGTTAAACCGTGAAGAACATACTCAAACTGGGCGTTACACTGGCGCTCTACGCAACTGCGGCTTGCGTAGGTCTGGCGTTTGTTTACACTGGCACGAGTTCCACGATCAGTGCGCGGCAAGCGGCTGATCTCCAAGTCGCGCTCAAGGACCTGTTCCCCGAAGCCGACCGCTTTCAGGACATCACGGGAAGCGTCATAAGCCCCGACCCGACCGTGAGCTTTCAAAGCCAGTACACAGCGTGGCGAGACAGCACACTCAACGGCATGGCGATTCAGGTATCTGGTCCAAGCTATGGCGGCGACATCAAGGCGCTGGTGGGAATCCGCGCGGATGGCGTGATTAGCCGCGTGAAGATACTGGAACATGCCGATACCCCAGGCTTGGGAGCAAACGCCGCCTCGTCAAGCTACTACGTTGATAAGGCAAACAGAATCACGTTCACAGACCAGTTCATGAACAAATCCATACATGACTCGTTTGAGGTAAAGCAGGACGTACAAGTCATCACCGCCGCCACAGTTACAAGCCGCGCTGTATCAACGCTGGTGAAGACCACGGCGCTGGCGTTTCAGGCATGGAACAACGGCGAAGGAGCGGCGCAATGAGTCTGGGCAAAGTCTTTAGCAACGGACTGGTGCGGGAAAACCCTCTCCTGAGCCTTACCATTGGCTTGTGTTCCGCACTCGCGGTAACAAGCGCTGTGGCAAATGGCATTGGCATGGGTCTATCCATGACCTTCGTCCTGCTTATGTCCGAACTGGTCATCAGCCTATTCAGAAAACTGATTCCCGACTCGATACGTATCCCGATCTTTATCATCGTAATCGCTGCCTTTACCACCGTGATCGACTATGTGTTAAAGGCATACTTCCCTGAACTGTCCCAAGCTATGGGCGTGTTTATCCCCCTCATCGTGGTGAACTGCATCATCATGGGGCGAGTGGAGTCCTTTGCCTCAAAGCAAGCGCTGATAAAAGTGATACCGGATGCCCTGGGTATGGGGCTGGGTTACACATGGGTACTCACCGGTATCGCGCTTGTGAGGGAAGTCCTGGGAAGCGGCTCGCTTCTGGGGTTTCAGGTTATGCCGGAGGGCTTCCAGCCAATCCTCTTCTTCACGCTTCCGCCCGGCGGCTTCTTTGTGTTTGCCCTGTTTATCAGCCTCAACAGCGCTATCAAATCCCGTCTCAGAGGTAATGCTCCGGCGCAGACGCCTGCCACTGCCAGCGTGCATCATCACGGAGGCGCTGTATGACGCTGTTCACGATTTTTATAAAGGCGCTGCTCATTGATAACGTGGTACTCATGCGCTTTCTGGCGCTCTGCCCCTTCATCGGCATGAGCATTGACGAGGACAAGTCCATCGGCATGGGTCTTGCCGTAACCTTTGTTACGTTGCTCGCCACTTGCGTAACCTGGCCCATCTACCGCTTCATTCTTGAACCACTGGACATGACGTTCTTGCAGATACTCGTGTTTATCCTCGTGATTGCCGCGCTCGTGCAGCTGGTCGAGTTTTACCTTAAGAAGACCGCGCCCGCGCTCTATTCCTCAATGGGCATCTACCTGGCGCTCATCACGACGAACTGCGCGATCCTTGCGGTTACCTTTGACGTAATCTCAAACGGCTATACCTTTGTGGAATCAGTAGTCTATGCCCTGGGCGTGGCGCTTGGCTTTCTTATCGCGCTTCTGCTGCTTGCCGGCATACGCAAGCGCCTGCGAACCAGTCCTGTCCCCGCGTTTCTCAAAGGCACGCCGATTCTCTTTGTGGCGGCGGCTTTGCTGTCAATGGCGTTTACCGGTTTCTCCGGTCTGGTGAAATAGGAGGCGTATCGTGAGTATTGTGCTTATCACCGCGCTTTTCGCGTTTGCGCTTGCCCTGGTTTTGGGACTAGCGCTGGGTTTCTTCCGCCAGTTCTTCGCGGTTGCCGAAGACCCGCTCGTGGGACAAATCCGCGCCTTGCTGCCAGGCGCGAACTGCGGCGCCTGTGGCTTTCCCGGATGCGACGGCTATGCCGCCGCTATCGCCAGGCATGAGGCTCCGGTCAACCGTTGTACCGTAGGCGGCGCGGACGTTACCGCGCAGGTTGCCGCGCTGACAGGCGTTGACGGCGCGGCGCTCACGCCACAGGTCGTGGCGCTTGCCTGCCAAGGATCGCGGGAACACACCCCGCTCAAAGGCGTGTACACCGGCGTTTCCACCTGCCGCGCCGCGAAGCTCTCGACCGGTGGAACCAAGCTCTGCGCGTGGGCATGTCTTGGGTTCGGCGACTGCGTAAACGTCTGCCAATTCGGGGCGCTCTCCCTGGGCGACAACGGTCTGCCCCGCACCGACCCATCGCGCTGCACCGGCTGCAAAGTCTGCGTCGTCGAATGCCCACAAGCGTTACTGCAAGCCATCCCCATTGACCGCGTCGCGCCTTTAACCCGCTGTTCCAACCGCAATCCCCTCAAGGCTCTGGTGTTAAAGACCTGCAGGGTTGGCTGCATCAAGTGCGAACTCTGCGTGAGAGCCTGCCCCCAGCACTGCATCACCATGGACAGAGGTATTCCGGTGATTGACACCGTGAACTGCGTTGCCTGCGGCCTCTGCGTGGCAAAATGCCCAACCAAGGCTTTATTATTCAAAGCGTCGTAAAGCCCCTGCCTTGCTTGCCAATAAACACTTCTAGGCCGCTCCCCGCCGGCGCGGAGTCGCTCGCTTTCGGCGCGGAGTCGCTCACTTTCGGCGCGGAGTCGCTCCCCGCCGGCGCGGAGTCGCTCACTTTCGGCGCGGAGTTATTCCCCGCCGGCGCGGAGTCGCTCACTTTCGGCGCGGAGTCGCTCGCTTTCGGCGCGGAGTTATTCCCCGCCGGCGCGGAGTTATTCCCCGCCGGCGCGGAGTCGCTCGCTTCTGGCGCGGAGTCGCTCACTTTCGGCGCGGAGTCGCTCGCTTTCGGCGCGGAGTCGCTCCCCGCCGGATGGGTGTCAGAGACGGTAGTGGTGTCAGAGATGGTAATAGTGTCAGAGACATTGGGTGTCAGAGACGTGGTAACGGTAGCCGGGAAACAAGAGGCAGAAGCCGCTCGGCAAAGATGCTGCCGCTAAGGATTTTTTCCCGGTCAATGACCGGCTGTATGTTAATGAGGAAGAGTATCAGCGATACCACAGCTAAGCCTTCAACAAGGCCAAAGACCGCGCCCAGAAAACGATCTACCCCGACGAGGTTCATCTGTTCAAGGATACCCTTGAGCATGACGCACACAATTCTTACCACGGCAAACACGATCACAAAAAGCACGATAAAGCCCAGTATCTCAGGAACTCCCTTAGTCTCCGGCATAATCTGAGTTCGTATGAAAGCCGCTACATCTTTATAGAAGAAAGCGCCCACAATCAGGCCAAACGCGGTTGCGGCCATAGACATAAGCTCCTTCACAAAACCCCGCACGGAACAGCGAAGCACAAAAAGCAGAATAAGCAGGGTGCAGATAATGTCGAGCATGACGAATCGAGTCATAATAACCTCCAGTTAAAGCGCGCTTACTCACAGCGCGTTTACTATAGTTTCGGCAATAAACGCCGCCGAGTCATTCTTACCCAGACGCGTCGAAGCCTCGGCCATGAGTTGCCGCTTTTCCATGTTCTGAGCTATGGACGAAATCACCTGAACAAGCGCTACCGGTGTGGCCGCGTTTCCGATAAGCGCCACTGCAGCGCCCGCTTTCTCAAACACATGGGCGTTTTCCACCTGATCCCCTCGCGTTGCCGAACCACTCAGAGGGATAAGCACCATTGGCTGGCCAAGCGTGGCGCACTCCCATACTGTTCCAGCCCCGCTGCGGCACAGCACCAGTTCCGCTGCCGCAAGCACATGGGGCAACTCGTCATAAAAGAATGGATATGGCCGGTACTTTTCCGTCTTCGCCAGATTCCATTCGGTACTCGGCCCTACCTGATGAATCACCGTGTAGTATCTGGTAAGCTCAGGCAGGGTGTCCCGCACTAGCTCGTTTATCTGCCGCGCTCCCTGACTTGCCCCTAGTACGAGAAGCACGCGCTCATCGTTGCCGATGCCTAGAAAGGCGCGGCCTTTTGTCGCGTCAGCCGTCCGAAAGTCTGGACGTACAGGATTACCGGACACGAGCAGCCGCTTGCGGTACTTAGGCTGGAAGAACGCCGCCGTATCCTGATAAGCCAAGAATATCTGTTTAGCAAAGCGCGTGTTCAGTTTCGTGGCAAGCCCCGGACTGAAGTCTGACTCATGGGTGAATACCGGTATGCCCAGTGAGGCGGCGGCGGCACAGGGCGGCACACTCACAAAGCCGCCTTTGGAGAACAGTAGTTGAGGCTTCTCTCGCCGCAATATGCCGCGAGCCGCGAAGAAGCCCGCGCTAATCCTGAACACGTCAGACACATTCTGCGGGGAAACATAGCGCCGCAACTTCCCGGACGGAATCCCAAAGAACTCGATTCCAGCCTTTTCGACAATCTCGCGGTCCATGCCTTTGCTGGAACCTATCCAGAACACGCGATAAGCGCCGCGTTGGCGCAGGTAAGCGGCAACCGCAAGTCCAGGGTATATATGCCCGCCTGTTCCGCCGCCGGTAAAAGCAATTGTAAGCATACCTAAGCGTAAGCGATTCTGGCAGCTTTCGCAATTGAGTCTTTGCCCTTAACACCCGTTCTTAGTAGTATGGTGATTTAGAACACCTGGGTTTATTGTCCGATATATTCTAAATAGGAGTAAATATATGGTTATTGCTTTTTTTGAGGCGCTGCGCTCGTTTCTGTTACCACATTTTGATTCTCTCAACACGAATCAAAAAAGGCTTCTTGCGATGGTAACACGGGATATTAACCGAAGTAGACATCGTAAATGGTATCGCATACGGAAACAGGAGCTTACCGAGGAAGTTGGTACTTTTTTTTATGAGCTATACCGGCTTTCGGCCCACGCTGGATTCAATATGCAAAACGCTACTGAATCAGAACAGCTCAAGGCGATCTCTGTGGAGTTCCACATGGACGAGTCCTTACTGGCGCTCAAGGAAAGATTGTCGCCTCAAGTCATCACTGAACACGCAGCGAACATGCCCAATGAGCAACTGAGCATCTGGGTTGAGCGGGATATTGCCCGGTTCAACGCAGCCTTCGACACGGCCTTTATCGAAAACGCCGATCGGTATTACAACCTAATCCTCATGTTTAGCCAGTTCGTGGTTTTTGACTTCTTCACCCTGCTTAAACAGTTTGACCCGCTCATGTCGGAACGAGACCTAAACTTTCAGCCTAAAGTCCGGCAGATTAGTGCGAAAAGGGTTATTGAGTTAATCAAAGACTTTCTGGAAATCTCCTACCCGCTTGAGGGGAATCATGACTGGGCTACTATGTTCAACTTGGCAAACCGGTATAAGGAGAACGTAGGTATCACGCTTGATGAATGGAAAATGATCCTCCTACAGCTTTCATTGATACAGAGTACGAGCATTCTGGTACTCATTGTCAGACATGTTGACCATGACCCGCTCTGGAAGAGCATTCCTCGAATCCAGCGGACGCATATCACCGACGCCTATCGCGCGGCGGTTGTTGATGAGGCAAAAACATGCTTAGACGACATTATACGGGGAAGGGAACAAAAACAGCTCGTCGAACTTTTGACCACTGTGTTTGGACCTAAGGAAGTGGGAAACCGTATGCACTATTACACGCCAGGGGAGGATGAAACCCTGAGAAAAAACGGTCTGGAGGGCTATACCTACGTCCATGAACTTAACTATTTGAAAACCTTTATCCTGGATTTTTATAAAAAGGACATAAAGGAACTCTTTGATATGTGTGTGCTGCATGGTCAATGGGTCCAGACCAATATGAACCGGCAGTTCACCGACAGTTTTCACGAAGTCCTGGCTAATTTTGAGAAGTTTCTGGAATTTGATAGCTCTCTGTCAATGGAAGCCTCGCTTGGGGCGAAACTGCGTTCCTCACTAGCGAAAAACAAAAGTCAGGCTCCTGTTATCCTCAGCGCCATCAATGACATGGCGCAAGAGTTACTTGAGAGCCTCACCGAATCCCTCGCAGGGATAGAGCTTCTGCTCAAATCACTCTTTTATGACCAATCAAGACGAACTAACCAGCTTATCCGAAACTGGGAGGCACTTGAGACCATCGGCGCCGCCCCATTGAGACAGCGACTCGCCGATGTATACCAGAAATTAAGCTCCTTTGTTAAGGCACTTCATATCTTTCTGCATCAGGTTAAAAGAATAAACGAAATATAAACGTATGAAACCAGCAAGCCCCAGACATTGCACAGCCTCTGTTTACCAGAGGTGTCAAGGCCTCGACCGTATGCTTGGTATACTTATTATCTCTTCACGCAGTGAATTCCCCTCACCCTATGCGAATTGAGCCGGCGGTGCTTGAGGCTTTGCTTTAAACATTAAGTTCAGAGTTTGAAACAAAACCGCCCGCCTTTAGGCGAGCGGTACAGTTCACACTGGCAGTTCCACGTTGAGCGGGGCTTGCCCGTACAGACGGATACTGAGTGCGTCAGGCTGGGTGAAGCCGACAGACAGGCTGTGCTTTCCCTTGATCTCGCGCATAGTGCCGTTTTCGTCATAGCGGGAAAAGGCGTTTTTATTGAGCTTGATAGCCAGCGTGGTTTTCTCGCCAGCGTTCAGAAACAGATTGCCAATGCCACAGAGGCTGCGGATTTCTTTGGCGCCCGGACTGCTGACATAAACCTGCACAGTCTCCCACGCCGGCATGGGGCCAGTGTTTTCAACGCTTACGCTCACCGTGGCTTTCTCAGCCTTGAGGTCGCTCAGGCGGAACGTGGAGTACGAAAGCCCATAACCAAAAGGATAGAGCGGCTCGCCCTTGTAATACCGGTAGGTGCGGTTCGCCATGTTATAGTCGGTGAAGTCCGGTATATCAGCGGTACTTTTGTAGCAGGTAAGCGGCAGTTTACCAGATGGACTGAACTCGCCGAAAAGCGCTTCGGCGATTGCCCTGCCGCCCATAGCGCCCGGATAAAAAGCCTGCATGATGCCGTTCACATTATCCTGAGCCCAGCCAAGCGACACGGTACTCCCTGATATGTTTATCACAATGACTGGTTTGCCCCGTGCTGCTTCAACCACGTTTTTCAGCAGTTTTTCCTGAGACGTGGGGAGTTCAAGGTATGGCCGGTCTCCGCCCAAGCTCTCGCTGAACTGATCGCTTTCTTCACCTTCGATGGAACTGTCCACGCCCAGCACAACAAGCAGGGCGTCAGAGCGTTTGGCCACAGCGCGGGCTTCGGCGAGGCGGTCGTCTGCCTGAGAAAGCCCGTCCCGCCGGTCCCGCAGCATATCACAGCCTTCGGAGAACAGGACGCGGATGCCCTGTTTCTCGGCAATCTCACGAATACCCTCCAGCACTGTAATGTGCTGACTTGCCGTACCTTGATAATTGCCCTCAAGCGCCATGCGGTTGTCAGCGTTTGGCCCAATGACGCCGATGGTTTTGAGCGAGCCAGCTTTAAAAGGTAAGACGCCGTCATTCTTGAGTAACACCAGGGTTCGTCGGGCAACATCAAGGTTAAAAGCGCGGTGTTTGAGGCTGTCCACTTCCTCATAGGGAATGGCGTTATAGGCTTCGTTTGCAGGCGCGCCAAGCAAGCCGAGCCGCATACGGGTGGTGAAGAGCCGCGTTACCGCAGTATCGATCTGCTCCTCGGTGAGCAGGCCTTTCTTCACCGCATCAAACGCCAGCGGGAAGAGTGTGCCGCAGTTAATATCACAGCCGTTTGTAATGGCAAGTGCCACAGACTCAATTGGAGAGGCTGTAACACGGTGGTTTTCGTGAAAGTCCTTTATCGCCCAGCAGTCTGACACCACATGGCCATCAAAGCCCCACTTATCACGCAGAATATCGTGCAGCAGCAGCTTGGAACCGCAGCATGGCTCGTCCAGTGTGCGGTTATACGCACCCATCACTATTTCAACCCCGGCCTCTTTCACAGCAACCTCAAATGCCGCGAGGTAGGTGTTCCAGAGGTCGTACTTGTCTACAATGGCGTTGAAGCGATGGCGCTCATTTTCCGGCCCGGAGTGTACCGCGAAGTGCTTGGCACACGCGGCAGTTTTGAGCTGTTCGCGATTCGGCCCCTGCAAGCCTCTGATAAACGCGAAACCCATACGCGAGGTGAGGTATGGATCTTCGCCATACGTTTCATGACCGCGCCCCCAGCGTGGGTCACGGAAAATGTTAATATTCGGTGTCCAGAACGTGATACCCTTGTAAATATCGTGATCCCCCTCTTCCTGCTGAACGTTGAATTTAGCCCGTCCCTCGGTTGAAACCACATCCGCCACTGCCTGTACCAGTTTCTCGTCAAACGTCGCGGCCAGCGCTATGGCTTGCGGGAACATCGTTGCCACACCCGCACGGGCAACCCCGTGCAGCGCCTCATTCCACCAGTTATACGAGGGAATCCCCAGCCTCGGCACTGCCGCCGCGTTATACAGCATCTGAGAAACCTTCTCCTCAAGACTCATCTGGGAAACCAGTTCTTTTGCCCTTACTTTTATATCCACTATACACTCCTTCAAAAATGGTAGGGTCTATGAGCTTGTTCCAAAGCCGCAACCGAAGCGTTTTGAAACAGGCTGATATACCAGTATACCATAAATCATGCGCTATGAAATGGACACTAACAGGCGATTCAAGATGGCTGGCATAACATGGTCAGAATCCGCGAGGCACTCCAGTACACCGGAATATATAAGAATTTCCAGATTACAGGGAAGATTATAGGTCAAGTTTAGCCTTAAGGAACGAGAAGTATACAGGGTGTGTGTGTTCTTCCAACTAGGGGTGTGTTGAGGTTGATATGTTTAAAGAGGAATATGAACAGGCGATTCAAGATGGCTGACATGAATATGGACTTGAATGGTTCCAGTTTGACGACGCGGGGAGAAAGGGATAGAATAGAGACAAGGAGATATAAGATGAAGACTATATTAAAGGTTGAGGGAATGTCCTGTGAACACTGCGTTAAGCATGTAACAGAGGCGCTTGAGGGAGTCGCGGACGTAAAAACCGCGAAGGTGAGCCTCAAAGACAAAACTGCAACAGTGGAACACGCTGACGCGGTAACGCTTGAGTCGCTGAAAGCCGCAATTGTTGATGCAGGCTACGAAGTTGCCTGAACTGTTTAGCAGTGTCTGTGAATTACACAAATGGCCGCAACAATGCCATGCTTACAGGAGGAGTTACTTATGGAAGCAGTGCAAACAGTACCGGAGTGGAGAGCCACTGCCGACGAGATTTGGGCAATAGTCAGGGAAAACGCCCGGGGTCTTAAAGAGCTGAGGGAAAGCCAGAAGGAGATCGGCGAGCGGATCAAGGAGACTGGCGAGCAGATGAAGAAGACGGACGAACA
>JAITIX010000061.1 GCA_031279205.1 Treponema sp. | reverse complement strand
ACGCCCACTGCCACGTCGGTCGTCTTAGCTGGTCCCGCGCTTGCCGAGCAAGCCGCAGCAGCCCTGGGCGTGGAAGTGAATACCTTGCCGGTGTAAGCCGTTTTAAGGACAGGAATGTGACATGCCGATACATGCCAAAAACACCGCCGCTAGTTTTGCCAAATATACGGAACTTCTTTTTTTGCCGAGAGCAAGGGTATTGCGTATTGTGCCGTTTTGAAATTCCGTGGCGATAAAAAATCCCGTAAACGATGAGAGCCAGATACACAAAAAAGGCGAAGCATCGCAGATTTTGCTTATCGCAATCTGCCCCAATACGGGTTCCTCTTCCAGGGAACGCAGTCCATCCATCTGGATGTAGGTTTGCAGCACTAGCAGGCCAAAAATCACCCACGGCAATTTTGTATGCCGTATTTTATACATTTCAGCACAAAATAGATCCCACATTATTTTTGCTTCCTGTCAAATTGATAAAATAGTTTTCCAGCCGCTGCTGGGAAACGCTTATGTTTTCCACGGTAACACCGTTTGTTACAAGCAAGGTATTTATTTTCCCGGTCTTTTCCGTATGACCATATACGTACAATTCATTTTTTGCGGCTTCTTTAATTTCGGTATTCCCAAAGTTTTTTTAATAAGTGAAATCGTTTTCCCGGTATTGTCTGTAATTATTTTTATATATTGCCGTGATTCATACGACAATTCTTCTTGTGAAATTTGTTTTACCAGGCGGCCTTTGTCAATAATTCCATAATGGGTAGCCACTTGCGCCAGTTCATCAAGCAGGTGGCTTGAAACCAAAAAGGTGAGTCCCTGCTCTTTGGCAAGGCGGCGTATCAGTTCCCTTATTTCGATGATACCTACTGGGTCAAGCCCGTTGACCGGCTCGTCAAGGATTAAGAATTCCGGTTTAGTGATAAGGGCGATTGCCAACGCAAGACGTTGCCGCATACCAAGTGAAAAATCTTTAACTTTTTTCTTTTCCGTATCGCCAAGGCCGACAAGTTCAAGAATTCCCTTAATGATGTTTTTATCAGTAACTTTGCCGATTTTGCGCTGGATTTCAAGATTTTGTCCGGCGGTCATATTGGGATACACCGCCGGTGTTTCAATAGATTGCCCAATCCGTTCCCTGCCATACCGCAATGCCTTTACACCGGACTTCCCGAAAAGTTCCACTTCCCCGCTGGTTAGGCTAATCAACCCGGTAACGGCCCGCATAAACGTTGATTTTCCTGCTCCGTTTAATCCAATAAGGCCGTATATCTGGCCCTGTTTTATTTCAACGTTTATATTTTCTATGGCATAAACGACTCCATATTTTTTACTTAAATTTTTGGTTCGTAATATGTATTCACCCATCCCGCTTCCTTTTCGCCTTGTTCCTGTCCTGTGGATTCTCCCGCCGGACTTTCCGTAGCCAAACCGCCATATCATACTCCTTCGCTTTAAGATACCGAATCAATAGCGTAAACAATCCTAACAGTCAAGAGGTTTTCCTCGAGACAGTATGCTTTTTGGTAAAATCTCACTGAGTTCTTCCATAAAACTCACTGAGTTCTTGGGTAAAACTCACTGAGTTCTTCCATAAAACTCACTGAGTTCTTCCATAAAACTCACTGAGTTCTTGGGTAAAACTCACTGAGTTCTTGGGTAAAACTCACTGAGTTCTTCCATAAAACTCACTGAGTTCTTGGGAAATCTCACTGAATTCTTGGGAAATCTCACTGAGCCTCGTGCGGAAAAGCCGTGAGGCTCAGGAGATTGTTGAATCGATGCTGCTGGATCAAACGAGTATCGCCCGTAACCTTGTGACCACAGATATTCAGCCAAACTCGATATCCTTCAGGAACGGGCAAACCGCGTGAAGGTTCAGAGCATGGATTGGAGACCCAGAAGGCAGCTTCGGTATCCAGATCCAATGCTGATCGGGGTTCAAGCTAGACCCCATTGAGGTGTAGGCTAGACCCCAAGGAGGATCGGGCTTAGGCCCCTAGTAAAACATGGCGCGACAACGTTACGGAGTAAGTCCTTGGGGGAAGTGGTTTATCGAGGCGCTTGGCAGTTACGGCAAGAATACCCGCCTTAAACAAGGACAGAGTTACGCGAATACCGGTAAAGTCATTTCGCTGGGAATTCAGAAATCTATATCTCCAGCGTTTACGAAAGTGATAGCCAAAGTCAGGGGGCATTTCCTGCCATACTATACGGTAGAAATCATGTTTCCTGAGTTAAAGGAGAAAGAACGGGTGCTGGCTCTTATTGAAGAAGACCCGTCGCTCCTTGCCAATATCAGCGCCGGAGATTTGCCGGAACGCTTTCTCGAAAGGTTGAAAGCCGAAGGTATTAACCTTATTCCAACGCGCTGGAAAGATATGCGACGCTTCTGTTCCTGCCCTGACTGGGGTGATCCGTGCAAGCATCTTGCCGCACTCTACTACGTCATTGCGCGTGAAATTGACGCTGATCCCCGCGTCCTTTTCCGTTTGCGCGGCATCGATCTCTCCACGCTTGCCGAACGATATGGCGCAGCACCGGCGCAAGACATAGCGCCGCCCTTTACGCTTGAGGCTGATTCAGCGCCACGCCCGCCCATACCAGAAGCGCCGCCCGACTATCCACACATCCCCCACTGCGCTGCTCTGATTCTGTCCCTGCTGCCAGCGGATACCCCGTTTTGCGACCATGATTTTTCAGTAGCAATGGCGGACTTTTATCACAACGCGGCGCGTTCCGCAACACAAGGCAACGCGACAGACGCCGATACCTGTGAACACGAATTTTCCCGTTCCCACTGGACGCTTCGGTACAAAGCAGGAAGCGCCCCGCTTCTGGTACGCGAGTCCATCTGCGGGAAACAGAGCCAACACCCGCTCTATGAAACCTTTATGCAATTCCGCTCATTCTGTTTTGATGATGGCTCACGCTCGTATCGCTTTTTGTTCCACCTGTTCAAGTTGCTTAACCTCATCTGCGCGGCTGAAGCCTTTATCCCCGCTGTTTTGCTTGAGCAAAAGCCTGAGCCACAAAGTAGCCTGCGTATCCTATGGAAGCCTTTTGATCGCCTGCCCCTGATTGACAAGGCACTTGACGCGCTCGCCATGTATGAAGACCGACTCATGGAACTGGACACACAAGACGCAGACAGAGCTGCCGTGAAGTATGCTACAGGACGAAGCGTGGTGAATCTCATTGCTTCAATCGTACTTGGGGAATGGGTGCAACGCCAATCTCAGTCCATGAGCGCTGCTGCTCAGAAAGGAAGCATGGAGTACCGCCAGATGCTTGCGCTCTTTTTTCAGGGCGGGTCAATCAATACCACCGCGCCGGCAATGCGAAGCCTCCCCTTGAGTATAGCCCACTGGCTCTCGGTGCTGTCTGTGGACTTTACGGCGTGGAAGTACCAGCTCTCGCTCAGTTCTGTTGTTGTGCCGAGTGAGGAAGGTGCGGGTTCCGCTGCTGTGCCGGGTGAGGAAGGCGTGGATTTCATGCTCTCGATGGAAGCGCTGATCCCTAGTGAAAGCGGCATAAGAAAGATTCCGCTCAAGAACGCAGTACAAGAGACCGGTACCATTGAGGTACTACGCGCGCCACAAGCGCTTTCCCACTACTTACCTGAGTTGGCGGAACTCACGTCCCAGATTTCAGTACGCCTTAGTGAGGTGCGCCTCATTGACTTTCTGGATAACGCTGCGCCTCTGCTCTCCCGTTTGGGAATTGAGGTGGTCTTACCCAAAAACCTGCACCGTGAACTCAAGCCTCGGCTGGTACTTGTCGCCACTCAAAAAACGAAACGCGAGTCCGGCTCAAAGAGCGGACCGAGCTTTCTGGGTCTTGATGACCTGCTTGACTGGGAATGGAAGATAGCCATCGGTGACCAAACCATTACCCCGCAGGAGTTTAACGCGCTGGTTCAAGAGAAGCGGGTGCTGGTGAAGTTCAGGGAGCAGTTCATCCGTATTGATCCAGAGGAACTTGCTCGCCTCTTCAAGCAGTCAAAAGAGGAGCGGGAACCCACGGTTACAGACTTCCTCAAGGCGCACTTTGCCGGAGACAGCGTGCTTTCGTTTGATGCTGAACGTGTTATGGAGAATCTCTTTGCCGAACAACGGTGCGCGATTCCATCCTCGCTCAACGCCTCGCTTCGTCCCTATCAGCAACGTGGGTATCACTGGATCAGCTCCCTATTTTTCTCTGGCTTTGGCTGTGTGCTTGCCGATGACATGGGACTCGGCAAGACAATACAATCCATCGCGGTGTTACTTCACCTCAAGGAGGGTGGTCTGCTGTCGCGTCAGTGTCTGGTGATCGCGCCCGCCTCGCTTATTGAAAACTGGGAGCGGGAACTCACCCACTTTGCCCCAAGCCTCACGATTGCGCGCTACCACGGAGCCAAGCGTGAGCTTGATGAGCAGCATGACGTGTTTCTTACCACCTACCAAACCGTGGTACGGGACAGCTATCGCCTTGCCGACCGTCCCTTCTCGCTGCTTATCGTGGACGAGGCGCATCTTATGAAAAACGCCGACACACGCGGCGCGAAAACCGTGAAATCTCTCCGTTCCCAGTATCGCCTTGCCCTATCTGGTACGCCTGTGGAGAACCGCCTTGAGGACATGCGCTCCCTGTTTGACTTCATACTGCCCGGATATCTAGGAAGCGCTGTTCAATTTAGGGAAGAGTTCCGCAATCCCATTGAAGTTATGCGGGACAAATCAAGTGCCGAGCGTCTGCGCCGCATCACCGCGCCTTTTCTCATGCGGCGACTCAAGACCGATAAGAACATCATCACCGACCTGCCGGACAGAATTGTGGCTAATGAGTACGCGGTGCTTGAAAAAGTCCAAGCCGCACTCTATGAGAGCGTTGTTACCGAGACCCTCGACAAACTTGAACGCTTGCAACATAAGCAGCGTGATGACACGTCCCTACGCCGATCTGCCCTCATCCTCAGTCTCCTCACCTCTTTGAAACAAATCTGCGATCATCCTCGCCTTTACGACAAAGAAAGTCCCGCGTCCGCCCATCTTTCCGGCAAGGCGAAGCTGCTACTCACCCTACTTGAAGGAATTCTTGCCAATGGTGAGAAGACACTAATCTTCAGCCAATATGTGGAAGCCTTAGACTGTCTCAAAACGATTATTGAGCAGGAACTGGGGGAACCGGCGCTCATCTATCACGGCGGTCTCTCCCAGCAAAAGCGAAGCGTGGTGATTGACCGGTTCCAGAGCGATCCCACGAATCGTGTCTTGTTGGTGAGTCTTCACGCCGGTGGTCTTGGCTTGAACCTCACTGCTGCCAGTCGCGTCATTCACTATGACCTCTGGTATAACCCGGCGGTGGAACACCAGGCCACAGATCGCGCCTTTCGCATTGGCCAGCAGCGGAAGGTATTTGTTCACCGGTTTATCACGAGGAACAGTTTTGAGGAGAAAATTGACGCCATGCTCAACAGCAAGCTGGAACTGGCAGACCTGAGCGTAAGCTCTGGCGAGTCGTGGCTTGCCCGCATGAGCGAGGCGGAACTCAGGACGCTGTTTGACCGCTGAATAGGTAGTGGTGCTGATAAAGTAAGACATGATGAAACAATGAATTAAAGCACCGTCTATAAATGGCGCTCGTTTATGCGTGGCACTCACGCGGATGTGGACTGGGTGTCTGGCACCAACTCACGCGGGTCTCTAGCACTGAGTGTCTGGCACCAAGCTCATGCGGTTCTGGCACTCGTTTGGCGCCAACTCACGCGGGTGTGTGGCACTGAGTGTCTAGCACCAGCTCACATGGATGCCAGATACCCGTGAGACACCAACCAGCCCACACACGGTCGGTGTATAGCTCACACACCGGTCAGTGATACGAGCGCCGGATGCGGTTGAACTCATGTTAATGTATATTTTGATCAAGACTTGAAAGAAGCTAGCTTTCTCTTTAAGTTATATCTACTATGAATACACATACAGGTTTTCAGGGGCGTTCATTGCTGACATGGCAGGACTATACACCGGAAGAAATCCGCTATCTGCTGGATTTGTCGAAACAGGTGAAGACGGAGGCGAAACAGGGCGCGGTACACCAACGTTTTCTGGGGAAAACGCTGGCGCTCCTATTTGAGAAGCGCTCGACACGCACCCGTTGCGCGTTTGAGACGGCTTTTGGTGAGGAAGGCGGTCATCCAGTTTTTCTGTCAACGCAGGACATACAACTTGGGGCAAAGGAATCCATTGAAGACACGGCGCGTGTGCTGGGACGTATGTTCAGCGCCATACAGTTTCGTGGTTTCAAGCAAGCCACAGTTGAGGCGCTGGCGGCGTATTCTGGCGTGCCGGTCTACAATGGCCTTACTGGCGAGTTTCACCCAACTCAGGTTCTAGCCGATATTATGACGCTGGAAGAAAGTTTTGGAGACGCAAAAGGCAAAAAGCTGTGTTTCGTGGGAGACGGTCGTAACAACGTGGCGCGCTCGCTCATGCTGATTTGCTCCAAGCTGGGTGTACACTTCACGGTGATTACCCCGCCGTCGCTTAATCCAGACCTCAAGTTGAAGGAAACCTGTAAATCATTCGCTGCGGCTTCCGGCGCGAACATCCGTGTTACCGCTGACATAGCGGAGGTAAGTGACGCGGACGCTATTTACACTGATGTCTGGGCATCTATGGGTGAAGAGGCGAAGAAGGAGGCGCGGGCGAGGCTCCTTGCACCCTATCAGGTTAATCAGGCGCTGATGGCTCGCACTAGACGCAAAGACAGCATTTTTCTGCATTGCTTACCCGCAATTAAGGGTGAAGAGGTCAGCGCCGACGTGATCGACAGCCCCCAGAGCCGGGTATGGGATGAGGCTGAAAACCGCAAGCATACGATCAAAGCGATTCTACTAGCGACGTTGTGCTAAGGACGTTTCTTTACGCATGTCCAAGCATCAGCGTGGTTTTGAGTTGCTCAAAGGGTTTACCATAAAGATACTCAATGAGACTGCGGCTCTCTTCCGGCATCATTCCTACGAAACGACAACCCCAGTAATCCACTGCCATTTCCCGATAGTAGCGGACGATGCGGGCTGAAGAGTTTATGATCTGAGTTCCTGTGTTGAGCTTGAGCGCTATCTCTTTACCTGTCGTGAATGTCGGGGCAAGTGATGACTGAGGATAGGAAAACAGTATCCCTGACGCGCTGATGTCAACGCCATTCCCATTAAAGAACTTGTTTTTCAGGGAGCAGGATGCGAAGTAACCACGCGCCACAAGCGCGTTGCTGAGACTTTTTCCGTATTGATAGATCGTTGCGATATGCTCGATTCCCAGCGGAGCCTTATCCCCGGCGCTCACCCAAAGCTGGATACACCCAATGACATAGCGTTCAAAGAACAGGGGAACCCAGGCGCAGGAACGCAACCCCTCTGCGCGCCTTGCCTGTACAAATTCCGTAAGCTGGGACGAAGTTATGTCGCTCTTTTTGAAAAGCTCGGTTGTGATGAGGCGTTTCTCCGGCGTTTCATCAGTCTCTGGTAAGCCGGCTTCGGTTGAGGGCAGGAACAGGGTTTTCCCTGTTTTCATAATGAGGCTCTTTTCAAGTTCAAGCGGACTGGTCTTCGCGTCCCTAAACAGCGTCAGTTTATAAGCATCGGCAATGGTCTTCACCCATGCGGCAAGGTGGGTAACAATGGCATTGTAATCGCTCTTTTCAAGACCAGGGAGCGGTGGAGTGGTGTCTTCCTGTTCCAGTAGCGGGAAGGGAAGTACAAACTTTTCCTCAAGCGAGGCGAATTGCATACTCATGCCGGAAGGGAAGACTTGCCGCGAATTGGAACGCCCAAGGTTACGGTACAAGAACTCTGGTATCGTGGTAATATGATTTTCTTTCACCTTATCTTTTAACTCCACAGTGAAGAAGATGTTCATACCCATGTAGTTGACGATGATGTTGAGTTTTTTTCCGGGCGCCACGGCTATTGCCGGCAGGGGACGGTCCGGCGTCAGAATCAGCGTGGTCTTGCTGATTTCGGTCAACATGAAACTGTAATCATTACGTTCTATAAGGGAAGTCATAGCAATACGCTTGTTATGCAAGGTATTGAGGATGGATTCTTTTTCTATACGTTTTATCTCGGTTGCCATGTGTATCAGTCCTTATTGTTAAATCTTAAAAAACCCGCTCATACGGGGCTGTATATCCACTATCATCGGTGGAAAACGTCTTTGCCTGTTCCAGTATCAGATCATCCAGCAGCCATGTCTCATACTCAAAGCGAAGGTATAGCTCGCCGCTTATCCATTGTTCTCTGCCAATCACGCGAATGAGAAACGAAACGCTTCCATCTTCCTCGTTACGGCCGCTCCCCAGCCTGAACTTTCGTGCCGCAAGCGGCTCAAGCGTGCCAAGAAGCTCATCAAGAAACGAGGCGTCAAGCGCTGCAAGTACCGAAGCCTCGCGGTCGTTCTCCATAAGCGCGGTAAGAAACCGTATCGCCGTACGGTAGGCTCCATCATCAACTGCGCCCCGACCGAGATCGCCTATCACGGTATCGCTGGGATACCGCAACGCCTCGCCTCGCTGGGGACGGCGCAATGCGTCGGGAAGCATAGTCCAGTCGTCCTGAGCCGCGATGCCTGTGGCAATAAAGCATAAAAGTGCCAATACATGAGCAAAGGCGTTTATTGTTTTCATAAACCTGATATTAAGGATTACACATCCACGTGTAAATACGGCTAAGGGAGAATCCGTTACCCGGAATTCAGCCATTTATTTATCAAAGATTGCTAAAGCCCTTTTCGTAAACGCCGAAGATAGTATTGAAAACTAATGGCAAAAACTCAGAGCGCTGGAAAAGTCAAGGATGACAACGCGCCGAGTCAAAGGAGAAGAAGATATATGATTATCAATCATAACTTGAGCGCAATGTATGCAAATCGCAATCTTGGTGTTACTCAGACGAACATCACAAGGAACATGGAGAGATTGTCTAGTGGTTTGCGTATTAACCGTGCTGCGGACGATGCGTCAGGGCTTGCGGTTTCCGAAAAGTTGCGTAGCCAGATTCGTGGCTTGAATCAGGCGTCTGCCAATGCCCAGAATGGCGTTTCTTTCATTCAAACCACGGAAGGTTACTTGCAGGAAAGCCAGGATATCTTACAGCGTCTGCGTGAGCTTTCAGTGCAATCCGCAAACGGTATCTATACCGCTGAAGACCGGATGTACATCCAGCTTGAGGTATCTGCGCTTATTGACGAACTGGATAGAGTCGCGTCTCACGCCCAGTTCAATGGTATGAATCTGCTGACCGGCAGGTTTGGTCGTGAGATCGGGGAAAATGCGGTTACTGCTTCCATGTGGTTACACATTGGCGCCAACATGGATCAGCGTGAACGGATTTTCATTGGAACCATGACTGCGGGCGCGCTTGGCCTTCGGAATATCGGTGATTATGAAATCCTTTCTCTGGAATCCCCGGATGACGCCAACCGCGCCATTGGAACTCTTGATGAAGCCCTGAAGAAGCTGAGTAAACAGCGGGCTGATCTTGGCGCGTACCAGAACCGGCTTGAAAAAGCCATCAACGGCATGGACGTTGGCGCTGAGAACATGCAAGCCGCCGAATCCCGTATCCGCGATAGCGACATGGCGAGTGAGATGGTTGACTTCACTAAGAACCAGATACTCTCCCAGGCCGGAACCGCGATGCTGGCACAGGCCAATCAGCGGACACAGGGCATACTCCAGCTCTTGCAGTAGCACCGCCGTAAAGCCTCAGCCTTTAGGCATGGGATTACTAATCTACATGAGAACGCGCCCATCGGTCATTGACCGGGCGCGTTTTTCATAAAGACCCTGCCCGCCGGCGGTGGTGTCAGACACCATGAAGGCGTTAAGCCGCGCCCCTTGTAGGCGCATGGACAAAACGGACAAACAAACTATGAGCCATTATCGTATACCCAAACCCCATGTTACCGAATTCACCCCGCCAGTCTATCATTGTCAGCGGACAAGCGAGACGCTGAAACTGGACGGCAACCTGGACAAGCCCTTCTGGAAAGACGCTCCCTGGACAGCCGACTTCCGCGACATCGAAGGCGCGGATAAACCCACACCACGTTTCAGGACACGCGCCAAACTGCTCTGGGACCATACAGCGCTCTACATTGGCGCTGAACTTCATGGCCACGAAATCTGGGGAACCGTGAGCAAACGAGACGACATCATCTTCCACGACAATGATTTTGAGATATTCATCGACCCAGACAGCGATACCCATGTGTACTGCGAGTTTGAGATGAATGCGCTTAACACAGTGTGGGACCTCCTCATGATTAAGCCCTATCGGGACCACGGCAAGTTTATCAACAGCTTTGACATAAAAGGACTGGAGACAGCAGTATTAATCGACGGGGAACTGAACAATCCATCCGCGAAGAACCGCGCATGGAGCCTGGAAGTAAAGATGCCCTTTGAGTCCCTGTCCGAATGTTACAAGCCCGGAGCCATACCACAGGCCGGAGACTACTGGCGGATGAACTTCTCCCGCGTCCACTGGCCAGTGGACATCGTTAATAACACATACCAAAAGCGCATAAACCAGCAGACCGGTAAGCCCTTCGTGGAGCATAACTGGGTATGGTCGCCCACAGGACTGATCAACATCCATTATCCAGAGCTATGGGGCTTTGTGTTTTTCTGCAACGCCGACGAGCGCTATACCATTCCCGCTGACGAATTCCTGAAATGGCAACTGCGCCGCGTCTATTACCAACTCCACGCAGCCTTTGACGAAGCCGGCCGTTTTTCCCTAGCGGACACTCCCAAAGGCATAAGCGTTCAAACCACAGACCATGACTTCACCCTGTCCTGCCCCGCCTCGGACGGCAAGAGCCGCCTCATCCTGCGCGCCGATGGCTGGGTCGGTAAGCAAGTATAGCAATCAGCAACGGACAACACACAGTGAAGCCTAGCCCCGAAGCACCCGCTCCTCAAGCTCTTCCTCAAACTGGCGAGTATAGAGCGTGTGGTAGTGACCAGCAGCGCGCATAAGCTCCCGATGAGTTCCACGCTCAATAATCTTTCCGCCATCAACCACCAGAATTACGTCAGCGCCCCGAATCGTGGAGAGACGATGAGCTATCACAAAGCTGGTGCGCCCCTCAAGAAGCCGGGAAATGGCGTTCTGTAGAAGCAGTTCCATCTCCGTATCCACCGAACTAGTGGCCTCATCCAGAATGAAGATACGCGGGTCTGCCAGCACAGCGCGGGCAAAGGAAATAAGCTGCTTTTCACCAGTCGAAAGCCGATCGCCTCCCTCGCCAACCTCAGTATCAAAACCCTTGTCCAGCTTGGCTATAACCGTATCCGCGTGAACCATTCTCGCAGCAGCCTCAACCTCCTCATCAGTCGCGTTCAGACGCCCGTAGCGGATGTTATCCCGAATGGTTCCTGTGAACAGGTGGGGACTTTGGAGAACATAACCCAGAGCGCTATGCAGCCAGAGCTGACTCCGCTCACGGTAGTCATGACCATCAATCAGGATTACCCCGCCAGTAGGCTCAAAGAAGCGGCAGACCAGATTCACAAGCGTGGACTTACCCGCGCCAGTTTCACCCACAATAGCTATGTACATCCCAGCGTTCACGTGCAAGTTAAAGTGTTCCAGCACATTCTCCTTGCTATCAGAATAGCGAAAGCTAACATCCTTAAACTCAACCTCGCCGCGCACCAACTCCCAATTCTCTCGCTTGGGGGAAAAGGTATCCCCGTACTTAGCGATCACGCTCGGCGTATCAGTAATCTCCGGCGCCTGCTCCAGCAGACCACTGACCCGCTCCACATTCGCCTGAGTAGCAACAAACTCAGTGAAAATGTTAGCAATGTTCTGTATAGGATCAAAGAAACCGCCAGCGTATTGTAGAAAGATCACCAACACAGAAAGGTCAGCGCCAAACGCCACAATTTCATAGCCGCCGTAACTCAGAACCGCTGCAGTGGCAAGCGAACCCACAAACAGCACCAACGGTATGAATACCGAGCGCAGACACGCAAGATGATTCGCCCGCCGCCGGTACTCGCCAGTGATGCCAGCGTACTCCGCAAGACTCTGTTCCTCTGTTACCAGCACCTTAACAGTACGAGCGCCAGTGATACCCTCGTTCATAGCGCCAGTCATCTTGGAATTAAGCTTCCGCACAACACGATTAACAGCCAGTATCTTGCCCTCGAAAACTCGCGTGAGTATAGCAAGCAACGGGATAGTGGCGCAGACAATGAACGCCAGCCGCCAATGCACAAAGAACATCGAGATAATCACACCTACGCAGTAAAACACCGACCATGAAAAGTCGATAAGCCCCCAAGCCACAAGCTCCCCAATCCGCCCAGTATCCGAATTAGTTCGCGCCATCATGTAGCCAACCGGCGTCTTATTATAGTAAGAAAAACTCAGCCTCTGCAGATGAAAGAACACAGCGTTGCGCAGACTCCGACTGATACCAACCTCAGCACTAATCCCCAGCGCCACAAAGAACCGCACATTGATCGCCTGAACCATTACCATGAACATCGCCGCGCCTAAAAACCACCACATCCCATCAACACTCCGCGGCTCAATGTTGTGCTTGATGGCATAGCCCAGAAGCAGGGGAAGCGCCACATCCACTGCCGCAACGCAGAGCATAAGCGCCATACAGCGCAAAAGGTACGGTTTCTGCGGCACAATGAACGGCAACATCTTCTTCCAAATAGCCAGAGACATAGGTTTCTTATAATCAATATCCTCTTCGTAATCAGCCACAAACCCCTCCAATTAAAGCAAATGGCGCTAAGCGCCATTCATCAAACGTAACACTTCAATAATAGAGAGTCAAAGACACCCTGGTGTTATTCAGGAGGGGGAAGTCGCTCTTCCCTGCACGAGGAAGTCGCTCTTCCCTGCACGAGGAAGTCGCTCTTCCCTGTGCGAGGAAGCCGCTCTTCCCTGCACGGGGAAGCCGCTCTTCCCTGCTCTGGGAGGCCGCTCTTCCCTGTACGGGGAGGCCGCTCTTCCCTGCACGGGGAGGCTGCTCTTCCCTGCACGGGGAGGCTGCTCTTCCCTGTACGGGGAGGCTGCTCTTCCCTGTACGGGGAAGCCGCTCTTCCCTGCTCTGGGAGGCCGCTCTTCCCTGCACGGGGAGGCCGCTCTTCCCTGTGCGAGGAAGCCGCTCTTCCCTGTGCGAGGAAGCCGCTCTTCCCTGTACGGGGAAGTCGCTCTTCCCCGTGCGAGGAAGCCGCTCTTCCCTGCACATCCCCGGCGACCGTACAGGCCGAATACCTCACGGCTTCATGTACCTGCGCCTCCTCGACCTACGCGGCTTTGAGGAAGCCATGCTTGACTTTGCCGAGGAGCCAGAGGAACTGCAAATGCTCATCGACAAAGTGCTGGAATACAACCTCTTGCAGGTTGAGGTTGCCATCCAAAAAATATCGGGGACAATCATCTACTTCGGCGACGACCTGGGTATGCAGAACGGCCTTGCCATTGGCCGTGAGAAATGGGTGAAGTACCTGAAACCCTGCTTCACCGCCATCTATAAGAAATGCCACGATGCCGGCAAACTCGTCTATATGCATACCGACGGCTGCATCTGGGAAATCATGGCCGACCTCCATGAAGCCGGCGTCAACATGGTGAATCCCCAGTACCGCGCCAACGGCCTTGATAAGCTCGTCAGCGTCTGTAAAGGTAAGATACCTATCAACCTCGACCTCGACCGCCAGTACCTGCCCTTTGCCACGCCAGATGGGATAGAGCGCCACATCCGCGACTGCGTTGAGGCGCTCTATCTGCCTGAAGGTGGTCTGGGACTCAGCCTCGAACTTGGCCATGACGTACAACCGGACATAACCGAAGCCGCCATTGCCGCGCTGGAGAAGTACCGGCACTACTGCTTATCAAAACTGCCGTGAAGCCCCTGCCTTTAGGAGGGGGAAGTCTCCCCCTCGCTTCAGCCCGCTACGTGGTCTTCCGCTACCCCTCTTCGGGGCTGCCGCCCCGAAGCTATGATAAAGATATGCGGTTATCTGGTATGATGCAGGTGTTCGTCCGGACTTTTAGTCCGCAAACAGCTGCCGGTTGTGGGCGTTGCTGTGGCGGCGCTGACCCCGTTCTCCCCGAATAACAGCGGACTAAAAGTCCGCCGGCAGCCGCATTTGCTTACCGGGGGCTTATCCTGATCCGATCCATAACCAGGAAACAAAAACGAGGGAAATTTGAAAAAATCTGCTTGACATTTGAGCCTGTTCCAAAACTAATTGACTGTGCGCTCACGCGCACGGTTTTGGACCAGGCTCTTGCAGTTTCTCAGGCTTTCAGCCTTGCGAAACTGCGGATTTTAAGGCTGCTGTTCCAAAACTGAAGTTTTGGAACAGCCTCAATAGTTATTGGGAAGGGACTACGCTGGCCTTCAATGGTGATGTTGGCAAAAGCATAGTCTTCAATCCGTTCGAGTACGGGGAAATTTGCGGTTCGCAGGTTTAGGCAGCCCGCAAAGGCGTAATTGCCGATACTGGTTACCTTGGGAAAATCCACACTGGTCAGTTTGTTGCTTTTTGTGCGGCGCCAGTCGTCATACCCCATGGCGTATACGTCGATGCTGGTTACGTTGGGAAAATTCACCTCTTCCAGATTGGGGCAGTTATAAAAAGCCTTATAGCCGATACTGACCGCGTTAGGGAAATTTGCGCTTTGTAAGAGGGTGTCGGAAAAAGCGAGATCCGAAATACTGGTAATAGCGGGAAAATCAAGCGCAACGCTGCTGAGGCTGATACAGCCGTTAAACGCAGCTTCGCCGATACTGGTTACGTTAGGAAGGTCCACGCTTTCAAGACCGGCGCACTGGTTGAACGCCTCCCGGCCTATGCTGGTTGCGCTGGGGAATTCCGCGCTTCCTATATGTTTAATAGCGGATCCGCTTCCAACTATTGCGCCTACATTGCCAAAACCCTGAACAACCCGGACTTTGGGAAAGTACACCTGTTCCAACGCGGTACAACTGCCAAAGGCATAAGCGCCGATTTCTGTCGCCTCCGGAAATCTTACGCTGGTCAGGACTGTATTCTCGTGATAGAGGTGGTCGCCGCCGAATGCGTATTCGCCTATGGTAACCACTTTAGGGAAATCGAGGCTCTGCAAGTTGGTACAGCCAAGAAAAGCCTTGTCGCCGATTTCCGTCGCTTCGGGAAAACCCACGCCGGTCAGGACTGTATTGCTGCGCTGATAGTCCGGAGATGCAAACGCTTCGGCGTCTATGACCTTTGCCCTGGGGAAGTCGATATGTTCCAGCGCAACGGCGCCGCGGAACGCCTTATCGCCAATGTATTCCACATTTTTCCCGCTCACCGCCTTGAGGGTGGAATAAGGTTTGAAGTTAGTATAAAAGTAGTCATTCTGTAATCTGGTTACCGTATCAGGTACGATAAGCGACACTATTTTTTCCGGTCCGTCCAAATAAGCGTCTGAATACAGGCTCATGGTCCCATCCCTTGAGGGACAGGCGGACAGGTCAACGGTCACATATTTGTCCGCTCCCACATACCCCCACGAACCCTGGCTACCTGCGGCTTGAAGCACGGCGTAATATGCATTAGCATCAAACTTCAACACAAGGGGTATGGGGTCGTCGGGGCTGTCTCCGCCGCTCTGTTCAAGGAGCCAGTCTTTTAAGGTATAGCCGGCGGTATATAGAGAGAGATCCCAACCGGCATAGACGGTGGCATCTTCGGTAATACCGGAATAGAAATCAAAATACCCGATCCATTCCGGGTCGGTAAACCATGCGCGGAACGAATAAAACCCGTTGGTTGGATTGTTTTCCGGGCGGGTTACCCGGTTTCCGCGGCCTACCGTCTGGGGCGGTACCGGGCTTCCGCCGCTGGTGTCAAAGGTTACCGTATATTGCTTGAGTTCCCATTTGGCGTAGAGGGTGAGGTTCCCGGTTACGGTATCTGTGGCAAAGTCCCAGGCCGTGGTGCGGTCCGTGTCTGTATACCAGCCGGTAAAGGCATATCCATCGTATGTGTGGGTCATGGCGGGCGGTTCGTTTATAGTGGCTCCGTGGGCCGCTTCCTGTGTACCCGGTTCGGGGAGGCCGCCGTCCGCGTAAAAGGTAACGGTGTGGACCGGGGTTTCGTTATCGGCTTCCCACTTGGCGTAAAGGCTAAGATGTGCGGTTACGGCGGCGGCAAAGTCCCAGGGCGCGGTACGGTCCGTATCCGTATACCAGCCGTCAAAGACAAAGCCGGTTTTGGTCATGGGAGAGGGTTCCGTTACGGTTCCGTCGGCGGCTATGCTCCGCGGCTCCGGTTCGGGGGTCCCGCCGTCGGCGTAAAAGGTTACGGTAAAACAGCCGTCTTCGGGTAGTACGATGACGGTTACCGTGTAGGTTTGGGTGGTTCCGTCCTCGGCGGTAACGGTGTAGACAAGGGGTCCGGTAAAGTTCCGCGCCGCGCCGGAGGCGGGGATGACGCTTGCCTTGGGGGACAGGGCGATAACAGGGGCAAGGCTGGTAACGGCGGTTCCATAGGGCAGGGTTACGCTGATATTCGCGCCGGTTATCACGCCGGGTACGCCGTTTATGGAAAAGGCGGTAACGGCTTTTTCCCCGCTTTTACTTTCTGTATTTGCGGGTTGTTCGCAGGCGCTTATAAGCGCGATGATCGCGGTAACCGCGAAAACGGTTTGTATAGCTGTCTTTTTCATGATTTGCTCCTTTTTCACTATTCATTAGACTTGTTCAAGAACCCGGTTGGTTCTTGAACAAGTCTTCCAAAAAACGCATATTTTTGAAAAAATCCGCTTTTTTTGCTGTTTTTAAAATGAACACGGAAACTCCGGAGACCTTTTCTGCCCTATTTGCGGGATAAAATATACCGTCTTTCCGGTTTCGGCAGGAAAACAGGGCGTTTTTATCTGAAATCTGAAAACGGGATAGTTTTTGTCCGGCGGCGGGGTATGGAGGCGCATAAAGTCCATATCTTGCGGGACAACAGACCTCGCCCTCATGGGCGAAGTTATTGATAAAAAGGGCTGAATTTAGAACATGAGGGGGCTTGACACGCCGTTTTTTTAATAGAGTATAATCGTGGGCCGTGGGCCGTGGGCCGTGGGCCGTGGGCCGTGGGCCGTGGGCCGTGGGCCGTGGGCCGTGGGCCGTGGGCCGTGGGCATGGGGTATAGTATAATTGAGCCTGTTCCAAAACTAATTGACTGTGCGCTCACGCGCACGGTTTTGGACCTGGCTCTTGCAGTTTCTCAGGCTTTCAGCCTTGCGAAACTGCGGATTTTAAGTTTGCTGTTCCAAAACTGAAGTTTTGGAACAGCCTCAATTAATACGGAATTTTTTTGCAAGCGGATTTTTTTTGTTTATTCCGGGATAAACGCATAGAACCGTGAGGCTGTTTCAAAACCCGGTTAGTTACAAAACCTCCTGTTTGGTGAAACAGTTTTTTACAGCCTGTTTATCGTTGCCATAACGGGAAAAAGACTGCCGCGAGGAACGCGCAAGGGATAGAAGTGGAAATCCTTTTTTGCCTGCCCCGGCGGGCAAAAAAGATTGGAACGGATAGCCCGGTCCGGCCGTAAGGCCGGATGCGCCCAAATCTTTACGAATTCAGGAGAGACGCGCCTCTACATGGTAAACCGCCGCCGCCGGTTACCGCTCCGCCGTCATCATCCGGGCCATCACCTTGGCGTCGCCCAGGATATTGCCGATAAGGGCGAACTCGTTGGGCTGGTGGGCCACGTCCTCCATGCGGCTCCACACTGCCGAGGGAATATCAATGTTTCGGAGAGCCGCGCCCACGGTGCCGCCTCCTATGCCTATGGTCCGGGTTTCTACCCCGTAAGTCTCCTTTACCGCTTTGGAAAGAAGCCCGACCAGGGGGGTATCCGCGGGCGTAGGTTTGGATTCCGCCTGCTGGGGCAGGGTGTAGGCTATAGTTACCCCGTACCCGGATTCCACCTCGGCCTTAACGCGGTCAATTTCGGCCAGAACCGTTTTATTGGGATACCGGGGAAGTATGCGCATATCCATATAGAACACGTCCTCTCCGGGAATGGTATTGATGTTGGGAACATTCGCCTCTTTCCTGGTAGGCTGAAAGGTGGAATAACCGGGTTCAAAGAGGGGGTCCCGGTCCGCGAACTTCTCCGAAAGGCGGCGGTGGAGCCGTACCGCCAGATCCGCTCCCGCAAGGTGGGCGTTGACGCCCAGGTCAGGCCGGGACCCGTGGGACTGACGCCCTTTGGTAACAAACCGCGCCCAGATGAGGTTTTTTTCCGCGATTTCTATAGTTTCCCCCCTGGGGTCCCCCCCGTCGGGGATAAGAACCATGTCGTCGGGCCTAAAGAGATCGCGGTTTTTAATAAGCCAGATGACGCCGTAGGCGCTCCCTACTTCCTCGTCGGCGGCGAAAAGAAGTTTTACCGTATGGGGCGGGGTAACGCCCTCTTTAACCAGGGCCAGGGCCGCTATCACCGACGAGACGAGGCCCTGCTGGTTATCCTCCACCCCCCGGCCTATGAGTCTGGGTCCCAGGGGGCCGTCATCCCTGCGGACTACGGTCCAGGGGTCGCTTTCCCAGAGCGCCGCTTCTCCGGGAGGCACCACGTCCAGGTGGCTCATGATCCACAGCCGTTTGGCGTCGGATTTACCCGGAATAGTAACCACGAGGTTGGGCCGCGTCCCGCCTTTAGCCCGTTCGTCCGGGGCGTCATGACGTTCCAAACAGGCGAGCCCCCGGCCCCTGAGCCAGGCTTCCAGGAATTCACATTTGTCCAGTTCCCCCGTTCCGCCCGATTCCGGGGCTATGGCGGGCCGTTTTGTAAGTTCGGTTTCCAGTTCCACCGCCAGGGATTCGCCCGCTTCAATAAAACGTTCAATATTTTCCATACAATCCTTCCTTAACGATCCTTCCTTAGAGCCTGTTTAACATCTGAGCTTGTCCCAAAACTAATTGACTGTGCGCTAACGCGCACGGCGCGAACCTCTGGTTCGACGGGACGGACTCTTGCGGTTTTTCAGACTTTCGGGGCAGCGAACCGGAGGTTCGACAAAACCGCGAATTTCAAGGTTGTTTGACAAGCAAAGCTTGTCTCCCAAAGCTGAAGTTTTGGGAAAACCTCTATTTAGTGTCTGTCCACAAAGCGCGGACCAAGGTTGCTTTGTAGACAGCCTTGGTATTTTTTCGCCAAAACACCCTCTGCGGGGTTATTTTGGCCGCAAAAATACGTTTTTTAAGAAGGCCGCGGACCCGCGGTCCGAGTCCATAATGTGTCTACATTATGGACAGACTCTAGTTATACTAGGAGCCTGTTGCACTTGTAGATTTTTTGAATAAACATTCAAAAAATCCCGATTAACGGGCTCCTTTCGGAGTTTGTTTTGAATAAATATTCATAAAATGAATATTTATAC
>JAITIX010000043.1 GCA_031279205.1 Treponema sp. | reverse complement strand
GTTCGGGCGCCGGGCTTTGTTCCGGTATTTCCAAAGAACCTTAGAAAAACGGCGCGTAAGGTTCGGGCTGTTTGCGGCGTTTGGGCAGCACTATAAAGAAACCCGTAGTGGTTTACGCCCTCAAATGGGGGATCTGTAATATGATTGACTACCTGTATCTGGACTTTTGCTAGGTTTGCAAATATAGTGCATACAATAATCAAGAAGAAAGGATAGGTTTTTATGCAAAGTTTTTTTAAGCATCCGTGGATTGTAGTGGCTGTCATAGCCGCCATTACCGTGTTTTTTGCCGTGCAACTGCCCAGAGCCGAACTGGATAACAACAACTACCGCTTTGTGCCGGAGGCTGACCCGGCGCGTCTTGTTTCAGTGGAAATTGACGACACCTTTGGCAGTTCTCTTGCTATCATCGTGGGGCTTGAGCGCGAGTACGGAACCGTGTTTGAACCAGACTTTCTTTCGCGGCTCAGGGAATATGCCAGACGTATGGAAGAAATTGAAACTACTGGTACGATCAATTCTATTATGACAACAGATTATATTACCGCGGACGGCGAGACTATCACGGTAGAAAATCTTGTAGCTGATGACTTTATGGGAACGTCGGGGGAAGTCATGGAATTACGCAGGAAACTGCTTTCATGGGAACTGTATGAACGCGCCCTGATTTCCGATGACTTTACCGCAACGCAGATTCTCATTCCGCTGGAGATTGACAGTGAAGAAGCGGGAAGTGAGGAAGTGCAGGATGTTTTTCATACGGTACGCGATACAGCCCACGAAATGTTTGACGGAATGGCAAAGGTGTATGTGGCGGGTCTTCCGGTCATCAGTTCCGAGATAAATGAGTCGGTTAAGACAGACCTTGCGTACCTCATTCCATTGGTAGTAATCGTGGTGTTGGTGATACTTTTTCTGTCGTTTCGCGGCTTTGTGGCGCTTGCCCTGCCCCTCATCACCGTGATTGTGGCGGTCGTCTGGTCTATCGGGGCTATGCCGTTGTTCGGCGTTAAACTTTCGATACTTTCCACAGTGCTTCCGGTGATTCTCGTGGCGGTGGGAAGTGCCTATGGAATTCATGTGGTTACGCACTACATGGAAGATTTAGGCGTGCGAGGCGTGGAAGGAAAGAAACTTGCTGATGCGGAACACCGGGAACTGGTTTTTACGCTTTTACGGAAGATTGGTAAACCAGTGATGCTTGCCTCGCTCACTACGTTTGCGGGTTTTTTCTCGTTCTGTTTCACGGCAGTGCCTCCTATTCGGGAGTTTGGTTATTTTGCCAGCTTTGGTGTTATCTCAAGTTTTGTGGTGGCAATCACGCTGATACCCGCGTTGCTGATCATTCGCGGTCCGAAACAAATGGCCAAGCCGCGAAAAAACAAAGGGGTTAGCGACCCTTTGAGCGAGGCTATAGCTGACGGCTTTTTGAGTGTGGCGCGGAAAAAACGCTTTGTGCTTGCTCTTACCGGTATTGTAACGGCGTTCTCTCTCTACGGCGTATCAAAGCTCGTTATTGATAATGCGTTCATTGAGTATTTCAAACCAAGTACTGATGTAAGGCAGTCTGATGTTTTTATCCGGGAGAAGTTTGGTGGAACCAAAGTGGTGAATGTGGTGGTTGAGGCTGAGGATTCGGCGGCGCTGCTTATGCCTGAAGTCTTGAGCGCGCTTGATGGTATGAAGGCGTATCTTGAGGCGCGTGTCCCGAATGTGGGTAAGATTATTGGCTTCACCGATATGGTGAAACGGACAAATCAGGTGTTTAACGCCAATGAATCGCCTGAAGGTCTTACGCCTGTAGTATCACAGAGCAGCGATAACGCTGATTTTGGTTTTGGCGATGATGCGGAAGGTGATGGGTTTGGTTTCGGCTTTGGCGAAGAGGAAACAGATAGTGGGTTTGATTTTTGGGGCGAAGGCGATAGTCTTGCGGGGGCGTTCGTCTCCGCTGAGGTGGGAGAGCCAACGAAGTTGACCTCCCCTCAAAGTCTTGCTGTTGATATTGCTTTGCTTGACCAGGCGGTGGCTTCGCCTGACATGAGCGCGGCGGATTTGGTGTGGGAGGTGAAGAAGCTGGTGAACTACGAAGGCGCGGCCTACTACGAGATACCTGCGGATGCGGCGCGGTATGGCAAAACGAACAGCGCGGAACTGTCAATGCTTGTGTCCAATTACCTTGTGCTGCTTTCTGGCAATATCAGTGATTATGCCAATAACCCGCTGGAGCCGACGGCAATCAGGACAATGATACAACTGCGCACTACTGGCGATGCGGACACGAAGGCGGTTATAGCGCGGATACGGTCGTATATTGGCGCGAACTTTCCCGAAACAGTGAAGGTGAGTATAGGCGGGCCGGCGCTGGTGGAAAGCGCCCTGAGCGGGCTTGTGGTGCAGTCTCAGATAATATCAGTGGTGGTTTCGGTGGTGATGGTGTTTGTGATCATTGCTATTTCTAACAAGTCTTTGATTGCCGGGCTTATAGGGAGTCTGCCGCTGCTCATCTCGATTCTGGTTAACTTCGCGGTGATGGGTTTTCTGGGGATAAAGCTGAATCTTGGAACGTCGCTGGTGGCGAGTGTCTCGATGGGCATTGGCATTGATTACACGATTCACTTTATCGACGCTTACAAGCGGGAGTACCGCGCGTCAGGCGGCGGCGGAGACTTTTTGCGCCTTACCTTCGCATGGTCGGGCAAGGCGATCATCATCAACGCAGGTTCTGTGGGGGCGGGTTTTGCGGTGCTTGCTCTTTCCCAGTTTGTGATCCTTTCGGATTTGGGGCTGCTTATCGCCCTTACCATGTTCACGAGCGCCCTTATCAGCCTCACGGTTATACCGGCGCTGCTTTCGGTGATCAATCCACGCTTTGTTAAAGGAATGTAATGGACGACGCCAGTTTAGGGGATGTATAATCCCACCCGTGTTACCGTGATGGCGTGGTATATGCTGACATTAAACCCCTTCTTCTCATGCCTAAAGGTAGGGGTTTCACGGCAGTTTTGATAAATATTGACAGCAAAGCACTTAAATCATACCTTTAGCCATGCCTCATAAGATAAACATTCTCAGGCTTGACCTGTGTTCACCGTTATTTTTTGTCAAAGACGAAAGCATTCAACCATTTGTGTATAAGGATTTAGCTGCTGAGAGGCTGTTCTGTTTCAAGGTTTCGCCCGATCAGGCCGGGCGCATTGATCCAGAAGCGGAACGCTTTCTGGGGGAACTGCTGTTCGGGGCGTGGCGGGTCTCTGACACCGCTGGTGGTGAGGCGCGGGTCTCTGACACCGCTGTTGAGCTTCCGGCTGGTGCGTATCTGTTTGCTCAGGAACGGGAGGCGCTGAGTCTGGAGGACTGGCTTTTCATGGCGACGGAGGTTCAGAAAGAAGGGCTATGGGAACGGCTCAAACTAGGGGATAAGGTGTACCTACGCTGTCTCTTTGAGGACAAGAGCGTGGTTACGCAGGTGTTCAGACCCTACTGGATCGATACGGTTTCCACCATATAACGGACCTCTGATCCATCGGCAGTGGGCTTGCTTGTCTCAATCACAAACACCATAGCGCCGCCCTGCGGTGCTATCATCACCTTTTTGATGCGATAGGCGCTGATGAGCGGGCGTTTTACCTGCGGGGTACCTACGGTGTAGTTTTTTTTCGCGCTGGTCTGGGTGCTTCGTTCCAGCGTTATAAAAAAGGAAGAGCTGAGGTTAGCCCCGGTTCCTTCGGTTGTAGGAACAAGTCGCGCTCGGTATGACTCATTTCGCTCAAAGTCCCGAAACTCGATGGTTTCACCAGTGGAAGATGGCTGGGTGGTATCCAGTGAAAGATAGAGGAGCTGCCCCTGCAGCAAGTACGTTATTCCGTAGCGGTTCACGAGTTCTGTGTTGTGGGAGACAAGCCTGAACAGTGCGCCCATGCCGTCCTGCCCTGCTATGACCGGACTGTCGTGGACAAAGGAGAGGCGTCCGCCGCTTACAAACGTGTTACGCGGTACATCAACCACAAACAGCTCTGCCCATGGCTTCAAGGTTTGAGACTGCACCCCATACTGCCCGAACATATAGTTCAAACCGTTTGACGAGAAGCCGAAATCAACAAACGACGCAATGTCCCCTGCCCAGGCGAGGGACTTGATCGAGAGCAACAGGACGATAACAAAACCACAATAGACTTTTTTTGTAAGCATGGCTTTTCCTTAAACCTATTATCGGCTGAGTACACCGCGTCTTTAGGCGCGCTGTCTTGAGGCGCAGTTCCCGGCTGATCTATGCTTGGGTATGAACCTTAGTAGAAGAAACAAGTTTTTCAAAGCAGGTATCATCCTTTCCTCGCTGTTTCTGGTTTTAAGCATTGCCGGCTCATTTGTCGCCATGCCGGAGTATCCGCTTGCCGTGGCCGACGCGGCAAGGCGCGTGTCTGGTCTGCTCCAGCCGCTTATCAGTCATTTTTGCGTGCCAGACTCTTATGCGCCGTTTTTTTCTATGGCGTGTGCGGTACTTTACGCCTTTGTTGCTGCCATTGTGATCTACAGTTCTTTTGAGCAAACCCGTTGTCAGGAGATTCTGTTCTTTGGCTTTTTCGCGTTCTCGTTTGCCTTTGAAGCCTGCCGTATCCTGCCGCCCCTGAGTCAGCAGTACGCCTTTCCCAGCTTCTATCTTGTTGTGGGCGCGCGCGTCATGCTGTTTGGTCGTTACTTTGGTCTGTTTTCCCTGTTTGCCTCCAGTGCCTGCGCCGCCGGACTTGAGGTGGAGAAGCAGCGTATTCTCCTCTGGATCATCATTCTTACCACACTGCTCATTGTGTCAGGGATACCGGTTGACAGCCTTTCGTGGGATTCCAGCCTCTGCATGATCCGAGCCTACTCAGAGCTATTTAACATGCTTGAGCTATGCCTTGTGTGTGTTACCACGCTCAGTTTCTTTATTACCGCGTATTCTCGTAATTCCACAGAGTATGTTTTTATTGGTGTGGGTTCTTTACTTGTGGCGCTGGGGAGGAGCCTGCTTTTCAGTTCAGACACATGGATCACGCTCCTTCCCGCGCTTGCAGCGCTGGCTGTAGGCACATGGTTCGTCTGCGCCCACCTGCACCGCATGTATCTCTGGCTATAAGCCCTCAAGTTCCTTTTGAACTTCACTGAGTCGCTTGGAAAGCGAAGCAATGGTACGCTCAAGCCGCGCCCGTTCCTTTTCAAGCAAGACTTTTGGTTCCTCATCCACTTTTTTGCGTGTTTCACTCCTGACCGTGTCTGGGCTTTTCCCTCCCAGCAGCGCTGCTTCCGCCACATCCCGCTTACTTTCGTTGGAGATGCCGGCAAGGAAGCGCATATTATCACTGCCGAGCGCGGGGTTAAGGTTGAACTGCTGTATCTTCATGGCAAGGGTTGCGGCTTGGCGCGGGATACGAAGCACGCGGTCTATATAATCCTCAAAACGCCCGCCTATCTTCGTGCAGAGTTCCTGTGCCTGAAAGAGCCGCGTTCCCAGTTCCTTCACGATACTTCCGTTTTCAAACAGATAGCGTCTGATGGTTATGGTCAGCTCATTCAGTTCCGGGGATAGGGCAAAGACGTTTTTGTATATCTCCTTTGCCTCAGCCTTTTCGAGGAGTCCATGAAAGATAGCCCAAAACTCTGCGGTATGAGCGCGGCTGGAGAGCTTCCCGTTACACGCACAAGCGTGCAAGTGATGGGCATACTCATGGATCGCGGTGTATAAGAGCAAGTTATCGTTTGGTGGGTTCGTGAAGTTCCGGTTATGAATGATGATTTCTCTGGTTTCCAGTTTATAAAAACCGTTTACCTTTTTACTCGCTTTCCCGGAGTAGACAAGCGTGAAATCCAGTGGTGAATCCTCAAGGGAGAGGAGCGTGGCTTTTACCTGATCTTGATTCATGCGGTGATAGTACAAGGGACTGGTGGTAAAACTCAATACCGGTTGTCGAAAATCCGCGTTGATTTCTTCTCACTGCGGGGAAGCTCTCCCATGCCGACGGCTTTGGCGTTAGGGGTGAGACCAAGCTTTTCCTTGAACACCGCTTCCACGATTTTCTCAAGATTCCTCATGGCAACCTTCTCTTCAAGATGAGTCTCGAAGAGAAGGTTAAGGATGTCCCTACCGTTGAGGTGGTCAATGATGATCTGGTACTCGCTCGAAACGTCAGCTATGGAAGAAAGCACCTCGTCCACCCTGCCGGGGAAAATCATCGTGCCTTTCACCTTAACCATGTCATCGGAACGGCCAATGAGGGTATCAATGCGGGGGAACGTGAGACCGCATTGACACGTGCCGGGTAGCTCGCGGGTGAGATCATGGGTGCGATAGCGGATAAGCGGCGCGCCTTCCTTGCGTAAGGTAGTTATCACGAGTTCACCAATGCTGCCTTCGGGAACCATGTCGCCGGTTTTTGGGTCAACGATCTCGTAGTAAACATAATCGGTCCATATATGCATACCACATTGACACGCGCAACTGATGCCGATACCGGGTCCGTAGATTTCGGTGAGACCGTAGATGTCGTACAATTCCACCCCTAGTTCCGCGGCAATACGGGCGCGCATTTTTTCGCCCCAGCGCTCGGAACCGATGAGGCTTTTTCTGAGGCATATCTTGTTTCTGACCCCGCGCCGCTCAATCTCCTCGGCAAGCAGGAGCGCGTAAGACGATGTGGCGCACAGTACGGTAGACCGCATATCGATCATCATCTTGATCTGCTTATCCGTATTTCCCGGTCCCATCGGGATAGCCATAGCCCCCAAGCGCTCGGCGCCAAGCTGGAACCCGATGCCCGCTGTCCAAAGCCCGTAACCAGGGGTGATATGCACCCGGTCAAGCGCGGTGACACCAGCGGTTTCGTAACAGCGGGCGAACATCAGTGTCCATGCGTCAACATCAGCCTGAGTATAGGGGATGATGACCGGCGTTCCGGTTGTACCAGACGACGAGTGAATCCGTACAACCCGCGCTTCATCAACTGCCAGCAGTCCGAGTGGATAGGCGTCTCTGAGGTCTTCCTTCTCCGTAAAAGGCAGTTTCTCAAAATCAGCGCGACTCTGTATATCATCAGGCTCTAGCCCTGCAAAGCGTTTCTGGTAAAATGCCCCGTTCAGAGCGTGCCTCATAGATGACTTAATCTGCCCAAGCATATCAGCCGTCATTTCCATAACCATACCTCCGTTTTATGTGTCTATATAAAGTACGATTAGATAACAAAAGACGCAATACTGTTAGATCATCCCATTAAAGTTGAGCCGCTCCCGCCAAACCTCTGACCATACTATGCGTGAAAGACGCTCTTACCTATGCGGTGGAAAGCGATGGCTCTTTAGGAGGCGGGAAGGGGATTCTTTATTAAATCGTGGTTACCTCATAGGCTCTGAAATACAAAGATAAGAATTGCTATACTATACCATAGTGCTATGTTGTTCGATGTCCTGTTTCCCAAGGTTAAAGTCTACGTTCTTGTCGGTGAGAGTGGTACTGGGAAAAGTTTCAGAGCAAAACTCGTTGCCCAGAGGTATGGCATTGACTTCATCATTGATGACGGCTTGCTCATCAAGAACGACCGTATCCTTGCCGGACACTCGGCCAAGATGGAGAAGAGCTTTCTGTCCGCGGTCAAGGTCGCGCTGTTTGACGAAAAGTCTCACCGCGACGAGGTTGCCCGCAAGCTCCAGGGGCAACAGTCGCGGAAGATACTCATACTCGGTACGTCAGAGAAGATGGTAAACAAGATAGCCAACCGGCTTCAGTTACCGCCGCCCTCCCGAATCATTAAGATTGAGGATATTGCCTCACAAGCCGATATTGAAAAAGCGATTAGAGTTCGACGTATAGAGGGGAAGCACGTTATTCCGGTTCCTTCGATGGAAGTGAAGCGGACGTATCCCAATATCTTTTATAACGCTATTCGGATTTTCAAGGCGGAATACGTTCCAGTCAGAATCGGACCAACGCCCACTGTGCTTGAAAAGTCGGTGGTTCGCCCTCAGTATTCTATGCCTCACAAGGTGTCCATCTCTGAGGATGCGCTGAAGCAGATGCTTATCCACTGCGTGGATGAGTACAACGGGGATATACGGATTAAGAAACTACTGGTGAAAGATGACGTGGTGGGCCACCGCGTTGTTATGACCATTGATGTGCCTGACGGAACCCAGCTTGAGGGGAACATCAACTCATTCCAGCAGTATATCATTGAAGATATTGAACGCTATACCGGCATTCTTATCGAGGAAGTGAACATCATTATTGATAAAATAATTGCGAAGAAGTTAGTGTAAGGAGCGCTCTCTGTATGAAGAAGGGTATATATTGCGTTATGGTTTTTGCGGTTTTGCTTGTCTCTGTATCCGCGCAGGATCGGACGAGTTCGGGCATAGCGCAGGTAAGCAGCGAGCATTATCAGGTACTTGCTGACAGTGGCAGTGTTGATGCGGCGCTTTTGTCGAGAGAGCTTGAAAGCCGCTTTGCCCTGTATAACCGCATCTTTCACTTTAATAGCCAGTCCGTTGTATTCCCCCTGAAAGTCCGGGCGTATAAGGACAAGAAAGCCTATGATGATTATGTAAGTCTTCGCCTCAACGGAACCAGAGCTGGCGCTGTTTATCTGCACTACAATCAGGCAGACCTACGGGAGCTGGTGGTACATCGGGGAGGTGCTGATGAGGAACGCATGTTTCCCCATCAGGCGTTTATCCAGTATCTGCGGGCTTTTATCCCCTATCCACCGGCGTGGCTTCGGGAGGGTTTTGCCATCTATTTCAATACCCTCAAGTTTGATGCGGGAACCAATACGATGAGCAACGCTGAGCTGCCTGGACAGGCGTTTGCTGACGGTGGACTTGCCTATGAGGAAAATCTGGCGTGGCTTGAACTGGTGAAGGAACTGGGGAACAAAGTGCCTTCGCTTGAGGCGATCCTTCGCGCTGACATTGATGGCACGCCCAGTCCTACCGAATACTTTCCAAGCATCGCATGGTCTCTTGTTTCATTTTTTATGAATGCTGAAAAGGATTATTACTACACGCGCATTCTTTTTGAGAGCTTCATGGCGCTATCCGGTTCCTCATCCGCGGTTGCAAACTCCGAGGCTGTGTTGAACCACATCCTGAGCTGGACTGATTTAGACATGCTCATGCGGGATTACAAGACCTATATTGACTCACGCAAGACCTTTGCGGAACTGCTTGCCGATGGCCAGCAGGCGTATAAGAACAAGGACAGTTCCAGAGCTGAAGCCGCGTTTTTGAGTGCGCACCGTCAAAAGCCCTCCCATTACGCGCCGTATTACTATCTGGGACTGCTTGCTTACGAGGCTAAAAACTTCGATCAGGCGGAGCAATACTACCGCTCAGCCCTGCAATACGGGGGCGACGCTGGTCTTATCTCCTACGCACGGGGCATCAACGCGATAGCCGCCGGTCGTACTGCTGAGGCAAAGGCGTTTCTGAAACAAGCAGCCGCAGACCCTGAGTACAAGGAACGCGCTCAGGCGCTTATCGCGCGGCTCCCATAACAGCGCAAGCATTCTGGTTAATTCGTGGACTCGGCTCTATACGTTATTAGCAGAGAGTGCCATAAAGCCCCTGACGAAAGGCAGGGACTTTATGACGGTTGCTAACAAAAATCCTGCCGTCCAGCTTGCCGTTTAACGGCAAGCTGGACGGCAGGGTAGCGTGGTTAAGAGTCCGCCTGATGCGGGACCATCCGCTTGTGTCTTTTACCCACCGCCATTGAGCGGGTAAAAGGATACCGCTTCTATGAGCGTTTCCTTACTCCATTGTACCCATGGAGACACAGACACGTGAGGGTCAGTCGGCCGGTATCACTGCTGAAGGCGCGGGGGCTTGGCGCATAGGGATGATTTCCACGCTTCCCCGTAGAACCTCGCCGTTGGCCTTCTCCAGTAACCATGAGTCCTCGTAGAGGCGGAATAACGCCAGTAGCTTCCCAGAAGTAGGCTCATGCCAAGCAATACTGCCGTCGGCGTCAACACTGACAAAGTAAGCGCTCCCGTCAACAAGGCGCGTGGGAAAACCAGCGCTTCGCTCAAAAGGCAACGCGCCAGATTTGGCGTAGTAATACGCGCCCTCAGACCCAAGGTTCGAGGCGACTATTGAATCCGTCTCCACAATATCAAACGCGGTATTCTCCCCAGGCACTTCAAACAGCTTTGGCGAAAGCTCAGGGCTGTTTATGTCAAGCTGAACTAAGATGGTACTGAGACCATCGGTGTTTTGTCCAAGCACCGCGCCATAGAGCGTTCCGCTCACGCCACCATATACCTTCAAACCAACCGAGGAAGGATAGGCGATTGGCACAGTCTCGCCAGTAACAATGTTAATTCCCAAAAAAGGCGTATCGCCAGAAACAACACTGCGCCCAACAAGAATCTCGCTGTCATTCAGAAAAGCCACGTCCAGCGCCCCAATCACTGAAAATGAAAACAGCGTATCGCCATTCGTTGCAGAAATAACCGTGATGTTCCCCGCTAAATCCAGAAACAGCACCTTGTCCCTGTACAGCGCGACTTCCATCAATGAAACGCGCGGCAAAGTCTCAACGCTCAACTCGCTGATGCTGACATTCCCCGCTCCCATCTGGCGAATCAGCGGCGCCAGTCGCGTATTCGCACTCTGCCATAGTACAAAGCGCGTCTCTTCAAAGTGGCTTATATCGCCAGCCATGGCAGTATAGGGAACTGCTTCCTCAAGCTGGACAGGCATATTGTCCATTAAACGCTCGTAGTCCAGCGGAATAAAGCCCATAGAACGTTCATTACTCAGAAAACCCAGCCTAGACCCAGACACTGCAAGCTCATTGAGCTTCAACTGACGCTTTGTGTTCAGTATTCGTGTGGTTCCGATCTGACTGCCAAGCCATACATTGCCGTCAGCGGTCCCCAGCGCCGCGCCATCCGCGATGATAAGCGCGCTTGTAATAGAAGAAAAGCCCAGAGGAATAGGTACCCACCTTTTGGTCTCAAGTTGCCCTTCACTACTTATGGCAAAATGATACACAGTTGAGGAGTAGGAATTCAGCGCAAGATAGACACATTCAACCGATTCATGACTCACCGGTAGTAAGATGCCACTCTGAGCGCTCAGACGTTCCCTAAACAAGATCGTGCCGGAAACCGCATCAAGGATCACTAGGCCATTCTGATCAAGGCCCCCCAAAAAACGGTTGTTGCCAAAAAGTATGGGGAAACGAAGCTGCGCCGGCGCGGTAAAACGCTGTATCTCCTCGCCAGAGTTCAAGTCCCAGTACGAAATCACCCCAGCGGGCTGGTAGGTAACCATGCTCCGCTCTGACCTACCGGTAAGAGCAAGCGTAACCACGCCGAAAACCTCCGGCGCTTGGATGACTTCGCCGCTTTCAGCCTGAATAAACATAACACCGCCCACGTTGCCCCACGCAGCAATGAGGATGGTTCCCGACGCTGAATAGTTGATATACGCGATGGGGTCGCGGAAACGCTGGGTGAAAAGCCGCTTCTTTGCTACATAATCCCAGACCGAAACGCGATACATGCCAGTCTCATCGCGGTCAACAACAGCAACCTGCGGTTTCTCTGGCCGCAGCGCCATAGCAGAAATGGCGTAAGGGCTTAGCTCAAAACGCTCAAGCGCGGTCTTACCCGATATATCCCAGACTTCCAGAAAGCCATCCTCGCCAGCGCTCAGAAGCTGCCCCTTTGCGTCAAGGATAAGGGCGTTCACAGCGCCCTCGTGCGGCCCAGGCGCGAATACCTCGCCCGTTAAGACCCTGGAAGAAGAAAAACTTTGCGCCGATACACAGGAAGACGCCGGTAAAGCAAGGAGAAAAATCAAGACGATATTGATAAGGTGCGAATACCTCATAGATCAAACTCCCATTTTAAACTTTCTACTGACGTACCAGATATAAGATATCTCCAAACACAACAAAGATCATAAGTCCGAAAATCAGCACAACGCCAATAGTCTGAAACACATAGATTGCTCGCGGGTGCAGGGGCTTTCGAGTGATTCCTTCTATAATAAAGAGCAGTATCATACCACCATCAAGGATAGGGAGCGGCAGAAGGTTCATAACACAGAGCGCAACTGAGATGAGCGCCAGAAAGTTCCCCATGGCGTTTAGACCGGTACTCACACCCTGTCCAAAACCAGTGGCCGCCACATCCCCCAGCATATAGGTAATCCGAACAGGACCAGATAGAGCTTGAGTGAGATCAATGCCACGAAACAACAGGGAAAAGCTCTTGACCGATACGACCAAAGTCTCCCATGTTTCCTCAACACCCCTAACAAAAGCCGCAATCGGGGAAAGACGTGGGGTGTGATACTGGATGGTCTCGTAACTGATTCCCAGTTCAACGCCTTCCTCTGTATAAGACAGGTTAATGATCGTATTCATACGCGCCCCGTTCCGCGCAAAATCCACGTCCAGCGTCGCTGGCTTGTCCTGCATGATCCTGACCAAAGCAACGGTGTAAGGAAAGTCATGGCCATTCACCATCAGGATGCGGTCGCCAGAGCGAAGACCCGCAATGTCAGCAGGACTGCCCGGCTCAACCGAAGCCACAACCGGCTCAGTCCAAAAATACACACCGATCTTACCCGCACCCGTACTCTTATCCAGATCAGGCCGCACCGTGAGTTCCTGAATCGCGCCATCCCGCTCCACCTTAACATTGAGGGGCTTTTCCGGATTAACAGCGATGCTCTCCTGAATGTCGTGATAATTACTGACCGGTTTTCCGTTGATCTCGATGATACGGTCTCCGGTTTCAAACGCTGCCTCGTCCGCCGGATAGCGTTCATCCGGGATGATACTTGATGCCAGCACAATCCGGTTTTCCAGCGTGTGAACATCAAACCCCAAACCCCATATAATCGAAAACACAAGCACCGTGAAAATCAGGTTAAAGAAGGGGCCGGCAAACGACACCACAATCCTACGCCAAGGGCTGACCGCAAAGAAACTGCCCATCTCAGGCGTTATCGCGTTTTTCTTGTTCTCGTAAGCCTCCTGAAACTCATTTTCCCCCTTCATCTTGCAGTAGCCTCCCACCGGGAACATACCAATACGGTATTCAACATCGCCAATCTTTTTCTTGAGGATAGGATTACCCCAACCTATCGAGAAAGCCTCGACCTGAATACCAACAAGCCTCGCCGCGAGAAAATGCCCCAGTTCGTGGACAAACACCACGATTCCCAGACCAAGAATCCCCAAAAGTATTTTTACAATAAGCATAGATAGATACTAACACGGAGCGGATTCTTTTTTCTATCAGCCGATACAGGAATCGCAAAGTTTTATCAAATCAATAACCAGTAACACGCCAAACCAGCCGCCCACAACGCCGCCTATCACGTGGCCAAGTCCCCCAACGTGGGTAAGGTTGACCGCAAAGACCATAAGGAAAAGCGCAAACCCTTCACCCAAAGTATGTGTAAGATTTGGCGAATATCTATCTGGCCTATATCAATCTCGCCATGGAGGAACCAAACCTCTTGCGTCTACAATATCAGTCAAACGAATACAAAGGACGCCACTTTCTCGAAATCTTTAATCGTCGCCTATTAGACTTCACCATAGGACGATTAGTTTTCAATTGGCGCAGATTGGACTTCAGTCGGCGAGGATTAGGCTTTAACCGGGAGCCGATAAAAGGCTGCCGGAAAAAATTATAATTTGACGCATAGAGCAGACTGGTGCCCCAATTCACGAGACGGGCAGCTTCATTATGGTAAAGACATGGAATACGGTGTTCGCGGCCAAGGGGCAAACGTGGGCAGACTGTGTCAAAAGTCTAGAAGCAACCGCGTCAAACCAGTAAAATACCGACATGGGGGGCTGACATGGAATTCATCACCGGAGAAAGCCGCGATCAAATCATA
>JAITIX010000118.1 GCA_031279205.1 Treponema sp. | reverse complement strand
AGCACCCAGCCATTGCAATCGCTCGGCGTTGCCTTGCCCTGAGTTTCGGCGACGTGCCAGCGGATCGTGTGGGTACGGGTTTTACTCGGCTCGATTTCAATCACCACTCGCCACTGGGGTTTGCCGTGGGTTTTTCTGGTTTTGACGCGTGGGCGTAGGTTCACGCTCTCAAGTTGCGCATCTGTTACGAAGTCCGGCGCGTTGTAGAAGAAGCGCTGGCAGAAGTTGCGGAAGACCGGCTCGGTCCGGCGGCGGGCTTCAACGCGCTCCTCCACGTCGATCTTGCTGCGGGAAGGACTTTCCGCAGCAACGTGGCGAGGATGATAGTCGTCGTAGAGCGATTTCACCGTGGACTTGCTTTCCGCCGGTATCTGCGTCCAGGGACCTCCGGGTTTCGTGTTCTCCTCTACGGCCTCGGCAACCAACTCAAGCTGTGCGTCGTAGCCTGTGTAGGTATGGTTAATATAGTCTTTACCAGACATTTTTCACTCCCTCCATTTTAAGTATTGACAAAAGCCATGCTACTTTTGAGACAAACTATTCTACAAGTTCTATAAACCTTTATAGAACTTGTAGAATATCTTCTGCGAGGCGCGGAGACAGCCTCGCTTCACGACCGCGTCGGTGATAAAAAAGCGTTAAATGGGGAGCAATTTTATGTTGACAGCTATAGGAATCGGCTATACGATAAAACCATACTACTTAACGTATTGAGGAACACGCTTGGTTAAGAATGAACACGATTTCAATAAGTAAATGGAGGTATATATGATGATGAAGCATTTGGTAAAACGCCGGAGTCTGTCGAAAAAGGCTGAGAGAGCGAAGGTTTTGCGGGAACTTCCCCTGCATCTCATGCTGATGCCTGCTATCGTACTTGTCTTTATCTACAGCTATCTGCCTATGGCTGGCATTAGCATCGCGTTTCAGCGGTTTCAGCCTGCCAAAGGTCTCTTTGGTTCGCCCTTTATCGGCATGGCAAACTTCAGGACCCTGTTTTCCCTGCCTGATACTTGGCAAGTCATCGGCAACACGATCTTTATATCCCTGTTCAAGATGATTGGTGGCGTCGTTGCGCCGGTGGTCTTTGCCCTGCTCTTGAACGAGATCAGTAACAAGCCGGCACGGAGAACCTTTCAGACTATGGTGTACCTGCCTAACTTCCTGTCGTGGATCATTCTGTCCGGCATCTTCTTGGACATTCTTTCGCCGACGCGAGGCATCGTCAACCTGGGACTCGTTAAGCTGGGCATTGAGCCAATCTTTTTCTTGGGCGACCCTAAGTGGTTCCCTTGGACAATGATCTTCACGGACATCTGGAAGGGCTTTGGCTTTGGTTCTGTTATCTACCTCGCGGCGCTGACGTCTATTGATCCATCGCTCTATGAGTCAGCGGTGATTGATGGGGCTGACCGGTGGAGACAGACGTGGCACATTACCCTGCCGGGAATCACCAGTACGATCATCCTTATGACCGTGTTGAGTATGGCAAATATCCTGAACGGCGGCTTTGACCAGATATTCAATATGTACAATCCAGCGGTGTACTCCACTGGAGATATTCTTGACACGATGATCTACCGCATGGGCATACAGAACGCCCAGTTCGCTGTCTCCACTGCGGCGGGGCTGTTCAAGTCCGCGATCTCCTTCCTATTCATTGTTACCTCGTACTACCTCGCAGACCGGCTTGCCGGTTACCGGATTTTTTAAGGAGTGATGATGAAAGCGACATTTGGAAGAAAGCTGTTTTTGCTTATCAACGTGATCTTTCTGACGATCATATCTCTCATCTGCGTGTTGCCCTTCTTGAACCTGCTGGCGATTTCCTTCAGCGACAAGAACGCAGTGGCCATGGGACGGGTGAGCTTCTTGCCTGTGGACTTTACCATCAGTTCCTACGAGTTCATCACCTATAACTCGGCTTTCTTGCGGTCGGTGTGGGTATCGATTCAGCGGGTCTTGCTGGGCGTAAGCGTCAACCTTGCGCTCATTGTGCTTACCGCGTACCCGCTGTCTAAGGAGAAGAATGAGTTCAAGCTGCGCTCGGTCTACTCGTGGTTTTTTGTGCTTACTATTCTGTTTAACGGGGGGCTGATTCCTTCGTACTTGGTGGTGCGCTATACGGGTATCCGCGACACGCTCTGGGCGCTGGTGCTGCCCGGAGCGCTGCCGGTGTTCAGTATGCTGGTAGTGATGAACTATATGCGGAGTCTGCCCAGGGAGCTTTGCGAGGCGGCGTACATTGATGGCGCGAGCCACGTTCAGACCTTGTGGCGGGTGATACTGCCTGTGTCCACGCCTACTCTCGCTACAGTGGCGCTCTTTGCCTTTGTCGGACACTGGAATAGCTGGTTCGACGGTCTCATCTACATGGGGCGGGTGGAACATTACCCCCTGCAAACCTACCTGCAAACTGTGGTGCTGAAGCCAGAGACCTTCTTTACCAATACCAGCAACGTTAGTCAGGCTCTGTTGAGCCTTTTGGCGCTGATTGATTCGCGCACTACTGCCGCCGCCCAACTCTTTCTGGGAACGATACCAATTCTCTGTGTATACCCGTTTCTGCAAAAGTATTTTGCCAGCGGCTTGGTGATGGGGAGTGTGAAGGGCTAATCAGGGAAGTATGGGGTTATTCCTTACTTATATATTTTGGAGGTTTTTATGAAAAAGGTTTTATTGTTGACTGCAATGGTTATGGGGCTGGCGGCGTTTGCTATGGCATCCGGCAGTTCATCGCAAACAGGCAAGGGTGGAGGCGCGGTGATTAGCGCCCAGCCAGGTCCAGTGGGAAGGTACAACGAGACCCTCAGCCTGAGTTGGGGCGTGAACTCGTCGTCTGTGCAGAAGTTCTTCAATGGTGATACTTATGATAACAACATCTGGTCTCGGAAGATTTTGCAGGACTTGAACATCAAAATCAACGTAGCATTCACCGCGAACTATGAGACTCAGGCATACCGGAATCAGCTCAACCTGTATCTGGCGTCTGGCGATCTGCCTGACCTACTGCGTATCGATGACTATCGTCAGTTTAGGCAGGCGGTTGAAGCTGGCTATCTGGCGGACATCACCGACGCCTTTGAACGATACGCCGGAGACGACCTCAAGTCCTTGTTTCAACGCTACCCTGGGGCTTTTGAGTACGTTACGGTGAATGGTCGTATGTACGGCATTCCGCCCTTCAACGGCAATGAGCAGATGGCTCCACTTCTGTGGGTGCGTGATGACTGGCTCAAGAAGGTTGGTATGCAAGCACCCAAAACCGTGGACGAGATGGTTGCTGTGGCGCGTGCGTTCACATTCAACGATCCGGACGGTAACGGCAGGAACGACACCTATGGTCTGGGTATGCAGAAGATGATCAATGTACGGGACCACGGCACTATCGGGGGCTTGCTGTCGGCTTTTGGCATCCCAAACCACGGCTACGATATGTACTACGCGGGCAAGGATGGCAAGATCACCTCACCCTACATTCAGCCTGAAGTAAAGGAAGCCTTGCGGGTACTCCAGCAGATGTATCAGGAAGGTCTCATTGATCCGGAGTTCATCACGACTGATCTGACGAAGGTTCAGCAGGATATTGCCCGTGGGCGCTTTGGCATGGCTTATGGTCCCAACTGGGGAACCTGGTCGCCGTGGAATTATGCCTACACTGCTGAAAATAACTGGGCTGTTACCTATCCTTACCCAATCCCCACGCAAGCCGGCTATACGCCTAAGTATGGGTATAACAGCAATAAGGCGTCTGGAGAGATCGTGGTGATCAATTCCCGCGTGAAGAACCATGAAGCCTTGATCAAGCTGGTGAACCATTACATGGCTTTTAACAACGACTGGACTTCCGACGCTGATCGGGCTGTGTACAACGATCAGGAGCAATACCGTTTCGCCCCTACATGGGTCTCAGAGTCAGTGGAAGTGCGTCTGACGCCCATCATGACCGAGGCTTTGAACAAGCGGGACTCAAGCGCACTTCCCCCGACGTTCAAGGATTACTACAACCGGATTGTTGCCTTTGAAGCCAACCCGATTGCTCAGGACGCGGATACCTACGGGCGGTGGGGACAGTACAACACCCGTGGTTCCATGCCCATCATCATGGGTCAGTATAAAGCCAGTGGAAACCTGATGGAGAGCGTTATGCAGGCTGAGCAGCCCCAGAGTCTGCTTGATTACGGCGCTTCTCTGGAGAAGATTATTGACCAGGCATTCACGGAAATCATCACGGGACAGCGTCCGGTGGACTACTTCGACACTTTTGTTCAGGACTATCTGAAGGCCGGTGGTCAGCAGGTGCTTAACGATCTCGACAAGATTTACGGCACAGGCGCAAAGTAAACGGCGTTGCTATATAACGAGGGAGGACGCGGGTTGTCCTCCCTCCTATGCTTAAGGAGTTATCGCATGAAAATCTTTATCACCGGTGGAACCGGTAACATCGGGCAATATGTAAGCAAAGTGTTATTGGCTGCCGGGCATAGCCTTGTGGTGTATACAAGGACGCCGGAGCGAATTCCCCAGATTGGGGAACAGAAAAATGTACGTCTGGTAAAGGGTAAGATCTTTGACCACGCCACTATGGAACAGACGCTTCAAGGCTGCGACGCTGTGGTACACATTGCACTGGGCTGGGGGAACAGCCCGCTTGAGATGCTCAAGAACGATACTGAGGTAACAGTGTTTCTCGCGGAAAAAGCAGAAGAAGCC
>JAITIX010000106.1 GCA_031279205.1 Treponema sp. | reverse complement strand
AGGATTGGGAGTTTGGCGGCTTATACCACCACCGGCACAGAAGGATGGATGTAGTGGATATCCCACGGAGAGCTATTCTGGAGCTATTCTTCCTCGGCAAAGTCGTTGTGGGCTAGAAGGGAAGAAGGGAACACAGGGGTCAGACACAACCAAAAAAGGAAGAGGGTCAGACACAGCAAAGAGGTGATACTTTGAAGGTGAAAGGAAAGGGGTCAGACACAGACGCCAGACGCATTCTGGTATTTTGGTGAAGACACAAGAAGGCCAGCACCTGCCTGCAAAGTAAATGCCGACGCGCTGGCTTTTGGGTGGATATTTTTTATTTTCTGAACAAATCCAAAATACGAGACAAGACTCCTTTTTTTTGAATAGGCTTTATCTCAGCCTCTGTTGGCGATTGGGCTACTGGCGCAAGAGATGGCGCGGTTTGCGGTTCTACTGGGGCGATTCGTGTTAGCTCCTGTTCTGGCTTTTTGCGCCACCGTTTACCCCGTCCATCCTGCCCACTGGCCTCGCCATACTTCTGCCGGTAATAGGCCATGCGCTCATCGAACGACAGCTTACTCAGGTTACATCCATCCACTTGCTCCACACTTCTGGCTTCAGTTCGGACTTGTACAGCGCCGCGTTTTGTAGCGCTACGCTGCTCATGGCCACGAGTGCGACGCCCTTGCGCGTTGTTTTTGGAACCGCTTTGAGCGAAGCGTTCTGGGTTGCGCCGTTGCCCACTTTCGTTCCTGCGTTTTCCCACACTCCGTCCACGACCACCACGTTCTTCCCCGTGAAATCGCTGTTCCTCGTAAAAATCAGTATGAATCTGTACACTCTCGCTCTTGTCTTCTCCGTAGCGCTCCGGGCCGACCGTCTCCGACGGAATTTTTTTACCGATGTATCTTTCTATTGCGGGAAGTTCATACACGTCCTGCTCGCTCACCAGGGTAATGGCCTTGCCGGTTTTACCGGCGCGGGCTGTGCGTCCGATACGATGAACGTAGTTTTCAGTCTCTGTCGGCAGATCGTAGTTCACCACTAGACTCAGACCCTCAATATCCAGTCCACGCGCTGCTACATCAGTTGCCACAAGGTAACGCACTACACCAGCCTTAACATCCTCAATGATCTTGAGGCGCTTTGATTGAGGCAGATCACCAATGATGAACTCACATTCAAAGCCATTCAGTCGCAAACGCTTTGCCAGAATCTCTGCATAACGTTTTGTGTTACAAAAAATCACAGCGCTTTCCGGCTGTTCCTTTCTCATGATACCCAGAAGTAGTTTCATCTTGTCTTCAGAAGGCACATGGAAAAGGAATTGCTCAACCTCTTCAACCGTAACTGATTCAGGCTCAACAGCGATCTCAAAGGGAGACTTGGTGTATTCCCACGCAAGGTTCTTGACCCAGGCATTGAGTGTGGCGCTGAAGAGCATTGTTTGACGCTGATCAAGCGGTGACACTACTTTGATGAGCTTACGCAGGTCAGGGTAAAAACCCATATCGAACATACGGTCCGCCTCATCTAGCACGAGAAACGCGATATCCATGAGGTTCATCTGGCCACTCTGACTGAGGTCAAGTACCCGTCCTGGGGTTCCCACCAGAACCTGCGCGTTATCCCTGAGCAGTCTCTGCTGTACCCCGTAACCGACTCCGCCGTAAAAGCTGCCGATTTTAAACGGCAGATATTTGCCGATAATCTTGGCTTCTTCCTCGATCTGCACGGCCAGTTCGCGGGTAGGAGCCATGATGAGCGCCTTTTTCCCATGGAGAGGCGATTCGTTCAGGAGTCGCTGAAAGATCACAATGAGGTATGCGGCGGTTTTTCCGGTTCCAGTCTGAGACTGAACGTAAAGGTCCTGCCCTCCAAAAGCATGGACTAATACTTGCTCCTGAACCGGTGTACAGGTAACGTAACCCGACTCGGTAATACCCCGTTGGAGGTCGGGGTGTAAATTAAGTTCTGTGAATTCCATAACAATAGAGGAAAGTATACAAGATTTGTTTATGAATAGTTAAGGAGGACAGAGACACGGGTTTCCCGTTATGATGAGGCATGACACACATTGAAACCGAGGCGGGTCGGCTTATCCCGCTGGAAAAACTGTACAACACGCGCGACTTGGGCGGCTATGAGACGCAGGACAAGCGGCACGTGCGTTTTGGGCGTCTCTATCGTGCTGGCGAGCTTTGTGTTGCGAGCGCGAATGACAAAGCCGCACTAGAGGCGTGGGGCATTAGAACCATTGTGGACTTCCGAGGCCTGTCAGAAGCCAGAAAACATCCTGATATAAGACCACTCGGACTTCGGCAACAGGTCGCTCTACCCATTGATGCGGGCAGTCTGCTAGAACTATCCCGCGTTGGGCAGGATATGTCCGGCGAGGCGTTTATGATGAACCTTTACGCCATCATCGTGGAAGCGGCGCGTCCTCAGTACCGTGAGTTGTTTCGGCTGATGAGCGATGCCGCGAATACGCCACTCCTGTTTCATTGCTCGGCAGGCAAGGATCGCACTGGCGTTGCCGCCGCACTCATCTATCACGCGCTTGGTGTGGAGCGGGAGACGATATACGCGGACTATCTGCTTTCCGCAGTCTACCTCAAGGAACATACGAAGGACTGGGTTAAGGATGAGCCGCACCTTGAACCAGTTATGAGCATACGGCGTGAGTATCTTGAGACAGCGTTCAAGGTTATTGATGAAAAGTTTGGCGGTGCGGATCGCTACGTGGAGCATGAGCTGGGCGCGGAATCGGTGCGTTTACGCGAGCTATACACAGAATAGGCTTATCAGTAATGTAGAGGCATGAAAGATGCCACAGTTTTGGGGATCAATGAACGACCCCCGCTTTCCCGCTGGATCCCACTCAGTTTCCAGCATGTATTCGCTATGTTTGGCGCAACCATTCTTGTGCCGCTTCTTACCGGTTTACAGCCCTCGACCGCGCTTTTCACGGCGGGAACAGGAACCCTGCTGTATATAGCGATTACCGGAGCGAAAGTACCAGCCTTTTTAGGCTCGTCTTTCGCGTTTATCCCAGCCCTAATTGGGATACGCGAAGTGTATGGGATGCCCAGCGCGCTCGGCGGTGCCGTTGCTGCTGGGCTTTTTTATTGTCTGGTGGCAATAGTCATAAAGCTGTCCGGTACCAAATGGCTCGACCGCGCTCTTCCGCCAGTGGTGATTGGCTCGGTAATCATCGTTATCGGTCTTAACCTCGCTCCGACCGCCATGTCGTCGGCAATGAATGACGCCGCCGGGAACTATTCCCTCGTAAGCCTCTCCATCGCGGCTTTTACCCTAGGCCTTGCCGTGATTGCCACAATCTTCTTCAAGGGCTTTTTTAACACAGTCTCGATACTTCTGGGTCTTGTGGGAGGCTATCTTTTCACGCTTATCATGGGCTTCTTCTTTCCTGCGTATCAGCTTATCAGATTTGACACGGTGCGGGAGAGCGCATGGTTTGGACTTCCGCGTTTCGCGGTTCCAGAGTTCCAGCTTGTGCCTATTGTAACGTTCATCATAGTGTCCCTTGCCACAGTCTGCGAGCATTTGGGCGATACCCTTGTTACCTCGCGGGTGGTGGGGAGGGATTTTTATAAAAACCCGGGACTGCATCGAACCCTCACCGGCGATGGGCTTGCGACTGCATGGGCTGCGTTCTGGGGTGGACCGCCCAACACCACGTATGGCGAAAACATCGGTGTCATGGCTATCACCAAAGTGTACAGTGTGTGGGTTATAGGCGGCGCGGCGATCATCGCCCTGATTCTGTCCCTTATACAGAAGTTTGGCGCGGTGATTCAGACTATCCCCAATCCGGTTATGGGCGGTATCTCCATGCTCTTGTACGGACTCATTGCCTCAAGCGGTCTGAGAACCATTGTTGAAAGCGGCGTTGATTATAAAAACAAGCGGAACCTGACGATTTCGTCTGTGATTCTCGTGATTGGCATTGGCGGCGGCATGCTGAAGTTTCCGGTGGGGTCAGACATGGTATTCCAGCTTGGTGGCGTGGCACTGGCAACAGTGGTGGGCATCGTACTTAACCTGATTCTGCCTAAGACCATTGATGAGTCGAAGAAAGGCAGACACGCTCAATCTCACTGATGCTCCAGATACGGCTCTGTTCAATGATCTCAGCGGCATGAAGCTGAGGGTTACGGCGCTTGATCGCGGCGGCAAGGGGCAAAAGCGTGGCAAAGACAAGCTGCAATTCAGCATCCATGCGCTTGATATACACGCCGCTGCTTACGCAAGGGAGTGCCTTAATACGCTCGCAATAGCTGGCTAGAAACGCCGGTGCGCTTAAGTATGCACGCGCCGTGTGATTCGGCTCGAAGAGCGGGGCTGGCTTGGGACGTTGCGCGGACTGCCGGATTTCAATGGGCGCGCCGAGTCCATCCACCGACTCAACAGTGGCGTGAAGTGTTTCAGCCTTTACCTTAAGGCGAGTGCGGTACATGGTGAGAAGCGGCGTTTCATAGTACCAGCTATTTTTCCGGTGTACCCGTTTGAGGGCACCGCTACGGTACAGGAAGGCTGAAGCAAGCGATTCATAAGGGGCGAGGCGGGTTTGACGGCATTCAAAGCTGGGGTTGATATAGGTTCCCCGCGCATACGTTTGTCCAAAGGGATAGGCGAAGTCCGCGCCGTAGAGCGCTATCACCTCAGCCCCAAGACTGTCGGCGAGGGACAGAGCCGTGTAGGTAACGTTCCCGCCCGATGTGTCCACTGCGGGCAGGGGACGCCACGTGCGCGAAACATAGCGGGTCAGGGGATGACCGCTGGAAAAGAAGCGAGGGTGAGGTGAGCAAGACGCGACAAGCGGCGGGCTTGCCAGATCAAGGTAGAGCGGACAGGGCAATCCACCCATAAAATGCAAATAACTGATGTGCTGGCAATCAATGGAGACAACCGCGTCTGGTGTAAGGTCAGCCAGAAGCAGGGCTGGAAGGCTTGTATCAGTTGCCAGGAGAAACGTATTGTTCCGCGTTTCAGCAAGGCGAGGAAGCTGCATATCAAGCGAAGGACCCGCTGCTGCTATCGAAACATGTTTGACAGCCGGAAAAGGCGCATCTTGAGCGTCAATACTGAGGATATTACGGACAATGTTTGAAAACCAGCGCATTCCGAAAAATGCCTGCGCTGAATAGTCGTTACTTACGAGGTTAATGGCGCGTTGAATGGCGTCGAGTGCTGTGTTAAAACACGCTGTATCAAACTCGGTTCTGCTTCGTAGGGGCATGACCCGTATTCCACCGGCAAGAGCCGGGTTATACTCGTCAAGAATAGCCTGCTCGATAAGCGGTGGTGGGGCATCTATTAGCAGAAGCACACGCGGATCGCCCAGTATCGCGGTATAGTCTCTGGCGCCAAAAAGTTCCACGATACCGCTTATACCATAATCAATGACCAGAACACGCTCGGTATCAGGTCGCGTCAGGGCGGACTCAATGGCAAAACCACCTCCTAGTCCCAAAAACACGAGAAAGCCCTCGTCCTTGCATACACTGAGGAGGCGCTCAGCTTCCCGTTTCGGGTCAACCAGCGAGTGTAATGCCCTGGGAGGCGCGCTTTTGGTTTTGTCGCGCCATGCAGGAATGAGCTGACCTGAACGGGACGGTAAAAACGTATAGAAAGACGCATTCGTTTTTGCCGCGATAAGGCGGTCGCGGAGTTCTGTGTTTGTCCGCGACAGGGCAATAAGGTTTTGTTCAAGCATGGGAACTATCCAGCTTGGTCAGGATGCGTATCGCGTCCGTAAGTTCGCTTAACGAAACAGTGTCGGGCGCGTTACCAGACCTATCGGGAAACAGGAGTGGAACCAGTTCCCGTTTGATAGCCACGCCAATGGCAGCGTTAGAGGAAAGCGTGTTGAGCAGAAGCGAGACCCCAGCCTTAACCGGATTGGGATGCGAGAAACGCGCCATCTCCCAAACATTGCCATCAGCGCTTTTGGCAGCCGTGGCTTTTTGCACCCGGTCCCGTGTGGTACATGACGGCGCGTTACTGAATACCGAGCTGTTTTTCCCCAGCGAATAGAGCCGGCTTGAGTAGGAATCAATATGCGCCTTGAACCATGCGGCGTAGACATCGTGACTTTTGCCCTCGACGATAGCTCTTGAGCGGGTGAAGTATTGAGTATACAGTGGCAAGAAGTGGCTGGCCCTTTCCTCAAGCAGGCGTTCAAAGCTGTAGGGACGGGCGTGGATGCGTATGTCATTCACCGCAAGATCAGTGCCACTAATCACCACGTCGCCGCTCGTGAGACAGAACGCCAGGTCCAGAGCCGATGCGGTTACGGTTCCCCGCTGGGGCAAGCTGACAAACGGCAGACCTAACCCGCGCAGAATCAGGCTTTGCCATTGACTCGTATCGCTCATAAGCAAGAGCGGGACCTCAGCGCACTGGGAAGGAAGCGCGGCGCTCATGCTCACCGCCAGAATGAAGGGAACGCGCGCATGTGTGCGTATGCTATCCCGTAAAGATTCATACAGGTGGCACTGCGCCCATGAGCCGCCATCTGTGCTAATAACAAAGTCTGGGGTAAGCCCAGCGGCAAGCAGGCTTGGTGTTGCTGATGAGGCAGCGAAAATCAGCGTGGGATCGTGCGACTTTTGTTCCCATATCAGGGGAAGGGCGCTTTCAAGGTTCGGTCCCGCGCCGGTAACGATGACCGGTGTGTGGAGCAGGGAACGTGGATAAGTATAGTGCATCAAGAGGCGCAGATTCCTGAAAAAGTTACTGAACCAACGCTTTCCAAACTGGCGAAGGGTTCGTTCACCAGCATCAAGCCGCCTGATGAATTCCACTGTTTCCTCAAGAAGACCATGATAGCGCTCGCCATACACTGCCAGCGCGGGTCGCCATTCAATAATCTGAATAGCCGTGGCCCCGACCGCTATTTCGTTTTCAAGAAAACGCTGAAGCGGCTCGCCATGTTCAGGACTCCATGCTGGTATGGACGTGGTTTCTGGAACAGGCGCGTCATCGGGTTCAGCCACGTGGAGCATGATAAGTCGCGCATCCGGTCGCTTTCGCCGCAGGAATGGGATAAGGTAGCCCAGACCCGGCTCGATTAGAATGAAACAACTCGCTTCATCCCTAAGTCTGAGGGAATTGACATAACGTTCCGCCTCAGCAACAGGGTTGTAACGAGAATGAAGCGCGTGAAGCGATGGAATACTACTCATCGACCTTTTCTCCCTAAAATTAACGTGAGTTCGATCCGACCGTATCATTGGCAGTGTTCCACCCACACACCACCACACCAAAGCGTCTGACACCACTGCCCACTGCAGGCGAACTCACGTTATAAATGGTTCCAAGAGCGCGAGGGCATGTTCAGGACTGTTTGCCTCAAAAGATCGCGGACTCACCACGCCAAGGCTTTTGACCAGCCGGTGTATGACAAGCTCGCAGTCAATTTTACGGGGGAAGAGCGCCAGATCGCGTGCAACAGGCGCGCTGTTCAAGGGAATCACGATACCCAAAGATGATACCATAGAGGCAAGGCGCTTTCGCGTGTCGTAAGCCGCATCGTGGTACAGCGGCAGCTCAAACACAATGGCTTGAAACACGGTATGGCTTGCGTGGTATGCAACGACGCCAGCTTCGATCCCGTCCCGCGTAAGCGGTGTTTCAGCCCTGTCTTCAAAACGCGCTTTGAGAATGGCTTTACTTAAAAGCCCCATCAGGAGAGTCCCAGATTCTTAAAGATTTGTTTATAGGTCGTAAAATGTTCAGATTGGGTAAACGCCTCAATTTTATCATCAGGCAATGAATCCAGAACCTGATCCATGTAAGCTAAGATACGTTTTAACTCACGGGTCAGATAGCTCGTTATATTATCATAAGACTCTTTTGAAGAGGAAACTGAGGTTTCGCTGAGATTGGCGAACTCTTTCTCAGGCTCCTCTTTCTGCCCAGGCTCAGGCGTAGGTTCATTGGCACGCGGCGCGCCGGTACTCGTCTCTTCAACAGCATCTTCCCAGTTCTTCGCCATGAGAATATCCTCAATGCCTTGATCCACGTCATTCTCTTCGTCCTCATATTCCTCTAACTCAAGAAGCTCATCTTCTTCTCCATAATAGGCAGCATGAAGGCGCTCTGTATCCAGTTCGATTGAAATGTCCTTCGTAGAATCATTATCGATCAGCAAACCATCAATGAACGGTTCATCAGAACGCTCCACTTCTGTCGTGGTATCTGAGACGCCAAGCGAGAGGTTTTTGATATGCTCTGGCGATGGCTCTTCCAGAGGAAGCTCTTCAAGCTTCTCAGACTTCTCAGAAAAAACCAGCTCATCTATAACCGTGTTGAACAAATCAGGCGTGTCAGAGAGCGACATATCAAGATAGCTCGTATCCTCTGGCGCTGGTGTCAGAGGTTTAATGCCCTCTTCATACAGTTTTTTCATTTCATCGGTGTCTACATCCTCAACGATGTGCAGGCACTCATCATCAAGGTCAAGCAGTGTTTCATCCAGCGAACTTTCGCCAATGAGACCAAGTTCCGGCGAGGTTTCCTCTGCCGGACTGTAGTCCAGCGATTCCTCCGAACTATCTTCACTGTCATGGTGAAGTGGATACACGGTATTAAAAATACCGCTAAGCGCATCTCTTGTGAGGATAATCTGCTTGTCATCATCGTCCACTTCGGGTGCT
>JAITIX010000031.1 GCA_031279205.1 Treponema sp. | reverse complement strand
AGCCGCTGAAACGGCGGCCTATGCGGTGGGTTATGAAAGTCCGACTCAGTTCAACCGGGAATACAAGCGGCAATTCGGCGAGCCGCCCCGGCGGGATATTGAGCGGCGGGTTAAGGCCGGGGCTGAGGTTGTTTTATAAGCAGCGGGAAAAATTCAGGCCGGCGGGTGTGCGCATCAGGTTATATAAAATCCCCGGCGCGGATGGCGGGGCGGCGCGGGAGCAATGACTTCAGATAAAGCTATCGCTACAAAAAACGCGGCGTGGGCTGGGAAGCAATCCCTGTCCACGCCGTCTTTGCCAGATACTGTTTCTGTTACGCGATTACAACGTGCTGAATTTCTCCCCAGGGGCCTAAGTCTCCGCGCTCGTTTTGCCAGCGCGCTGCGCATGACAAAAATTTCGCTTCCGCTTCCGGCGGCAAAGACAGCACAAAGGGGGAATGGGTCATCAATTTCGTTTGCATCAAGGCGGCGTAGTCCGTTACCTTTTCCGCTCCCACCGCATAATTCAAAAGACATCCGTTGTAACCATAGGGTCTGGCGCGGCTATTGGGGGTTGCCTCGTCCTGAAAACGGATTTCGGCCTGAAAGCCCCCCAACGCCTTGAGGTCGGTAATCAAAGTTCTGGTTGCCGGCGTTCCAATAGCAGTGTGAGTTTTACCCTTGTTGTGCAGGTTCATCGCCTTCCGGTCTTCATTGGTTACCGGGTCAAACTTCAAATACTGCGCCACAAATTGGCGGATAAAAGCCTCCGCCGTTTTGCGGGCGTCTTTTTTTGCCTCCGTGTCAACCGAAGTATGAGGGCCGGTAATCCTGCCATAGGCAGTGTGCCAGTCTATGTCGCGCTGTTTCAGCGCGGTTACCTTGTCTGCCGGAATGTGCGTCCATGCCCCGGCGCTAACTTTAGCATCCACGTACCCGGTCAAATTCGCCATCCAGCCGTCAAATTCTGCGTCCCGCGAGGGGATAAAATCTTGTGTATGAGCCATGTAAAAATCTCCTCTCTATTGCTTTTCTATTTAGCGGTTATTATCTGCCAGTCAGCGATTGTTGTCCATAGCTTGGCGGTTTTTGTCTGTGATTTAGCGGTTTTTGTCTGCGGCTTAGCGGTTGTTGTCTGCGGCTTGGCGGTTTTTGTTTGCGGCTTGGCGGTTTTTGTCTGTGATTTAGCGGTTTTTGTTTGCGGCTTGGCGGTTGTTGTTTGCGGCTTAGCGGTTGTTGTCTGCGGCTTAGCGGTTGTTGTCTGCGGCTTAGCGGTTGTTGTCTGCGGCTTGGCGGTATTGGGAAGAAGCCATCGTGTAGGCCGGAGCGGAACACTCGTCGTAAATAGCGTCTTGCTTACCTATTATATCACATAACCGGTATATAAAACGAACACCGTCATTCGCGGGAATGGCAGAGTTTTGGCTAAAATCCCCATACGCCACTGTGCGTAATTGAAACCAAAGTATGTCCGACTCTGGTTTTCTCCCCGTTAATCAAGGTTCGTCCTCCAGAACAGGTTTAGGTTACCCTACTGTTACGCATGAATTCAATAACGGGACAGGTACTATCGTCAAGATTCGTACAACAATTTCCTATGGTCAGTCTCTGGAATGAGAGGTATCTGCCCGGCAGACGGCTATTACAATGACGGCAAACTTAAGCCTCATGACGTCATCTAAATTGGCAGGGGAATCTGGGATATTGAGGGGTATGATGTAATCTTTTGCTTGAATAAATAACATTATGCCAGTACCATTATTCCCATGAAAAAGATACAGTATCTGTTTTTAGTGTGCGTACTTTGTGCGCTGCAAAGCGTGCTTTACGCGCAAACTTCTATCAACATAATCGATGTTCTCGGAAGGCGGGTGAGTCTTAGCGCGATTCCACAGCGGATTATAAGCCTCAGTCCGGGCGTTACGGAGATTCTCTTTGCGATTGGCGCTGGGGCGCAGGTTGTGGGCGTTACGGAGTATTGCAACTATCCGCCGGAAACCGCGAGTCGGACTAAGGTGGGCGGATTTTCCGGCATCACGGTTAATGTTGAACAGATTGTGGTGCTTAAGCCTGACCTGGTTATTGTGTCCGGTGAGATGCACGAGCGCATCATTGCCTTGCTTGATGAGCTTGGGATTAAATCCTTCGCGGTTGAGCCATCCAGCTTTGCTCAGGTTTACATGACCATCGAAACTATAGGCCGGCTGACGGGGCATGAGTCAGGCGCGGCCAGGGTGGTTACTGGTATGCGCGTCAAGGTGGCGCAGGCGCAGGCGCGGCGTGGGAATCGGGAGCGGCCTGGGGTGTTCTGGGAACTGACCGATGATCCGCTTATGAGTACCGGCGGCGGTACTTTTATCAACGAGGCAATTAGTCTGGCTGGAGGGAGGAACATTTTTGAGGACCTAAGTGAACGCTGGCCTATGGTGAGTACGGAACAGGTGCTGCTGCGCCGGCCTGCGTGGATTCTTGCGGGGGACGATCATGGGGTGATTATCGAGCCGCAGGCGCTTGCGCGGCGTCCTGGATGGTCTGCTTTGCCTGCGGTGCGGGATAAGCAGGTGGCGTTGGTAAGCGCGGATATGCTCTACCGTTACGGTCCGCGCCTTGCTGATGCGGTGCTGGCGATTGCCAATATTTTGTTCGCGAACTGAACTGGTTTTATTGTAAGGAGCGCCCAACTGCTGAAGCGTTTTTCTCCATTGCTGCTCATTCTCACTCTGTGTCTGATACCGGCGTTTCTGACAGGTCTGGCGCTTGGTTCGGTGTTGTTTAGCCCGGCGCAGCTTGTTGAGGCGTTGCGCGACCCGGAGGGAACAACGGCGCTTATTCTGTTTGAGATACGGCTTCCCCGTCTGATTCTGGCAATGGCGGTGGGCGCGGCTCTTGCGGTATCAGGCGCGGCGTTTCAGGGTATCTTTCGCAACTCGCTGGCAGACCCGTATGTGATAGGCGTGTCATCGGGTGCGGCTCTGGGCGCAGCCATTGCCGTGAGCGCGGGACTGACGTTTATGGGGCCAATTTCGGCAATATCGCTCTGCGCCTTTTGCGGCGCGTTGATAGCGGTTGCTCTTGCCTTTACCATAGCGCGAAGCGCGGGTAATCCGCCGCCTGCGACTGCGCTCCTGCTTGCGGGAACAGCCCTCAGCGCGCTTTTTTCCTCCCTACTTTCGCTCATACTCCTACTGAAGGATCAGGCGTTTCAGCGGGTGTATTTCTGGCTTCTGGGCAGCCTTAACGGAACCACATGGCCGCTCTTGCCAGCGGCTCTGCCCGTGATGGCGCTTGGATGTCTCATCGTGTTTCTGCACGCCCGTCCCCTTGACCTGCTTTTACAGGGTGAAGAGGTGGCTGAGAGCCTGGGGGTTGAGGTACGCAAAACCCGCGCCGTCATCGCGTTTGGCGCGGCGCTTGCTACAGCCGCCGCTGTTTCCGCCTCCGGCGTCATCGGCTTTGTGGGACTCATTGCCCCGCATACCATGCGCCTCCTCATTGGCCCCTCGCACAAACGGCTTCTGCCCAGTTCCGCGCTTGCCGGAGCTTTGCTGGTACTTGTGGCGGACTGCGTGGCGCGAAGTGCGGCGGGCAGCCTTGAGTTGCCCATCGGCATTATCACGTCTTTATGTGGAGCGCCGTTCTTTATCTGGCTTCTTATCCGCCACGGCCGACGCCTTGGACGCCTATAACCATGGATACCCTGAAACTTGTCTCCCGGCTGGAACTGGAGCGGCTTTCCATAGGCTTTGGTAAAAAGACGATCCTGAGCGGCCTGAGCCTTAGCGTTAAGCCGGGCGAACTGATCGCGTTGACCGGGCCTAATGGGAGTGGAAAAACCACGCTCCTCAAAACCATTGGCGGGCTTTTAAAACCACTGGCTGGCACGGCGCTGCTTGATGGACGGGACATTACGCTTATGAGTAAGCGGGAAAAGGCCATGAAAATCAGTCTGCTCTTTCAAAGCGCCACATCTGACTGGGGTTTCACGGTTGAGGAGCTGGTGAACCAGGGGCGTTTTCCCCACCATGGCTTTTTTAAGAGGGGCGCGGCGCAAAACACAGGACAGACGGCGGTCTTAGACAAGGCCATTGTGGGAAAGGCGATACGTTCCGCTGGTTTATCTGGCTTTGAGCATCGTGCGGTAACTGAGTTGTCGGGCGGCGAGTTTCAGCGGGTACTCATTGCCCGCGCCATGTCTCAGGAGGCGGGCTTGCTCCTGCTAGACGAGCCGGCCAATAACCTTGACCCAAAGTATCAGTACATGGTGATGAATCTGGTGCGTTCAATGACCGCCTTTGGTCGCGTCGCCATTGTGAGCCTCCATGATCTTAACCTTGCCAGCCTCTATGCAGATCGCGTCATGCTCGTGGGTAAGGGCGGGCTTGTGGCAATGGGCAGGCCGAGCGAAGTGTTGCGGGAAGATATTCTTGAAGCCGTCTTCGGCATCCCCCTAGTGATTGCTCCGCACATCCACGATTCTGGTATACAGGCTGTGTTTCCGCCCCTGCCAGACATACCGGAACGACCTGTGTGATGGTTGTTAGGCGATGATCTCAATCAAACGTTCACTACTGCTATGTTTCTGTTTCTTATCGCTTATTTCCCTCCATGCACAGACGTCCCGTTTGCCACTATCCAACACAGTGCTGGAACGGGAACGCCGTGAGGCGCTGATTGATGCGCTCAATGCCCGCGAGCTTCCGTTTGAAGAACGTTCTCTGTTTTCCGCAGGAGGCTTTGGCTCATCAATCTATGTTAGCTTTGATCCAGAAACCTCGGAGGCTAGAGTTGCTGGCACACGGCTGATATTGGCGATCCCATTTGTGGGAACTAAGGCTTCAGAAGGCGCGTTTTCGTTTGGCATAGAGGCTGGCCTTGCGTTTATTGAAGCAATCCACGCACAGGGCGAGCTTCTTTCAATACCTGTTCTCATTGCCTTTCTGGGAGATGAGACGGCGAAGCTGCCAAAAGAGCAGAGTCGTCCCCATCTGGGGCTGGAAGACCTGTATACCACGCTTGAGAGTCCTGAAACCACGGTTTTGCTGTATGTAGACATAGAAACAGCGCCGGAACAAGTGCTTATCCATCACGGCGCGGCATATACCATCACGGCTCGAAACGCGCTTGAGGGCTTGAACACTCTGTGCAAAAGCCAGCGCCTCCCTTATACGCTGGCGGTTCGTTTCAACGAACTATACAAACTGGGCCTTGTTGACGGGCCAGATGTGATCACTGACGCGGCTGCACAGGAAATCAATGCGCTCTATCTGGAAACCGGAAAGCGCCTGCGAGTGGCCAATGGCGCGATAGCTCCGCAGTGTCTGGCGGATACGCTTGCCGCCTATGCCACGTCCCTCACCCCGACTATGGAGAATCTTGACTATCACTTCCTGATTCTTGACTTGTTTGGGAACCTTATCATTATCCCGGAGGCACTGGCTGTTACATTTTTTACGCTGATTATGGCCATGTTCTTTTTTGCTCTGCTCGTTTATACCATAGTCCATCGCAAGCGCTGGCTCATGCAGTGGGGGAGTTTCATGAGGCGTATTTGGGTTCCCGTGCTTTTTGTTTTTATTATGATACTGTGTCTAAAGGTATCCGGTTCGTTTATCACGTTGGCATCAAACTTATTCGCCATTGATCCGCGCGTTGTTGAGCATGGGCGGGCAGGCTTTAAGATACTTATGGCGCTGTTTCTGTTTTCCCTATTTTCTCCTCTGCAACAGGTACTCAGGATACCGCGAAGAGCCATCTTCTACGGCAGTATCGCAATACTCTTTGTTACCCTGGGCGTGTTTATCGCAATCTTTTTTGATATTACACTCATACCATTGCTTCTGCCAGTTTTTCTGCTTACGACCCTAGGCGCTCTTATCAGAATCCCGTTTTTGACGTATCTCTGCGCCTTTTCTCTGCCTATGCTCTGTCTCAGCCGATTCCTGAATATGACTGACCTTGGCGGCGAAAAACTCGCCAGCATCATACTTTTAGAAAATATTTGGATTTCTCTCTACCTCACCATCATCATTCTACCTTTTATGTTCATACTTGAACGGGCGAAAGCGCTTTCCGAACATCAGCACAGGCTTAAGAAACCGCCAAGTATATCGAGTATAGACAGGCAGCGGAGAGCCATGATTATCCGGCGGCTTAAATGCTCGGCAGGCATCTTACTGGTCGGCTTGGTGGTATTTATGATTTATATGAACAGGCTGGCCAAGGTTCCCATGGCAGAAGCAGAGCGGCGGAATGTTATTGAGGAGGCTGGAAGCACCGCGCCGGAGCTTCTTACCATAGATACCTTAACAGAGGTATTTCTTGAGCGGCGGACAGTACAGATCAACCTGTTGGCGCGTGGAGAACCCGTTCGTTTTGACCTGTATCTGGATTCAAATGATGGAAGTCAACCGGTTCTGTACTCTGCGCCCATGCCGTTTGAGACGAATGAGCAAAAAAACTCGCTTGCCCTCATCATGGGCGAATGCCCGCCAAACCCGCTGACGCTTGAAATCGTAGTTCCGCTGGATTTTTCGGGCGTCTTGCGCGTCGAAGCGCTCTATACCACATGGGATCCGGCCATTGACTCTTTACCGCCCCCTGCGACAGATGACTACTTGTTGAAGGTAAGCAAAACTGTGCCTATTTCATAGGTCTGAAGCACTGAGCGCCCGACACTCGGTGCAGTGCCTCACCCCTTAAGCCTCTGGTAAAGTCTCGCTGTTATGAAGCAGTTGTCCGATGATGTCGCGGTTGTCGAGCAGAGAACTTAACGAAAGCCCTTGGTGAAGACGGGCAATGGTTTGGGCAAAGAGTTTGGTGATGTTTACACTGATGTACCATTCACGCTTAAGCAGGGTTTCGTGATAGATGGCGTTAGTACCAATGAGCCGGTAAAAAAGTCCATCCTTATAAGCCTGGTCAAAATAGCTGATCGCATCCCCAGAAAAAAGCGGCAGGCCAATCGCGGCTATCACCTTGCCCGCGCCCTGCTCCTTGAGGAACGTCATGGCTTTGAGCAGTGTGCCACCCGTTCCCAGTATATCGTCAACAATGAACACGGTCTTATTCCTCACGTCTCCCAGGAGCTTGATCTCCGCGATGTTATTCTCCATTGCGTCCTTAGACACGCGGGAATAGTCGCGCTCTTTGTAGAGAAGCGCCAGCGGCTTCTTGAGTGCCGCCGCGTAGAACTTGTTGCGGTCAACCGCGCCAGTATCCGGCGATACCACAACAAAATCATCGGTAAGCACATCAGGAAGCTGTGAGAGTGCGCGGATAATCTGATAGCTTGGGTGAAGATTCTCAAGCCGCATATAGTTAAACGAGTTCCCGATCTCTCGTGAATGGATATCCAGCGTGATAATCCGGTCTACGCCCAGAAACTCAAGCATTTTCCCAACGCGGCTCGCGGTGAGCCCTTCCCGCCCCTTCTTCTTGTGCTGACGGGAATACGGATAGGTGGGTGCCACCAGCGTTACCTGCTCCGCGCCAGCCTGCTTGATCGCGTCTACCGTAACAAAGACAGTCATAAGATGGTCGTTCACGGAAAAGACCTTCCGCACCGTGCCATCGTTAAAGTTCACTGGATAACGGTTCTCCACATCCTGCACAAGGTAGACATCTTTCCCCCGTATTGATTCCATGAGTTCCGCCTTGACCTCGCCATTGGGGAAGAGCGAAAAACGAGTAGGAATCTTGAAATGAGGGATACGGAAATGCTCGACCTCCCCAGGCACGTGGTGCGCTGGATCATGGACATCATTGATAAAGTTGATCTGCTTTGCCGCAAAAGTCGCGTCCAGTCCGTATCGGACAGCCAATTCAGCCGCAATATGCTCAAAGCTCCGACGATAACCTTTCTTAAGGTGGCTAATGACTTCATCGGCAAACACTTCACCGCCTGGACAGGCTACGATAGCAAGGTTCGCCGGGGTGGAATAGTTCATGGGTACTCTTATGTACCATGAGGCCATTTAATTTTCAAGTATCGTAATTTCAACCCGACGATTCCTCCGCATCCCTGCCTCAGTGCGGTTATCCGCAATAGGCTGTTCCGCACCATAGCCCCGAACTACAACACGGTCAGGACTGCGTACCTTTTGCTCGATCAAGTAGTCCGCAACGACCGATGCCCGCTCAAGAGAGAGCTTCGCCCGACTTCCCTCAGTGCCAGCAAGGGCTGTATGGCCACCCACCAGTATGTCGCGGTCCCTGTGGCGCAGGAGTATCTCGCCAATCTTGCTGAGCTTCGCCCGCTCTTCTGGCAGCAAAACCGCCGAATCTCCCAGAAACTGGATGTTCTCAAAACTGAGCGTTACTCCATCAGCCGTTTTCCTCACAAAAATATCGTTATCAAGACCAAGTTCACTCAGTTCCTCAGCAAGCTCCTCAGCCATACTCTTCTTATCCATCGACTCCGCCTCAATGATCTCAGCCTGCGCCCGCCCGCGGTACTCAATAGTATTGCCGTTGGACAAGGCAAAAACCATGCGAAAGTATTCCTCATAGAAAACCGGCTGTCCCAGCGCAATGTCCCAGTATACCACCTGATCGCTCGCGCCCATGATCCGCACTGGATAGAAGGTTGTGGACGTGGTTGTCGGCTCAGCGAACACGCGGTAGGACACGGAAAAGGCTGGATAGCGCTGTCCCTGCCATTCCCGTTCACCCAGAAAGGTATAGTGAGCGGTGAAGGGTATCTTGTATGGTTCAGCCATCCCGAATGTTTCGCGGAAATCGTGCGCCTCAGCGCCCTCAGCCGACCAGGTATCGCCAGCCTTCAAGTCTCGATTTGGGAAAACAGGTACATTCCGTACCATAGGCATGAAGTAAGAGGGGTCTACGGTAAGATAGCCCAAGCTGTCGCGACTAAACTCGGACTTATACTCTCGCGCCCACTGGAAACTCAGCCCTCCGTCAGCCCCTTCCGCCTTTTCAGCGGTCTGGAATACGGCGCGGTGTTCCGCATTACTGGCATTGACGCCGCTTACCTCAGCCGCGATACGGTTCAGGATTTCAGAGTGATGATCAAAGCGCCGGTTGACATAGACATCTTCCTCAACAGTAGAGAGTATCCGAAACTTATCGCCGGTTTCATGTTTATAAGCAAAGCATTCCGCCCTAAGCAAGGGACAAACAAAGAATCCCAAAAGTAGGATACAGGAAAGCCTCACACGCGCGTTTATCATTATATTTTTAATATCGGCGCGGCCTGTGCGCGGTGTGTCTATTGCGCATAAAAAGTATCGCACAGCCCTTGACTTTTTTGCTCCCTCAAGGTATAAAATAGACATCGGGCCTATAGCGCAGTTGGTTAGAGCAACGGACTCATAATCCGTCGGTCCTTGGTTCAAGTCCAAGTGGGCCCAGCAAGCAAGACCGCATCAGACGATGCGGTCTTGCTTTTTCTTGCGTTTGTTTCAACCACGCGCTCTGAAGCACGACAGCGCCCTTACAGTACGTTTAATACCCCGTCCTTAGGCTAAACCTAAGATTTCTTACATCGAACCCTTTAAGCAAGTGTCTCCCTACATCGTGGCAGAGTCCGCCACTTGCTCATGAATCATCTCGGATACCAGTTTGTTAGGAAGCTGCCCTAAGACTCCTTACTCCCACTTAGTTAGAAGAACGCACACACCCTAGTTGGAAGAACAGACACACCACCCTACCTAAGCCCCTTAGCTTCCCTACCTTGTGGGATACCTACCGTTAAGGAGGGGGTTAAAACGTATGAACGGGAATATGTTTGATCTTCGTATACTTCTCGTTCTTCAAGGCTAAACTTGTCCTAAAATCTTCCCTGTAACCTGGAAACTCTTAAGCAACAATCACGCTTATGGCAAGCTGGGTATCCTCGACGGCTTCTAATAGCCAGTTTTCTGTATCAGTTTACTGTATATTGAAAGATAAGGAGTTTATATGAAGTTAAACAAAGTTTTTTCACTTATTTTGGGTATGGGACTGTTCGTGTTTCCTGTGTT
>JAITIX010000121.1 GCA_031279205.1 Treponema sp. | reverse complement strand
CCACCGCTCACTTCATTCTTGCCACCGCTCACTTCATTCTTGCCACCGCTCACTTCATTCTTGCCACCGCTCACTTCATTCTTGCCACCGCTCAACGTAAACTTGCCACCGCTCACTTCATTCTTGCCACCGGCGGACTCATTCTTGCCACCGGCGGACTCATTCTTGCCACCGCTCACTTCGTTCTTGCCACCGGCGGACTCATTCTTGCCACCGCCTGACACGTTCTTGCCACCGCTCAACGTAAACTTGCCACCGGCGAACTCATTCTTGCCACCGCTCACTTCGTTCTGTCTTCCGCCTAAAGTATTCTGTCCAGCGGATGAGGAGTTCTTATCAACGGATGAGGTGGTTTGGCTAAAAATGAGAGATTTTGCTGTTCAAACAGTGAAATCTGACTACATCAGGGGATGTACAGCGTCAGTTACTTGACACGCTGTCTTCTTAAGTCGCCGGACGTTGACGGACGGTCTCATTCGCCGTGCGAATCAAAGCCCCTGAATGTACAACACCGATGGAATGGCGCGGATGTTCTTAATCGCCTTGCGTAGATCGTCTGGCGACTCAAACTGGAGCGTGAACACGCCGCTCAGTCGTTTCTCCGCATCTTTCTCAAGCCGCCCGCCAAGCAGATAGCCCTGCTGTTTACGAATCGCGCCTTCGATTTCGGAAAAAAGGTCGGGCGCGAGGCGCGCCTCAATGCGGAAACGGCGTATCAGCGTGGTTCCCTCCCACTCAACCGCCAGCTTTCGTTCCTCAAAGTCGCTGATGTTAGCAAGGTTGGAGCAGTTCCGCTGGTGAATGATGATACCGCGCCCACGCGATACATAGCCGACAATGGGATCGCCGTTCACCGGGCTGCAGCAGCGGGCAAAATGGACCAGCATGTTCTTTTCATCCTGCACTTTAACGCGCAGAAACTGATTGGTCTGCTGAGAGGCTGCTACTAACTGCACGGGCTTTTGCGGTGTCTTTGACGGTGGCGGCATTTTACTCATTGGCCTTTGCTCAGGAGCTTCGGCGGGCGGCGTTAAGAACGCGGAGTCGTTCTGCTGGAGCCAGGCGCGTATCTTGCTTCGCGCCTTAGAGGTCTTTACAAACGAGAGCCAGTTGAGGTGCGGGTGGGCGCTGGGCGATGTGAGTATCTCTACAACCTGTGTGTTCCGTAGTTTCTGGCTTAGGGGGATAATCGAGCCATCCGCCTTTGCGCCGACGCAGCGCTCGCCAATTGCCGAATGAATACTATAGGCAAAGTCAATCGCGGTTGCGCCGTCAGGTAACTCAATCACTTTCCCTTGAGGGGTGAAGACATAGATCGAGTCTTTCAGGAACTCGCGCTTGATGGTATCAAGGAACGATGTGGAACTCAGGTTATCAGCGCCTTCGTCCTGTCTCCACTTCCGCAGTTTGTTGATGATAGAAATATCCACGGGCCGTACAATTTCATGGGTTGAGCCTTTCTTGTAAAGCCAGTGACTGGCAATACCGTTTTCAGCGACATGGTGCATCTCCTCAGTACGAATCTGTATCTCAAGCAGACTGCCGTCTGCGTCAACAGTCATAACCGTGGTATGCAGGCTCTGATACCCATTGGACTTGGGCATGGCGATGTAGTCTTTGAAACGTCCCTCAATGGGCTTCCAGAGCCGGTGTACCAGTCCCAGCAAGGTATAGCAGGATTCAACGCTGTTACACAGAATACGCAGGCCGAAGAGGTCAAAGAGTTCGTCCGCGCTTTTGTTACGCTTCCGCATCTTTTGGTAGATTGAGTAGAAGTGCTTTGCACGGGTTTCCACCTCGATCTTGAGACCGAGTTTATCCGCCTCTTTTATGACCATGGTTCGCGTGGCGTCGAGGAAGGCTTCTCTGGCGTTTCTTTTTCGCGCCACGATCTCCTTAATCTGCTGATAGGCGTCGCGGTTAAGCTGTTTGAGCGCGAGGTCTTCGAGTTCGTCCTTGATCCACGCGATGCCCAGCCGGTCTGCAAGCGGCGCGTAGATGTCGAGGCAGGCTTGGGCGCAGTTCTTGCGCTGTTGTTCTGGCAGGTGATCCAGATTCCGCAGTTCTGAAAGTGTTGCGGCCAGTTTGATAAAGATAACCCGTATGTCCCGTGCCATGGCGAAAAGCATCTTGCGTATGTTTTCAGCCTCATGCAGGGTACGGTTCTTTGCGGGTAAGGCCGCGATTCGGGTTACGCCCTGGACCAGCATGGCGACTTGATCACCGAACCATTGGCGCACGGTTGAGAGGGGCGTGTCGAGCAGGAGCGCGGCAATGACGGCGTCTGCGTCAAGATCAAGGTTGAGCAGAATCGACGCTGTTCCCAGAGTATGGAATAGGTCAGGCACTGGCCAGTCTTCGAGCAAGGCGAGCGCTGCGTTTACGCGCTCACGGTCTCGCGCGGTATAGGTTATATTGGTTTTGAAAGCCACTATAGATTCGTTCATAGTCTTGTATTTGTATTTTGAAACAATATCACGTATGAATAGCGGGCGCACAGGAGTCGCGCACGATGAGCAGTGGGTTTATGAGGCTGTTTTTCGGAGCGTTGCCTGTTTCAGCGAGGCTGATGGCAAGATCAACCAGAGCGCTGCCAAACGCCGCGTAGTTATAATCAATTGAAGTGAGACGGGGCGTAACGATTTCTGATAGGAAGGTGTTGTCAAAGCTGATGAGGGACAGGTCTCCGGGTATGGAGATGCCGTGTTCGTGGGCAGCACGTAAGGCGCCGACCGCGCAGTAATCGTTACGCGCAATGGCCGCAGTCGGCAGGCGGCTGCAATGCAAAAGACGCTGAAGGCAATCATAGCCATCATCAACAGTGAAACCGCCTTCTTGTACATAGTCTTCATGAAACGGTAAGTGATTAACGCCTATGAGATAAAGGTACTGCTGCCAGCGTTGATAGCTTGCCCGATCCCGTTTTTCACCGCCGATGAGGGCGATTTCCCGATGACCATAAGCAACAAGGTACTCAAACACGAGCCTCATGGCCTCTGCTTCGTTGATATTGAGGTGATAGCAATCAGTTCCATCGAGGTTTCCAGTTGTGATGAAGGGGATGTTCTGGCTGATGCGGTTCACGCGCGTTACATAATCTGGATCAGAGACTAGATCGTCAGTTCTACAGCCCATCTGAATGATCGCGTCGACCCGCTGTGCGTAGAGTTTTTCGAGGTTAGCGTTCTCAAGCTCCTTGTTGTTCAGGATATTGCAGAGCAGGATCGTGTAGCCACGCTTGTTCGCGGCTTTTTCACATTCAACAACCAGCGTCGCGTAGTAGGGGTTGCAGATGTCAGCAACCATGAGACCGAGCGCTCTGGTGTGCATATCACTGAGGCTCCGCGCCTGCACGTTTGGCTGAAACTTATACTTCTGAATCAGAGCCTCAACCGCTATACGGTTTCTGTCGCTGACTCGCGCCTTTTTCGTAAGTACCCGTGATACTGTGGCCGGAGAAACGCCGGCCTCTTGTGCAATGTCATAAATAGTGATGTTATCACTGGCTGCCATATATAAAGAATAAGCCAAATCCAGCGCTTCTGTCTATCCACTTACTTTTTCATAGGACTTACTTATACTGGACTGGTTCGGATCAAGGAGCAAGCTTCCTAAATCTCCGGCAAAAGGTTGGTATCAATGGAAATTCTTTATCTTCAGGACTGGCAATTCAGTCTCGCGTCTCACCAAGACCCGTGGAGGCGCGATTTTGACGATAGCGCGTGGCAATCGGTCATCGTCCCCCATGACTGGGCAATATCTCAGCCATTCTCTCCGCAGAACTCAAGTGGAACCGGCTATCTGCCGGGTGGAACTGGATGGTATCGCACCTGTTTTGTCTTACCAAAGGGCGCCACGCAGAAGCTGGTGTTTCTTAACTTCGACGGCGTGTATAAACACAGTAAGGTCTGGTGTAATGGCTATTACTTAGGCGGGCGCGCCTCTGGTTATAGCCGCGGCAGGTATGCGCTTTCCCACTGCCTTCACGCAGACAGGGAAAACGTAATCGCCGTACAGGTAAACCACGAAGACATCGCTGATTCGCGTTGGTACACCGGCTCTGGTATCTTCCGCAAAGTTACCGTGCAGATTCACGATCCGGTCTATATCCCGCAGGACAGCGTTGTCATCACGAGTGAGCTGGGCGAAAACGGTGAGGCAACACTGCTCATCACGGGCGAGGCGCTTAATACGCGCGGCGACGAGGCGGGCAATGTGGAAATCAGCCTCAACGTGTCGTTAACCGAAGCCTCTACGCAAAAAGTAAGCCTAGGAACGCTTGCTCCTTCCACGAGTAAGCCCTTTATGATCCGCGCGACTATTCCGGCGCCCCAGCTTTGGTCGCCAGAGACGCCGTTCCTTTACCCTGTGGGGCTGGAACTGAGCGCCAGTAACGCGCATTACGTTACGCCGCCATTGCGCGCTGGCATTCGCTCCATTCGTTTTGACGCTGACAAGGGCTTTTTCCTCAACGGCAAGGCGCTCAAGCTCAAAGGCGTGTGCGTGCATGACGACGCGGGCTGTCTGGGCGCTGCGGTCTGGGCTGATGTGTGCCGGCGCAGACTTGAAAAGCTCAAGGCAATAGGCTGCAACGCGATTCGCGCCAGCCATAACCCGCACACGCCAGCTCTCTACGAGCTTTGCGATGAACTGGGCTTCATGATGATGGAAGAAGCCTTTGACGAATGGGAAGGCTGTAAGAACAAATGGTTCCACGGCCATAATGTGTACCCGCCGGTTCATCAGGGTTATTACGAAGACTTCCCCGAATGGCACGAGCGCGACCTCGCCGACATGGTGCTTCGGGGACGCAACCACCCCAGCATCATTGCCTGGAGCGTGGGTAACGAGATTGACTATCCCAACGATCCTTACTGCCACCCGCTGTTTACGGAGATGCATGGCAATAACGACAAGAACAAGCCCAAGAAGGAAATGCTCTACAGTGAGAACAAGCCGAACATGGAACGCCTCGCCACTATCGCCATGGAGCTTGTCCGCATCGTGAAGCGCTACGACAGCACTCGACCGGTGCTTGCCGCCGCCGCTTTCCCTGAATTGTCCTCGCGGATAGGCTTTTTCGACTCGTTTGATATCATTGGCTATAACTACAAGGAGCAGTTTTACGAGGCGGATCACCAGCGTTTTCCCCGTCTACCCATACTCGGCACTGAGAACAGCCACAGCCTTCAGGCGTGGAAGGCGGTAACTGACCATGAGTACATCAGCGGTCAGTTTCTCTGGACTGGCATTGATTTCTTAGGCGAAGCCTATGGCTGGCCTATACGCGGTTCCCTCGCAGGCCTGCTCGATCTGGCAGGTAATGAGAAGGTGGGGTATTACCGCCGCAAGACCCTGTGGCAGGACGCCCCACAGGTCTACCTCGTTACTGGCTATGAACAGGAACGCCTGCGCCCAGAGTGGGGCGACGGACTGTTCCGCTCATGGAACTACCAGCCCAACGCTGAGGTAACAGTGGTTTGCTATACCAACCTCGACGAAGCCGAACTGTTCTGTAATGGGGTGAGCTGTGGTTGCCAGAAACGACCTGCAAACCGCGAATACCTATTGTGGAAGATTCCGTTTACGCGGGGAGCGCTGCGCGTTATTGGCAGAGCGCCTCATGGCAACATAGTCAGCGACACGCTGGAGTCCACCCTGCCCGCGACCCAGCTTCGTCTGCGCCAATGGCAGGCGGAGAAAGCGCCAGTAGCGGACTACGATGGCGGTAAGTATCGCATTGTCCAGATAGAGCTGGAGCTGCTTGATGAGCAGAACCGGCTCTGCGTGATGGAAACGCCGCTCGTTACGGTCTCGCTCACTGGCGCGGGCATACTGCTGGGCATGGAGAACGGGAATCTGGCTGACTGCGACACATATTCCGCACCGCGCCGTCGCGTGTTTCACGGGCGGCTCGTCATCTACGCGCTCACGGAACGCGGGAACTCGGAGCCGCTAACCCTTATTGCCACTGCTGAGGGTTTTTTACCGGTGAGCATTGCTATTGGTACTAGCTAGAATCACACCATGCCCCTAACAACATAAGTTCGACATAGAGAAAAACCATCACATAGTGTGGAGCGTCTCCATCACGTAGTATGGAGAGCCTCCTAAGGGAAGGCTAACCAACAGAGTAACGTAAATACTGGATTTCGATGTCAACTATTCATGATTGGGGTGCAGAGGTAATGGGGGCGCATGTAGGTACGTGCCGCAAACATACGGAGCGTCTGGTTTACAGGGCTTTGCCGCCGCGTGTAGCGTGGTATAGCCCTGTAAACACTTGTCCACTATTTTCCCCGATCAAGGCGGGTTTGATAGATACTGATAAGCTCGTCAAGCCCAAGTCGTTTGAGATCGCTCATGTAGGTACTCCAGTTGCTAAGGCTTTTTTCACCGGTAATAAGGGTTGTTAAAAGTTCAGTTGCATAGGTGGTCAAATCGGGCGAGATCGTGGTGATGCGCTCCGTTTCTTTGGGGGTGGAAAAGGCTATCAATGAGTTCCGATCCTGAACATAGCCATACTTTTTGTTATAGGCATTCACCATAAAATCCCTCTTTAAGGGATAACCCAGATTCACCACAGAAACAAGTTCAGCTTCCATATCAGTTGCTCGGCGGCGGGGCAATATGCTGTAGTTTGCCCACATACAGGGCATATAGGCAGCCCGCAGTTCAACGTCCAGACCAACATTATTGGGGTTTGAGCCTAGTATCTGGATTTTCCCGGCGCTGTCGCGGGTGAAGGTATAGCCTTCAATGCCATATTCTGTCAGATCGCTATATTCCTGCGTAACCAGATAGTCGATTAACGCGACCGCGCCTGCTTTATTCTTTGCCCCGGCAGGGATGAAATGCAGACACGCATCTTTCTGGTATCCCGACTGCATCCATACCCGCGGCGATGTATCAGGAAGCGCCTGAAGGGTAAACGGCGCAAAGTATCCTTTTGCCGCCCCTGTGGGAACACTGATGCTCGGTTCGTCCCAGGTTTCGGCAGACCAGTTGTTCTGATAGGCGATACGGTTTGCCTGCATTGCCCCGCCTTCGCTGTCCACCCGGATAAGCCCTGCGCTATAAAGCCGGTTCATATAGGTGATATAGTCCTGGACATGCGGCTGATACCAGGGAGAAACGGCCTTGTCGTCAATAATGGATACGAGTTGGGTTCCCAGTCCGAACCACTGGGCAACGCCGGTATCAAAGCCGGTCAGGGAGATTTGGGCAACTTCATCCTTGACGTTGTTCTTGTTCAGGTCATTTTGCTGGAAAGCCATGAGTGCGTTATAGAACTCGTCCAGGGTTTGGGGTATCCCCATTCCCACTGCCTGAAGCCAGTCATAGCGGATCATGCCCGACATAAAAGAACCGATGATATAACTCGGCGTCTGATAATAGTCCGCCTGAGTATTGGGGAGCCAGTATAAATTGCCGTCTTCAAGAGTCAGCGTCTTCATGACAAATTTACCTGCGGGGTTATTCGTATAGTATTCCTTTGCGGGTCCCTGCGAGTATTCCTCGAAAGCCTTGTTGAGAGGATAGAGCCGTTTCTGGTTAACCAGTGACTGAGTAATTGATTCACTCAGTGCGCCTGCGACCACAAAGTCATAGTTGTTCAGTCGCCCTGAAGCCAGCAGGGTCTGAAATGTTGTGGCAGCCTGATCACTCATAATAAGGTCGAGTTCCAGTTTGATTCCGCGCTTTGCCAAATCCGCCGTAAACTGATCCCACAAACGGCTAGGAATGGTTCCGTTATACCAGTCCGACAGTTTCAGGCTTTTGCCCGCCACGGTATATTCCTTATCGATACCGAAGATACGGACGGTTGACAATCCATCCTTACCTGCCGCCGTTTCACCACCGGATTGGCCAGCGCCAAACAGGGCGACGCTCCCCATGAGCGTTCCAATCAACATCAATGCGATTCTTTTCATACCTTTACTCCTTTGCGTAAAAAAATATATTCCTCCCTGTCTGAGACAGGTATAAGAAATCCTGAAACAAGCTGCTTAGCGTTTTACTCTTTGAGTGAGCCGAGCATAATGCCTTTCATGAAATACTTCTGAAAGAACGGATAGGTGAACAGTACTGGCAATGAACTGAAAATAATCATGGCGTATTTGAGCTGGGCGTATGAGAGCTGCCGGGCTGCCAGTTCCCGCGCTGCTTCGGCGTTCATAACTTCCGTTGGCGACTGCGCCTGTATCAGCATACGGCGGAGATAAAGCTGTAGTGGCTGCCAATCCACATGAGGCAGGTATACCAGGGCGCTGAACCAGCTATTCCATATTCCCACCACTGTATACACCGCGATAACCGCTAGTATTGGTGTTGAAAGGGGCAGATACACTTTCAACAGTATCTGATACACATTCGCGCCATCGATCTTCGCCGCTTCCCGCAGGGTTTCGGGAACTGTGGAAAAATAGGACTTCACCAGAATGATATTCCACACGGAGAAACAGCCCGGAATGATCAGCGCCAGCGGCGTATCGTAGATGCCCAGACGCAGAATCAGGAGAAAGGACGGTATCAGCCCTCCTGAGAAAAACATCGTTATTAAAAGATAGGTATTGACATACTTTCTTCCGATGAGGCTCTTATACGTCAACGGAAACGCGCCGAGTATGGACGTGATCAGCATCAGAAGCATCCCGCTTACTGCGTACAACACAGTATTGGCAAAGGAACGCCATATCTTGGGGTCCAGCGTCAGCACCTTGTAGGCGTCAAGATTAAAGCCTTTGGGGAAGGCATAAACCTGTAAGGTTATGGCGTAGCGCGGATCACTCAGCGAGAGGATAAGCACATAATACATGGGGTACAGGGTAATAAGCACCACAAAAGCTGCCAGAATGTACATGATACCCGTGGCAATCGGGTTGCCTTCACGAATTTTATTCTTTTTACTCATTATAGCCCCCTACCAAAGCCCGTAATCAGTGAGTTTGTTGCTTATTTTGTTTGCGCTGAATGTCAGAATGAAGCCTATTACTGACATAAAGAGTCCCACCGCTGTGGTATAGCTGAACTCCCCGCCTTCAATACCCAGTCGGTATACATACGTTCCGATTACATCCGCGACCTCATAGGTGGCTGAATGATAGAGCAGCAGAATGAGGTCTGTGTTGGTTCCCAGTATGCCGCCTATAGCCATGATAAGATTAATGGCGATGATGCGCTGTATGCTCGGTAGTGTGATGTGAATCACCTGCTGAAGCCGGTTAGCTCCATCTATCTTGGCGGATTCGTACAAGCCCGGATCGATTGATGTGATAGTGGCGAAGTAGAGAATACTCCCAAATCCAAAACTCTTCCAAATATTGGTAACAGTATAGATCGCTGGAAAGGCGGCTTTGCTGAGTCGGTAGTTCATCGGCTCAAGACCGAAAAGTGTGAGGAAGTTGCTTATGATACCGTTAGTATCAATGAAAGAAATAACCATGCCTGCCACAATGACGGTGGAGATAAAGTAGGGCATATAGCTCGCCGTCTGAACGAACTTCCTGAAATTAAGCACACGGATTTGATCTAGGAGCAGGGCAAACAGGATGGGCAGGGTAAAACCAAAGAGCAGGTTAAGACCGCTCAGTACGAGTGTGTTGCGGATGAGCCGCCAAAAGTATTCTCCCTGAACAAAGCGGATAAAATACTTGAGACCAACCCACTCGACACCCGGTCCGATAAAAGGGCTGCCCGGTATGTAGTTCTGAAAGGCAATGACTATACCATACATAGGGATATAGCAGAAGATGAAAAGGAGAATCAGTACCGGCAGCATGAGGCTGTATATCTGGATATTCTCCCTGATTTGTTCACGTTTGATAGCGCTCTTCATTTTATGTTAGCCTCCTTAAGATAGGGTTTTCCGCATATACGGAAAAATGGTCGAATAAAAATGCCTCATTGCCGTTGTTTCCAGCGGTAATGAGGCATTGATCTTTTTTAGAATGAATACAGGGGACAATAAATTTTCCCCATAGAACCCGCACAATGTTTGCGTCGGAATAACATTTACAGCTGTCAGGGGCTTGACAAGAACTAAGAGCTGCCCATAATCGCTGGTGTGCTGGTGTGCTGGTGTGCTGGTGTGCTGGTGTGCTGGTGTGCTGGTGTGCTGGTGTGCTGGTGTGCTGGTGTGCTGGTGTGCTGGGGTGCTGGTGTGCTGGTGTGGGGGTGTG
>JAITIX010000103.1 GCA_031279205.1 Treponema sp. | reverse complement strand
GACACCCGGCTCAGGGCGTTGTCGAATTATGTTTTTAGGGCATTCAATTATGTCTGTAGGGCATTGAATCATATCTATAGCGCGTGGGATGCGACATCGTGCTGTTCATGGGATGGCGTGGGTGTCTGACGCTCGGCGCGGGGCGGTGTCTAACACTGAAGTCTGGCGTTGTTTGTGTGGCACTCGGCGCGGGGCGGTGTCTAACACTGAAGTTTGGCGTTGTTTGTGATATAGTGAGTTGTATGAAAAAAACACCATCGTCAACATTCGTGACAGCGCTGACACTATCATTGGCGTTGCTCTTCGCTGCTTGTTCTTCACCACTTTCGCTTAATTTAAACCATACCCCTGATAAGGATAAAGAAGCGCGCTCATTCTATGCGGTTAATATAGTTACAAACAAGTTTTACTCTATCAACGCGGAGAAACTCGCGGAGGGCGAGCATTGTATCGTGTATGCTGATGAAAAGGAGAATGTAAGTCATGAAGCAGCCGAAGCCATTGTTCGGGAATACGAAGCGAATATTTATACACAGATAACCGATGCTTTTGGAATGTTTGAAGATGTTGATGATAACGGAAAGGTGATTCTCCTCTTGCTTGACATCATTGATGGCTACACTCAGAGTTCCTATGTGGCAGGATTCTTTCAGGCGTACCACCTGTTCAAGAAATCCACCTATCCTTATCACTATTCAAATGAGGCGGATATGCTCTTCCTCGACACGAATCCTCAACAAGTTGGCAGTGAGAGCTTCTATTCCACCATCGCCCATGAGTTGCAGCATCTCATCAATTTTTCCCAAACCGCTTTCAACGATGGAGGTATGGAAGACACCTGGATCGACGAGGGGCTGGCAACAGCGGCGGAGTATGTTTATAACGGCCACCAGAAAACGCGGATTAACTTTTTTAACCAAGACCCTTACAGGAGTATCAAGAATGGGAATAACTTTTTTGTATGGGATGGCGGCTGGGAATCGGGGGATGGCGGCTGGGAATCGGGGGATGGCGCCGTTTATGATCCAGTGGCGAACTACGCGACCGCCTATCTTTTCTTCCAATGGCTGCGTATACACGCTCACAATGGCATCGGGATATACAAGGACATCATCGGATCAAGCTACCGCGATTACCGGGCAGTTACGGAAGCGGCGGGAAGCCGAATCGATAATTCTCTTGGCGACTGGGAGACCTTGTTACGCACATGGATGCTGGCAAACGCCTATAATCAGGTAAGTGGTTTGTTAGGGTATAAAGGAGAGATTGAGACAAAGTTCCACTACTTCACCGAAGTCTCCAGAAAGCTTGCCCCAGGAGAAGGCGTTTTTTCACCCATAGCGTTGGAGATAGGCGGTTCTTTTACGGGCAGTGACTCAGGGAACATACGCTATGTGGAGTTAAATACTTCTTCGATAGAAGGTGAACCAGATACCCTTCTTATGTTTAACGCCAATAGTAACAATACCGACGACTCTGAAATCGGCTATCTCGTACAAGGCGAAGAGCATTCAGCCAGAGGTTCCCTGTCCGTGGGCAGGACTTTGGGCGAGGAGACAGAGCCGGCGCTGCGTGGTCCCTTCCCCATCGACGTGCCGTTCAACCCCGATGGCACGAAGCGGAGAAGGCAATGACGCGCGCGTATCGGCGTGGCGTTATCGCCGCCCTACTGCTGTTACCCCTTTGTGTATGGGCACGGGGGCAGGCCGACGATGTGGTTGAAGTTACCGGCAGAGTGCGCCTTGTCGGGAACGTCCCCTTCGCGGAATTCGTCATCACCGACGCCAATGAGCAGGACTGGTACATTGATACGGACAGCCACCCTGTGCTTGCCACCTATGAACAGCGCGTTATTACGGTACGCGGCGTGCTGGAACTGCTTGACCTGGTACTCGCCAACGGGCGTCGTGTTGGTATGCGCCGCGTTCTGCACAATGTGCGGCTTGTCGAGGCACCGTTGTAAGGGCGCTTGCCATACCTAGTTGTCATTTTTTCATTTTTGCATTAGTAATTTCTTGATGATACTATTGCCCACCATCATTAAAAGGCGCTTGACCCGCCTGTTTAAACTTATACGCTCAAAGCTCAAGTACCAGTTCATCTGCCTTGTGCTGGCTGGTCTGTTTGTGCCTATAGCGCTTGTCGTCGGCTTGCTCTTTGTCTTTACTACCCGCGCTGTACAGGAAACCAATCTGGCGGCGTTTCCGCTTCTTAACACGCTTTTCTTGATTCTGGCTATTGCACTCGCCATCATTATTGGGGGGTTTCTCATTGCCCTACTCAGCTTCTCCCGCCGGCTTAGTCGCCCTTTGGACGCTCTTGTTGAGTCCATGCACAACGCTGAGAAAGACGATTTTGCCCCGGTCCCCCAAAGCAACTCTGTCAACGAGGTAGGACAGATCATCTCGTACTATAACCGTATGATAAGCCGCTTCACCCAATTAATTGAAAGAATCCAGTTAAAGAATCGTCAACAGCGGGAATTGGAGTTGGAAATGCAGGTACTTGTCGGGGAGATACAGCCTCGCTTCCTGTATAACACGCTGGAAAACATTGTGTGGAAGTCGAATCAGGCCGGACGTCCTGATATTAGCAGGATCGCGTCAAAACTAGGCCGCCTTATCCGTCTCACCCGGTATAACAATAACCCCCTGATTTCACTTGATATGGTAATACAGCAGGCCATACTCTACATTGAGTTACAAAAAGCGCGTTATAAGGACCGTCTTCGGGTTAAACTCGAAGCTTGCCCCAGAGAAATCCTGTCGCTGCAAAGCATCCGCCTGCTTCTGTACCCTTGTATTGAGAATGCGATTATGCACGCCATGCGACCGCGTGGTGTCCCGCTCCATATTACCATCAGGGTTACGTGCGATGATTCGGCGCTTGTGTTTGAAATCAGCGATGACGGCATGGGTATGAGCGTGGAACGACTGGTGGAAATCCGCGCATCTATCTACGACAATACTCCGAGTAGGGGTCTTAGCCTGAAAAACATCCATAAGCGCCTGCTTCTGTACTTCGGCGATGAATATGGCCTGAGCATTGACAGTGAGGAAAATATCGGCACGCGGGTTATCATAAGATCACCAATCATTGAGGGAGCCAAAGGGGAACGACCGATGGAAGTATCCCATGCCAGATGATGGCGGTTGGGCTTCTTTATCGAATCCGTCGTAAAATCCGCCCTCAGAGAAGCTCCTGACACGCTCGAAGCGTCTCCGTTGACGCTTCGAGCGTGTCAGCCGGTGTTCAGGGAGTATAGTGTAAACTATATTCTGGCTTTAGGCATGGGGGTTGCTGATGACTTCCGCGCGAAGTCAAAACAGAACCACCTCGCCCGCAGGCGAGGCGGCTGGTTAATCGTCAATCGCGGCGTAGACGGTTTGGGCGAAGCGTTTGGGCAGGTCATCGGTGCCTCCGGGCGCTCGCTGGATCAGGAACACTGCGATCAGGTCTTCGTCAGGATCAACGCAGTACCATGTGCCGAGCATTCCATCCCAAGCCCATTCGCCCTCAGAGCCGTTCAGCCCGGCGGCACGGGTATCCTGCATAACGCGGACGCCCAGACCATAGCCATAGCCGATCATGGACGAAAACCCAAAGCTACTCCGCTGGGCGGGCAGTACGTGGTTCTGCCGCAAGAGCTTGATCGTTTTACGGGAAAGAATCCGTTCCCCGTTCAGTTGGCCATTGTTCAGCAACATCAGTGCATAACGCGCCACATCGTCTAGCGTGGAAGCAAGCCCGCCGCCGCCGCTTTCAAAAGCTGGAGGTGTAGACTGTCCCGCGTCTGAACCCAGGTCATTGATTTCAACCAGCCCTTGGGGTGTAAAGCTATAGGCTTTGGTAAGCCGGCTCTGCTTTTCCGGTGGTGTAAAGAATGCCGTGTCTATAAGACCCAGCGGCTCGAAGATGGTTTCCGCTAGATATTGGCTGTAGCACTTGCCTGAAATGACTTCAACAAGCCGTCCCAGTATGTCGTGGCAGAGTCCATACATCCAGTATTCACCCGGGTGGAAGCAGAGCGGCGCTGAGGCTATCGTGTCTATCATGTGGGCAGTGTCCCAGGGCGCACCATTTGTCGCCTCCTCGTTGGCTTTCTCATACAGGCTTGAGAGAAAGCGGGCGGTGTAGCTTTCGTTGCCCGGATAGGGAATTCCGGCGGTCATGGTGAAGAGATGCTCGAAGGTGATGGGACCTTTCGCAGGAACTAGTTTCACACAGCCGCATGCGTCATGTTGCGCCACCATCATATCCTTGAACACGGGCAGAAATTCGCTGATCGGATCGTGCAGCTTAAAAAGCCCTTTTTCATAGAGCGTCAGTGCCGCAACCACCGTAATGGTTTTGGTCATTGAATAGATGCGGTAGATTGAGTCGTTCTCCATAGGCAGGCCTCTGGCAATATCCCGCATACCAAAGCTTTTCCGGTAGGCTGTAACGCCGTTGCGGTTGATGAGCGCCCCAACCCCCGCGACCTGAGCCGTATCCACGATCCGCTGTAGGTAGGCATCAACGTCTCCCAAGCGTCTCGCTGACAGATTCGTTCCGCTAATGCTAGTTTCTTGCATAAAAATAAATTCTCCTTGTCTTAGTATAACACCACAGGGCTTGTTTAGAAACCTGATACGTCGATAAAATTTGTATAATCAGGTCAATTTGATACAGTTTTTGGACGACTGGAAAAAAACGGGTCATTATGAGACGTATTTGCATAGAGACAATGGCCGAAAGTGATATTTGCCTGAACATCAAAATGTTGCCAAGATAGTTAATTCTTTATTGTATAGAGAATTATAATATACTCAAAGTCTTACTGAAAGGCAAATTCTTTTATTTTATGTAACTTGGCACGATTTTTGCTTATATATAAAAGATAAGTAAAAAAGTAGCGGTGCTGAAAGGCGTTGCTAATATATGGGACATTGCTTAAGGAGGCAAAAAAATGACCGTTACGAAAAAAAGAACACGTGCTGTAGAAAGTGCCAGCTTTGATGAGAATACGATTTCCATGTATCTACATGAAATCAACAAAATTCCACTCCTGTCCAAGGAAGAGGAAGATATGACCGCCCGTGAAGCAGCGGCGGGAAATCAGGCCGCAAGGAACAAGCTCGTTACCGCGAATCTTCGCTTTGTGGTCAATGTGGCCAAGCGTTATCAGGGACAGGGTCTGCCACTGGCAGACCTTATCAGCGAAGGGAACATAGGCTTGCTCAACGCCATTGAGCGCTATGACGTGGACAAAGGCTATCACTTCATCTCGTACGCGGTGTGGTGGATCCGTCAGGCCATTCTCAAGGCAATCTGTGAGAAGTCCCGCATGATCCGACTCCCCTTGAACCGCGCCAACGAACTGGTGCAGATTGAGAAGGCGCGGCGGTTGGTGCAGGACGGAAGCAGTGCTGAAACCGAGTTGCGGGAAATAGCGCGGCTCCTTGATATGGATACTGATCATGTTCGGGACATCATTAACATCAGTCGCGATATGGTTTCGCTGGAAAATCCGGTCTATGCGGACAAGGACACCTCCACCCTGAGTGACTTCATCGAAGACGAAAGCGCCATTCCCCCCGATGAGTGGCTGGTTACTAAGGCTCTCAAGGAAGACATCGCCAGTGTGCTGAAAACGCTTGATAAAAAAGAAGCAGAAATCCTAAGTTATCGCTACGGCTTGGGCGATAACCTCCCTATGTCCCTCAAGGAAATCGGCGACCGTTTCAACCTGACCAAAGAACGGATTCGCCAGATCGAGAAGAAGGCCTTAAAGCGCCTGCAACACCCAGCTCGCCAGCGGGTTCTCGTGAACTATGTCGCCTGATGAGTGATAAACCTATTAATATGTTGCTTGTTAATAGGTGCGTTCTCAGAGTAAGCACTGAGAACGCAGAGTTTCAAATCATACAGGCGCTCAAGACAAACCGCACCAAGCGCCATAAGTCCCATGAAGTTTTTATAGAAGGTACCGAATGTATCAGGCAGGCTCTGGGCGCGGGACTTGAGTTCACGCGGATTATCATGGAAGCACGTGAGGAGCGCTTGTCCGACTGGGCGCGCGCACTTATTCAGGCGCATAAAGCGGCGGCGCTTATTGAAATGTCGTCCCCGTTCTATGCGTCCCTCTGTGACCGTGCGAATCCCTCAGAACTGCTCGTAACCGCGAAGATTAAACCCGAAACAGAAAACCCTGTTCGGTTACCACCCGCTCCATGTATCTTGGTCTTCGATCGGCCCAGCGATTTTGGAAACCTGGGTTCCATCATCCGTTCCGCTAATGCCTTTGGTATCGACGCGCTCTTCACAGTGGGACACGGTGGCGATGTCTATGAGCCGAAGGTTATCCGCGCTAGCCTGGGGAGTGTTTTTTATACACAGATACGGCATATTGAGTCCATGAAAAGCCTTGAGCGTTTTATCCACGAGCAAAAACAACGTTGCGGCCTAAGTGTGCTTGGAACCGACTCAGCCGGTTCTGTATCGTTGCGTGATAAAGACTTACATGTCCCGATCATGCTTATCATCGGAAATGAAGCCAAAGGCATGAGCGTGGCTCTGCGTGGTCTTTGTGATGAAATTGTGCGAATTCCGATCATGGGCGCGGTCAACTCGCTGAACGTAGCCTGCACCGTGTCTATCCTGCTTTGGGAACTGTACCGCAAGCAGTGAAAACTCTGCCTGTATCTGGCGCACGGCCTCGACAACCACCCCGTGCATACGGTTTTATCGGCGCAGGGCTTGTCATCATCATGCTTCTGGTGGCTTGTGCCATAGGCGCCCCTCTGCTTGCTCCTCAAGACCCCTATCTCATTGGTGCTGAGTTTAACGCGTCGCCAGACAAGAAACATTTGCTTGGAACTGATTCAATCGGACGAGACGTGCTCTCGCGCCTCATCTACGCCTCCCGCGTTTCAATTAGCGTGGGTCTCAGCTCCGTAGCCCTTGCCACCACGCTCGGTATTGTGTTGGGACTTGAAGCTGGTTACTTCGGCGGCTTTGCCGACATGCTCATCATGCACATTGCCGACGTATTTCTGGCCTTCCCGTCCATGCTTCTTATCATAGTTATAAGTAGCCTTGTGGGATCGGGGCTTTCGCAACTGATTATTGTTATGGGACTTCTGGGCTGGCCGGCGGTTGCACGTTTGACACGCGGTAGTGTGCTTTCCATCAAACAGCTTGATTACACCAAAGCAGCCATAGCCATGGGCTTTTCCAGTCAGCGCATTCTTTTCTTTCACATTCTGCCTAATCTGGCTGGCCCCGTATTCGTACAGGCAGCCTTTGGCGTGGCACGCGCCATTCTCGTGGAGTCGTCACTGAGTTTTCTGGGTCTGGGGGTGAATCCACCCACCTCAAGCTGGGGCAATATGCTCACCGATGCCCAGTCTCTCACGACACTTACCACGCGTCCATGGCTCTGGATCCCGCCCGGCCTACTCATACTACTCAGTGTGCTGGCGTTTAACCTGCTTGGCGATGCCCTGCACGATGCCCTAGAACTTGGAAACAGAAAATCCACCCAATGATTCACAGCTCCAGCGCGATTCCCACCACGCCAGATGCCGCAATGTAGAAGATCGGGTGCGCCTCAAACCGATGAATACAGAAGAACAGCGCGACAAACAGAACAAGGTCCCGCCAGCGGATTACCTCATACCAGGCTGAAAACTCGCTGTTATACAACGACAGCTTGATAGCCCCGAAGCTCGCGGCAAGGAGAATGCCACCCGCCGCAGGTCGCAGACCAGAAAACACGGCTTTAACCAACACGTTTGCTTTGAAAGCGTTCAGGATACGCGCCACAAAGATGATGATAACAATGGACGGGGAAATGAGACCAAGCGCCGCGACCAAAGCACCGACAAAGCCCACGCGCTGAAACCCCACATAGGCGACAAGATTCACACCGATAGCTCCGGGCAGGGACTGCGCCACTGCCAGCATATTGCCGATTAGTTCATGAGTGAGCCAGTCTGAATCTTCCGCAAGCTCAAACAGAAACGGCAGGGTCGCAAGTCCCCCACCAATGGCAAAAAGCCCAATCTGTGCGAAACGCAAGAGAAGAAAAAACAGGCTCATTGTGCGTCACTTGACGTGTTTCCCGCCTTCCGTGGCCGGTATATGAAGAAACCAGCTAAACCCGCCGCCAGCACGAGCAACAGCGGACTAGCGCTCCATGCAGCCGAGAGCGCAAAAGTCAGAACAAAGATAACAATAGCTTTCTTATCCCTAAGCCCGTTCTTACCAGTAAACAGCTTTATCACCGTGTCCAGTATGAGCGCCCCCACAGCAACTCTGATACCAGCGAAAGCGCGCTGTACTATAACGTTTTCGGCAAAGTTTCGCAAACCCAGCGCGATAAGCGAAATAGCACAGACTCCGGGCAACACAAAGCCCAGTGTAGCAATGAAGCCGCCCAGCGCCCCCTTACGTTTATAACCGACAAAGGTTGAGATATTGACCGCGATGATACCCGGAGTGATTTGTGCGATGGTATAGTAATCCATCACCTCTTCTATTGTGGTCCAGCCCTTTTTGTTGATGAGTTCTCGCTCAAGAATCGGAACCATTGCGTAACCGCCCCCAAAGGTCATGCAACCCATTTTGGCGAAACTGAAAAACAGATCAAGATACACTTTCATACGAGTAGTATAGCATGTTTCAAGCTACGTTAGCGAGGAGTTTCATACCATGATAGGAATAAAACCGAACCTCAATGACGAGGATAAAAAGTCATGTCTACACTACTTAAGGCTTGAAAACTTGATCACAAATACAGCGACAGCTTCAGGTGATATTACACCACGCGGAAGGCATTAGTGTAGCCTATGTAGTAGAAGAAACAGGGCTTGGACGGAGTACCATAAGTACGATAATAAATCGCTTCAACCGTGAAGGGCGTTGCTCAGCATGGAGCTTGTAAACAAAATCCGCGCTCTTACCCTGTGCAAAACCTGATCGCGAAACAAGGCTCCTTAAAATG
>JAITIX010000136.1 GCA_031279205.1 Treponema sp. | reverse complement strand
AAACACACTGCGTTTATAATAAAACTCAGTGAGATGTTGGTGAAACACACTGCGTTTATAATAAAACTCAGTGAGATGTTGGTGAAACACACTGCGTTTATAATAAAACTCAGTGAGATTTAGTCTTGCGGGTTATACTTCGTCGGCTGATTCCCAGCTCAGGGGCAGCGGCAGAAGGCTTTGTAAAAAAAGCAAAGCCTTCGTCTGTTCGTCCGCAAAGGGCGTTATCCATGAAAAGAAGAAACGCGCCGCCTCCGCCATTGATGGCAGACTTATGTCAGCGTGGCCTGTGGCCGGGGTGAACGACGGGGTTCCGCCCGACACTGTGAGCGTAAAGGGCACATCATCGCCAATTTTTATGATTACCGAGCCATCGGAGACGCGCCGCGTCGCGCAGGTAAGTTTAACAAAAGCCTTGAGCGTCCGGTAAAAGTCAAAAAAAGCAAAACTATAGGCGGAACGGAGCTTGCAGGATTCAGCAAAGCCAGATAGGACGGCGATTTTCCGCTGTTCTTCTGGTCTGGCGCGTACCGTAACGCTCTCCTCTCCAAGAGTGTCGAGCAGCAGCTTGATGACTTCTGGGTACCGTTCTGACTCGCTCAGGTTAAGCTCGGTTATATCATTCCCCCGCTGTATCAGATAGCCCAGAAATGCGCTTCCGCTGATAGCGTACACATTGGCGCGCCATGAACTGAGCAGGGCGAAGAGTCGGTCGCGTTGTCGTGTGGCGCGGCAGGGTTTAGCTCCATGCATTTGGTGGATAGCGTCCAGCAGCGCGTCATCCTTTTCCGTAAGACGCTTCAGGCTCAGGCTGGAAACAAAGTCTGGTCCCAAAGTATGGCGGGTGTTGCGCTTGTTACAGTCAAAAGTCAGAAGAGTGCCAAGGGGCGTGTAACCAAAATACTCGTAGCGCTGGCGCTGCCCTGCGAGACAACTGAAAACCACGCCGTCGTGCCGCATATCCTCCAGAGCTATGTTCATCAAGGTCTTCATATAGCCGCGGGAACGAGCGTAGGGATGTACCGAAACCATGCCGATGCCCCGTCCTGGCAGGGTCTCTGCCATAACCTTCATTTCCAGAGGGTACGCGCCAACGACGGCCTTAATCCTGCTATCCTCTTTTGCAATGTAGTGGATGCTGTCCATAAAGTATTCCCGACTGTAGAGCTTGGGTAACAGCGTGGGGAAGTCTGTGGGTCCGTGAGCGGCGCTAAAAACGTAATTAGCCAAGTCGATGACTTCGTCGCAGTCGTCAATGCTTGCTTTGACATATTCAATGTTCATGGTTGTTAATCTTAAAAGAAAGCGAAAGAAGTAACCATAGCCTGCGTGGGAATTGCGGTCTCATCGTTATTGGTATATTCTTCTTTTATGGCAGTACAGAATGGACTCCGATTTGCTACAAGAAAATTGGAGAAACTCAAGGAGCCGGAGGAATTCCGGGTGATACTCCTCAACGATCATTTTACCACTATGGACTTTGTGATAGACATTCTTATAAGTGTCTTTCACAAGAGAGAGAAAGATGCGCGTCGCATCATGCTGGACGTACACCACAAAGGAAGGGGTATCGTGGGGCAATACCCGTGGGACATAGCCCAGACTAAGGCTGAACAAGTACACAACCTTGCGCAGGCACAGGAGTTTCCTCTGCGCTGCATTGTGGAGCCAGTATAGAAGGGGCCTCTCCAGAGCTTGTCTATAAAAGTATGCAATATTGTAGTATAATTACATAAATTTTTGAACTTGAAGGAGTAGTAAAGATGAAAGTTAACGGCCGTTTGCAGGCCATTATAAACGCCGCTTATACCGAGGCGCGGATACGGAACCATGAGTACCTGACGCCGGAACATATACTATACGCCGCCCTAGCCTTTGATGAGGTGCAGGATATTCTTTCCGCCTGCGGTGTTAATCTGGATCAGCTTAAACATGGTATAGAAAACTACTTTGATCAAAAGGTTCCAATGATGGAGGACATAGAGCCAACTCAGACTGTGGGTTTCCAGAGCGTGATCGAGCGGGCTGTGATTCAGAGTCGTTCTTCCCAGAAGCAGACTCTAGATATCGCCGATATACTGGTGTCCATCTACGATGAAGAACGGAACTATTGCTCTTACTACCTGCGGAAGATGGGTGTTAAGCGTTTTGACCTGGTTAAGGTGCTTTCCCACGGCACTGATGGCGGGTTCTTCCCACGCTCTGACTATGAAATGGGCCGGGAGAATGGGGAAGAAGAGGGTATGGAAGGGGTGCATAAAGTTAAGAGTGGAAAGAAAGGTGCTTTGGATCGCTACGCGACCGAGCTGACTGCTCTGGCGCGGGAACACAAGCTGGAGCCGATGATAGGCCGCGAGGCTGAGCTTGACCGAACTGTGCAGGTACTTTGCCGCAGACTGAAAAACAATCCGGTGCATGTGGGCGATTCTGGCGTGGGCAAGACCGCCATCACCGAGGGGCTTGCCCAGCGTATTGTGGCTGGAAACGTGCCGCCTACACTCAAGGATGTTTCTATATTTTCCCTTGATATAGGGGCTTTGGTGGCTGGAACCAAGTATCGGGGCGATTTTGAGGAGCGGGTGAAACGGGTTATTGATGAGATGCTCAAAAAAGAGCGGGCTATTCTTTTCATTGATGAGATTCATACGCTTGTTGGCGCGGGGGCAGTATCGGGCGGGGCGCTTGACGCCTCGAATCTCCTTAAACCTGTGCTGACTTCCGGCAAGATACGCTGTATTGGTTCAACTACCCACGAGGAATACAGTAAATACTTTGACAAAGATCGGGCGCTGTCCCGCCGTTTTCAGAAAATCGACGTTAATGAGCCGAGTGAGACTGATGCTATTGCCATTCTCAAGGGACTCAGGTCTAAATACGAGGAATTCCACAATGTGTGCTACACTGACGAGTCCATTGAAGGCGCGGTGAGGCTCGCCGCCCAGTACATCACTGAACGGCGTTTGCCGGACAAAGCCATTGATGTGATTGACGAGGCTGGCGCTTTTGCCCGTATCGAGGCGTTTAAGTGCGAACAGAGCCTCGATGGTCAGGACGTGGAGACAGGGAAAGAGGTCTTCAATGAGGAGGCGTTTATCCGCATGGCGCGGGGGCTTCCGCCACAGAAAACACCGGAACATGCGGCACGCATCACTATTGACCTATCTTTGGTTGAATCAGTAGTTTCCCGTATCGCGCGTATTCCTGAACGCTCGGTTGGCGAGAGCGAAAAGGACAGGCTGCGCACCCTTGAAAACAAACTGCGGGCGCGTATCTTCGGCCAGGACGAGGCGCTGACCGCGGTGGTTAAGGCTGTGAAGCGCTCACGCGCAGGTTTCCGCGCCGAAGGCAAGCCCATAGCGAACTTCCTCTTTGTTGGTCCCACCGGCGTAGGCAAAACCGAGCTTGCCCGCAGTCTGGCCGACATCATGGGCGTTTCCATGCACCGTTTTGATATGAGTGAGTATCAGGAAAAGCACACCGTGTCGCGCCTCATTGGTTCGCCGCCTGGGTATGTGGGTTATGAGGAAGGCGGACTGCTCACCGACGCAATCCGCAAACAGCCGCACAGTGTGGTTTTGCTTGACGAAATCGAGAAGGCGCATCCTGACATCTACAACATACTCCTGCAAATCATGGACTACGCCACCCTCACCGACAACAACGGGAGGAAGTCAGACTTCCGTAACGTGGTATTCATTATGACGAGTAATGCCGGAGCGCGGGACATTGGCAAGAGTCTCATCGGCTTTGGCGAGCGCAACATCGACGAATCAGTCGTGGACAGTGCTGTGGAGAAAATCTTTACGCCGGAGTTCCGCAATCGTCTGGACGCAGTGGTGCGCTTTGGCCATTTGTCTAAGGAGATCATGGACTCCATCGTCCGCAAGGAACTCGATCTGTTTAAGAACCAGCTTACTGAGAAAAACGTGTCCCTGGAAATTACCGACGTCTGCGTGGAACAGCTCGTTAACGATGGCTACAGTCGCGAGTTCGGGGCGCGTAATGTAGGCCGTGTTATAGAAGAAAAGATAAAAACCTTCTTTGTCGACGAGGTTTTGTTTGGCCGTCTCGCGGAAGGCGGCGCGGCGCAGGCCGACTTCCGCGACGGCGAGTACCATATTGAGATACTTGAGCCTCTTCAGCTTGAAGAAATTACCAACAGTTTAGAAATCCCCGACGAGATAGGACAAATGATGTAGGCGAAGCTCAGACCGAGCATGACAGATTAGCAAGGAGGTGGTAAGCCGGGGAAGACTTTGTCGGCGAAAGAACCACCCGGTATGTTCGGTTCTTCCAACCTTGCGTTGCGGCGCTCTTGTTCATTGGAATCAGACGTCGGCACCCTTGAGGAAGAACCGGCAGACCATGCTATTGGCGTTTTCGTTGGTCCCCGCTTGCTCGATACGGGTGAGCGAAGAACAAGGCAAAGCGTTTTCTCTCAAACCGGCATGACCGCTCCAGACCTTCGTAGTCAGCAATTCAACGCCATTATCCACAGAGCAGGAACCGGCAGTGGATGCCGTTAAACAGCATTTCCGTCTTTTTTGTCATTGCAGGCTGCGGTGCGGACAGACGTGGCGTATGCGGTTCCCGGTACCGGAATCCACCCCAGACACATTCCACGCCAAGGCATTTTGAAAATGCCGAAGTAACCGACGAACTCATCGCGTTGGGAGTCAATGGGACTGTCAGCCCTTTAGGGGTCTAGCTACACTCACGACTCTGACACCAGCGTCTGCCTCCACATCAGAGTATCACCAGCAATACCATACATCTTACCTTAATATCTTCTTGTGGAAGTACACACGTAGCCTATGTGGACAGACACACCGAGCTTAGGTGTGATGACACACTAAGCTTAGGTGGACAGACACACCGAGCTTAGGTGTGATGACACACCAAGCTTAGGTGTGATGACACACCAAGCTTAGGTGGACAGACACACCAAGCTTAGGTGGACAGACACACCAAGCTTAGGTGTGATGACACACCAAGCTTAGGTGTGATGACACACTCAGCCTAGGTGTGATGACACACCAAGCTTAGGTGTGATGACACACCGAGCCTAGGTGTGATGACACACCGAGCTTAGGTGTGATGACACACCAAGCTTAGGTGGACAGACACACCAAGCTTAGGTGGACAGACACACCAAGCTTAGGTGGACAGACACACCAAGCTTAGGTGGACAGACACACCAAGCTTAGGTGTGATGACACACCAAGCTTAGGTGGACAGACACACCGAGCTTAGGTGGACAGACACACCGAGCTTAGGTGTGATGACACACCGAGGCTTATAACTCCTTCTCATGTATGGAAACACGGCCATCAGTAATGACCCAGGAGCGATTCGTCAACCTTGATAAAAAGACCTCATCGTGGCTCACCAGAAGCAGAGCGCAAACAGCTTCGCTTAACATTGCCTCCAAGAGTTGTATGGATTTCAGGTCGAGGTGATTGGTAGGTTCGTCCATGATGATGAGTGCCGGATTCTGGAACACGCCATGCGCCACAAGCAACTTGCGCGTTTCGCCTGGGCTGGGAGCGCCTCTGCCAGACGACGTGGACTGAAGTAGACCACGCGGGTCAGAACCAAGTCTGGAGAAGCGCGACAAAATCTCACCCCGGCTCTTTTCGTCAATGCTCATCAGCTTTGCAAATAAAACGTTGCTTTCCTCCACACTCAGTTCCTGCGGAACGTAGAGCAGCGAAACTCGCTCTGGCATATTAGCCAGGATATGCCGAATCAGCGTAGACTTGCCCGCCCCATTGGGACCAATGAGGGCAACACGGTCAAGCGGGGCAATGGTCAGCTCAGGAAACGCGAGCCAGCGTTCCTCACCCAGAGGAATCTCGCCCGCCTCAAGAAAGAAAAGCCGGTCGGCTTTGGAAGCTGCTACGTGGAGAGTGAGTCCCGTTGGACGCTCTGGACGGAAACGCGCCTCATCCAGCGCCTCATCAGCCTTTTCAAGCCGGTTTTCCATGCGCTTATAGAGATCAGCACCTATCTTGTCCTTGCCGGACAGGACAGCGAGGCGTATCTTACGCCGCGTATCGTGGTCTTTGGGATCAACACGGCTCTGAGACAGGCGATTGCGACTGCCCTCGACGGTCCGCCGCCGCTTATCAGCTTCCGTAGCAAGCCGCTTGCGCTTGGTTTGCAGGTTCTTACGCTCACGCTGCTTACTGAGCTGCTCCCGCGCATCCTCCTCAAGTCCGGCTGAAACGCCCCCAGGCCGCAGAACTGCGTTACCAGCTTCCAGAAAGAGGCAATTCTTGCAGAACTGATCAAGAAGCGCCCGATCGTGGCTTACCAGTAGACCGATTCCGTCGTAAGCCTCAAGCGCCTCGATCACCAGCGTCCGCGCCTTGCGGTCAAGGTGGTTGGTCGGCTCATCAAGCGCCAATATATGCGGCTTATGGAAGAGCGCCACGGCAAGCTGTAAACGCTTGCGCTCGCCGTGACTGAGGCTGTCCCAGCGCTCAGTCCAATCCCACTCAACGTGGAGCGTATTCATGAGCCGCCCGGCCTCGTTATCCCCGGAAAAGAAAAAGCCATCAACAGCAGTCCTGAACCGCTCATCTTCCCAAAGCTGGTCTGTTCTCTGGGGGCAGTAGAGCCGGCTTTCAGGCCCTTGTATCACGCCGCCTGTGGGCTTGAGCAGGTCAGCCGCAAGCAGTAACAGCGTAGTCTTCCCCGCGCCGTTTTCGCCGGTAACGCCAGTCCAGCCTCCGCGCAGCTCAAAGCGCAGGTTCTGTAATACCGGAAAGACCGACGCGGGGTAGGAAAACTCAACATGGTTAAATGATAAAAAGTTCGCCATAAGTTTTCTTTAACGTTTTCGCGTTAAGCCAACCCCCGTTCGCTTTTGTTGACTCTTCCCGCTTTCTATGCTGGGTTTGGTGTTAAGAAATATGGCTCCCAGTACTGAGATAAGCAGACTCCCGCCGGTGATGCCCACAAACGCGAAGGGAAGTTCGCTGAAAGGAATCGGCACATTCATGCCGAAGAAGCTGTAGATGAGCGTCGGGATCATCATCACGATGGACACAATGGTTAGGCGCTTCATCACGATACTGAGGTTATTGGAGATGACGCTGGCAAAGGCGTCCATAGTGCCGGAGAGGGTCGCGGAATAGATGTTCGCCATCTCAATCGCCTGCTTATTTTCGGTTACCACATCCTCAAGCAGGTCCTTTTCATCCTCCTTAAACCGGATGAGCGGCGACTTCCGCAGTTTCTCCAGCAGAAGTTCATTGGTTTTGATGCTCGTGGTAAAGTACACGAGCGACTTCTGGAGCGAAAGAAGCTGGATAAGCTCGTTGTTCTTGATGGACTTCTGGAGGTCATGTTCTATTCGGGTACTTCGGCGGTTGATGTCTTTGAGGAAACGCAGGAAGGTGAAGGCGGAGCGTCCCAGCAGGTTAAGCACAAAGGCGCTTTTGTTGGCAAGGTTCAGTCCCCGCACCTTACTCCGCGCAATATCGTCCAGCGCCTCGCTTGATTTCTGGCAGATGGTGATGATCTTATCGCTGAACAGCACGATTCCCAAAGGCAGCGTGAAGAACATCGGATCAGCCTCCACGTCGTACACCGGTATCCGCACGATAAAGGCGGTATACTCATCCTCCTTCTCGACACGCGCCTGTTCGTCCATGTCCATGATGTCAACTAGCAGTTCACTGGCAATACCATATTCCCGTTCAAGCAGATCAAGGTCCTTCGCGTCAACATTCCGTGAGTCAATCCAGCAGTCCTTGCTTACTTCTTTAGCTTCGATAAGTACCCGCTTACCCTGAACATAAATCGTAATCATCGCAGCCTCCTTGCCGGAATCATACACGAGTAGCACGCAATAGTCATGCGCCATAAAGCCTCTGGCACAGTGCCTGGGTCGGTAGGATTTGCTCGTCATTTTTGCTATCGGGTGAGAACGGTGATGCAACGCAGCGACAATCAGTCTATTTTGTCAGGGCCTCGACGTACTTCTTTCGGGACTCAACCAGGGCTTCCAGCTCGGACAACATGGCTTTGTCTACTTCCGCTGCGATGGGATAGATGTATTTCATGGTTTCTTTGGTATAGCGGTCGATGAACTCAGTCTTCACTACAAAGCCAAGCGCGATCATGTTGGAGATACGGTCTGCAACCTTGAGGATTTTGGCGTGATGCGAGCCGGTTTTGAGAATCCGCGTGAGAAATTCAGGCTTGGTCTCGCCGGGGAAGCGCGTTACCTCAAGCACCAGGTCGTAGACTGAGGGGCCTTCATAGTCAACAGACATGAGTAGGTTATGGTTAAATCCGGCCACGTCCTCAATGAGGTCATGCACCAGCGACGCCTTGAGCAGCACCGAATCAACGTAGCCATAGTCGATGAGTATGCTCATGGTATCGATCTGATGCCTGAACATATTGCCGCCGCCTTCCCTCACTTTGCCAATAAGGGCTGAGGCAAGCTGGATGTAAGGCGCAAGATGGGTGCCGCTTAAACGAAACATTTCCTCTGATGTCATACTTCCTCCGATATTAAGGCGTCACTAAAAAGTCCGTGAATCGCGGTGCTGACAAAGTCTTCCGCAGACTTTCAAGCCATATTAGCAATGTAAGCCGCCAACTTACCTGTCCGCTTCAAAGCTTCGTCCAACTTTGCTTTCTCAGCGATAACCAGTTCTGGCGGCGCGTTTGTAACAAAGCTGTCGTTGTTCAGTTTGGCTTCCAAGCCCTTGATAAACTTCTTGTCCTTATCAAGCGCCTTGCTGAACTTCTGCTTGAGAAAGCCAAGGTCAACCGCCTCAGCCACGAACACAAATGCCTCAAAGCCCGAACCCAGCAGCGTGATAGCACCCGCCTTTGCATTGCCTTGACCCATGGCTTCTTCGATACGCAGGTCGACAATGCCGGCGAGCAGCTTGCAAAGCTCGGCCTGTTCCCACAGAAACGCTGCCCGCAAGTCCCCAGCATTGAAACGCACAAGCGCCGGTATTTTCTTATCGGCAGGAATCGCACACTCGCTCTTGAGTGTGCGTATCATACGCACCAGTTCCTGCAAGAAACCAAAGTTCTGTTCAGCCACAATGTCAGTGCGCGCCTCGTCGTATGCTGGATACGGGGCGCTGATGAGCAAGCCGGCGCTGTTCGGCAGCTTTTCGTGAATCGCCTCGGTAACAAAGGGAAGGAGCGGGTGGAGTAAGCGAAGGGATTGGGCAAGCACGTCCAGAAGCACGGTGCTAACGCGGTCTTTCTCCGCGTCGTCTCCGGCGCGCAGCGACAGCTTTGTTGCCTCAACGTACCAGTCGCAAAAGTCGTTCCAGAAGAACTCGTAGGCAGTGCTGGCAGCGTCGTTGTAACGGTATGACAGAAAGGCCTCGCTCATGGCCTTTGCCGCAGTGTTGAGGCGGGCGTATATCCAGCGGTCAGCGGGTGAAAGGGCATTGACAGCAACCAGCGTGCGCCCCTCAAGGTTCATCAGGATATAGCGGCTGGCGTTCCAGACCTTGTTGGCGAACTTGGACCCCAGCTTAAACGCCTCCTTATCAATGAGTATGTCCTGACCCTGTGCGCACATAAACGCCAGTGTGAAGCGGAGGGCGTCTGCGCCGAACTCATCCACCAGATCGAGTGGGTCAAGACCATTGCCCAGGCTCTTACTCATCTTGCGTCCCTGCTTGTCGCGGATGAGACCTGTGAGGAAGATGTCGCGGAACGGCGCTTTGCCGGTGAACTCCAGCCCAGCCATGATCATGCGCGATACCCAGAAGAAGAGTATGTCATAGCCAGTGATGAGCGCGGTGTTCGGGTAAAAGGCGGCAAGGTCAGCTGTTTCTTCAGGCCAGCCCAGGGTTGAGAAGGGCCAGAGCCAGCTTGAGAACCAGGTATCCAGCACGTCGGGGTCTTGCGCGACATTGGCGGAGGCGCAGTGGGGACAGACACTTACGTTGTCGCGGGACACGATGGTTTTGCCGCAGTCTGCGCAGTACCAGGCCGGGATGCGATGTCCCCACCAGAGTTGGCGGCTGATACACCAGTCGCGCATGTTCTCCAGCCAGCGCCGGTAGGTGTTCTCCCACTTGCGTGGGTAAAAGATGACGTCGCCGTGCTGCCATGCAGCCAGCGCCTTTTCCGCCAGCGGCTTCATTCGCACGAACCACTGCTCGGAGAGAAACGGCTCAATCACCGTGTGGCAGCGGTAACAATGCCCCACCGCGTGTTTGATGTTTTCTTCTTTAATATAGAAACCCTCAACTTTGAGGTCTGCAAGCACAGCCACTCGCGCATCTTGCACGGTCAAGCCTCGGTACTTTTCCGGCGCCGCGTCGTTCAGCCGCCCATCTGTCGTGAGTATGTTGATGAGGGGCAGGTTGTGGCGCTTTGCCACTTCCCAGTCATTGGGATCATGTGCGGGCGTGATTTTGACAACACCAGTGCCAAAGGTGCGGTCAACGTATGTGTCAGCCACAACCGGTATGGCGCGGTTGCAGAGGGGCAGTTGCACGGTTTTGCCGATGAGGTCGTGGTAACGCTCGTCGTCAGGATGCACCGCCACAGCTGTATCGCCCAGCATGGTTTCAGGCCGCGTGGTTGCCAGCTCAATAAAGCCGCCCTCAGAACACGGGTAGCGCAGATGATACATCGTGCCGGCAACTTCCTCGTGTTCCACCTCGTCATCGGAAAGCGCGGTTCCGCAGGATGAACACCAGTTCACCAGATAGTTACCCTTATAGAGCAGGTCGCGCTCGTAGAGGGAGACAAAGACCTCGCGCACTGCCTTTGACAAGCCTTCGTCGAAGGTGAAGCGCTCGCGGTCCCAATCCACGCTTGCGCCCATGCGTTCAAGCTGGCGCGTGATGATGGCGTGGTGTTCCGCCTTCACTTTCCAGGTTTCCTCAACAAACCGTTCCCGCCCCAGATCGCGGCGGCTTTGCCCCTTTGCCCGCAGCCGCTTCTCAACCACGTTCTGTGTAGCAATGCCCGCGTGATCCGTGCCAGGCACCCATAGCGTTGGTTCTCCCCGCATACGGTGGAAGCGGATGATGATGTCTTGCAGACTGATGTTCAGCCCATGCCCTAGGTGCAGTATGCCCGTAACATTAGGCGGCGGGATAACGATGACGTAAGGAGCCGCTGTTACCAGCGCTGCCTCCGGCTTAAACGCGCCGCTTGCTTTCCACTGGGCGTAGATTCTATCCTCAAACTCTTTGGGATTGAATGCTTTTTCAAGTTCAATTGCCTTCATGGGGTTCATAATGAACTGGATAGCCTGACAAAGGCAAGTGGCCTCTTGTTTCTAGTGCTTGGCACGGACTCACGCGGGTGTGCGGCACTCGCGGTGTCTGGCATCAACACCCTCACACCTACGTGTCTGATACCTTGATGATTTCCTCTAACAGTGGCGTAACACAGGCGCGCTTCACGAGTAAGCATAGTAACACCTGATTGTAAATATTTTGTTGACGTCTGTCCTAGAACCTCTTACGATAGTATTCGTGTATTACAAACGGAAGAGAGGTGCGATGCCTCCACTATCCCGTAGCTGTGATCGGGCATGAAGCGGTACGTTCAAACGGTTCCGTCAATACGGCCACTGGCTTTTACAAAAGGCTGGGAAGGCCGACGGAAACGTAGGAGCGTCTTGAAAGGGACGTTCCAGCCCGTAAGCCAGAAGACGTTGGTACGCAAGGAAGTTGTATGACTTCCTATTTTTGTTTCAAGCTTCGAGGATTGAGCTTTGAAAGATTGTCTCATGTTTTTCTCGTTGCTAAAGGAGTGCTTTATGGCGCGGAAATTCGGGTTTCTCCTTTTAGGCGTGTGCCTGGTGTTGGGCGCATTGGGGTTCGTGGGGTGTGAGACCGGCGGGGATGAGGAAAACTATAGCTTGGTTGGGGTATGGTCAAGCGGTTCCGATGGGTATCTAATTAGTAAAAATACCCTAACGTATGAAGGATTTAAGGACTTAGAACACCCGGAGTGGAGTGATTACAACTTTACGGGAACGATAAAAAACAATCCCGATTTCACTCAAAAGGCTGGTGTTATTATCGTTGAATACACGAAAAAGCCCATCTATGGGAAGTACAACGATGACTGGAAACTGACAGGCGGCGAAGCGCCGACTAATAGTTTTATGGGTATATATTGGCAAGAGCTGACAACTAGTTCTGTCCGACTGGCAAATTCCTATGATTCCACGGATACGGAAACGGAAACAGAAGCAGAATCGCTTGATGATGCGGAAAAAAAGTTCACGCAGGATAATGAGGGTACACTTGTTAATTGGACGAATGTCCAACCGCAAACCAGACAGTAACTAAGCATGCGTCCCCTCCTTGCGTTCCTCCTCAGCTTTGCCATTCTCTGTCCCCTGTTCGCCGAAGAAGCGGTTGAAGAGACCGATGACTATTATGACGACGAGTTTCTGTTTATGGAGGACGAGGAAGGCATCACCGTAACGGCGAGTCCTGAGACGACCCAGCAGATGAAAACCATCACGCGGGAAGACATCGAGCGACTTCACCCGCTGGACGCGGCGGACTTGCTGGGGGCGGCGCTGGATATGCCGCTCGTGCGCTACGGCGGCTATGGAAACGATGTGTCGGTAACTATGCGCGGCTTTGACACCGAGCGTGTGGCAATCATGGTTGATGGCGTGCCAGTCAATTCAAGGCAGAGCGGGGACTTTAACCTCGGCGCCATTGATGTAAACGCCATTGACCGGATTGAGCTTGTCTACGGCGGGTCTGATAGCAAGTACAATGTTACTGGTGCATTAGGCGGGGTAATCAATATCATCACCGCAAGGAAACAGGACGAGGGGTTGCGTCTTTCGCTAAACGCCTCAAATACGTCGTTCATACCGAGCGATTATAAAGAACGCAGTGGCGCGGCGGGTGCGTTTCATCCAGAAGACCTGTTCGACAGCCAGAACCTCAGCGTAAGCGCTGGTTTTGGCGCTGAGCAGTATTCCCTGAGCGGGAGTCTGTTCACCAATCGCGCCGCCAATCACTTTCGCTATTGGGATTACTACGACATTGCCCGGCGGAAGGATCACAACGAAGTCTGGGACATGGGCGCGTCGCTTTCATTTATCCAGGACCTGCCTCAGTGGGCAACGCTCATTGCAACGGGGAGCGTGTACTATGGCGACAAGAACATCCCGACCTCCGGCTCATCAAGCATCGCCGGGGATCAGACTGATTTCTCCACGCGCCAAAGCCTCGTGATCGACGCGCCGCGCGCCTTCCGCGATGACTTGGCGACCGAGGCGTCGCTCACCCACAACTGGTCTCGCATAGGCTACGAGCGCGCTGGCACTCGCGCCTCAAGCCACAATGAGCAGAGCCTCCTCGCCATAAACCGCTGGAACTGGTATCCCTGGGAAGGACTTACGCTCAACGCCAGCGGTGACTATCGGTATACCTATCTCGACTCGACCGATAGCGGCAGGCACGATGGACATGACGGTGGGCTTGCTCTCACGGCGGAGATTGAGGCGTTTAAACGCTTCCTCATCATACCTTCAATGAAACTGGCTTTTAACCAAAGTAGTGAAAAACCCGCCGAGTTCGTACCTGTGCCAAAGCTGGGGTTTGCGTGGCAGGTGTCAGACACCTTCAGCCTGAAGAACAACTACTTCCGCAGCTTCAAGTTCCCTGACTTTGATGACCTTTACTGGAAAGGCGCTGGCTTTTCAGGCAACAGCGAGCTTAACAGCGAAGACGGCTGGGGCGTGGACTTCACCGCGGCGTACAGAACCGACATTCTCGGCGTGGAAAGCTCTGTGTTTGCCCAGTGGACAACGGACTCGATTCACTGGAGTAATGACGCTGGTGTATGGAAGCCCCGCAACATTAGCGAGGGGGCTTTCTTTGGCATTGACTCCAGCCTCCGCGTTACGGGCTTTCCCATAACGAACCTGAGAGCCTCGCTGTCGTACCAGTTTCTATTAAGCTACCTCCTGAGCAGCGTGAATGGCGAGCTTGGCTTTGCCGCAAACCGTCGCATTCCCTATATGCCGATGCACACCATAGGCGTGTCGCTGGAACTCACTGGGTCTGAGGGCGGTTCTTTCATCCTTTCAGGCCACTACGAAAGCCTGCGCTATGCTGAAACCGCGAATATCACGAAGTTAAAACCATATTTTCTGCTTAACTTCACCGCGAACCAGCCAATCGGCGAAAACATCAGCGCCTTCATGGTTCTGCGAAACATACTCGACTGGTCTTACGAGTCCATGCTTGATTACCCCATGCCTGGGTTCTCCATAACCCTTGGGATGCGGATCACGAAAGACTTCGCGCCGAAGCGCGGCGATACGGAAGAATAAGTCGAGTCGCTACAGACAAAGCCTATTACGCCGGCGTCTCTGTCCCCGCTGCTTCTCAATGTTTCGGTCGACCTACCCCAACGATGGGGCGTTTTCTCGCAACGTTAGATACTGTAGTCGAGCGTTCACCTTTCCCTGCTGCTAACAAGTTGTTAGGATGTCCCTGATGAAGAATTTCGTTGTGGCTCTTGCGTCTTTAGTGCTGGCTCTGCTCTGTATGGCGTGTGTGAGTCTGGTTGAACAAGGCGCGCGGGTGGTGGACGGGTCTCTGTTTGCCGAAATGACTCTGGCGGTGTATCAGGGCGCGGGTATTGAGATGCGGCTGACCATGACGCGGGACGGAACTGAGTACCTGCTGATGAACCTTGACGCCTTCCCGTTTATCACGCTGCGTGCTATCCCTGATGAAAGCGGTCAGTTGCAGCTTGTCGCGTTTCAGTTTTTATCGAGTAACCTCAATGGCTGGAATGAGTTTACGCTTGATCTCGTGGGTTCCGGCGTGGTAACTATAAAGGAGTCTGAGGCGTGGCTGCGAATCGACACGCTTATCCCTGTGGAAATTTCCGCCGGCGGGATACTCCATAACGGGGTGCGGCTTAGTGGCGTAACCGCGCTGAGCAATCTGCGTAACCGCGCTGAACGTATAAGGGCGCTGGTTGCGTGGATGCGCGGCATAACCGCGCCGGCGTTCAGAACCCAGTCCGCGTTTGAGGCATACTGGAAGCGGCTGCTCCTGCCGGAACTAACGCCCGCCGCTGAGCGCCCGGTTATATGGACACGGCAAAACGCGGTGTGGATACACGCCGAGGACGTCGCGTGGAACGCCACCTACACCGCGACTATGTTCCCAGAACCCCTGTGGACTCTGCGCGACTCAGGCGCGCTCCTGCGGGATTGGGAGGAAGCTGTTACCTGGATATATTTTGTCTACCAGGAAACGTATGTAGCAGAAGTATTTTCAAAAGATTATCTGTTAAGCAGAACAAAGTGAGGAATTATGGGAAGTGGAACAAGCTCTTTTTCATTATTTGAACTCTTCAGGATGGGCGGAGGCTTCATGTGGCCTCTGCTCCTGTTTTCCGTGGCCACGATAGGCATTGCCCTCGAAAGGTTTGTCTTCTTGCTGTACCACAATTTATATCTTGATGACCTGAAAGAAGCTGTGTTGGCATATATTCGGAAAAACGATATGGAAGGAGCGCGGGATTATCTCTACAGCCTTGACCAGCGCAGACTTGGAGCGCGGATACTGCTGGCGCTGGTGAGTAAGTCCCAGCTTTCCGAGCATCAGATGGAGAGAGCGGCTGAGGCGGAAGCCGCAAGTTGCATCAACTCACTGGAAGATGGCTTTAACTTTTTAACAGCCCTTGGTTCCCTTTCCCCGCTCACCGGCTTTCTGGGTACAGTGTCTGGCATGATCGGGGCGTTCAAGTCCATTGCCGAAGCCACTGACGTAAACGCCCAGATTGTGGCAAACGGTATCTACGAGGCGCTTATCACCACTGTGTTTGGCCTCATCATTGCCATCATCGCTATGATCGCCCATTCGCTCCTCAGCCATGTGGTTGATAAGTTCACGGCTGATGTGGAAAAGACCTGCACCGACCTTATCATGGAGATTGTGCTTGCCAAAAGCAGCCGTTCAAGAATGGCTCAATCGCCCTTCATAAGTCTGGGGGAATACTCGTGAAGCTGCGCCGCCGCCGGAGCGCGTTTGAGGATTCAAGCGCCTCAAGCGATATAGCCTTTTTGCTCATCATCTATTTCATCGTGATCGCGGGCTTTAATGTCAATCGCGGGTTTATTATGAACTTGCCGGCAAAGGACTCGACCCGTCTCATCCTGAAAGACGAGCTTCTGCGCCTTGAACTGGACGAGCGCGGCGTACTCTGGCACGAGGGGGAGACGCTCAGTCTTGCCACAGCCGAAGCTGAGATACGCGCCGCCATCAGCATACACCCGAATCTTGCGGTGGTTCTGAGCATCGCACCCGTCGCCCCGTGGCAGCAGGTGGTTTCATTCGTGGAACTTGCCCAAAAACTGCGTGTGGAGTCTTTCTCGTTTTCCATGCGAGAGGCGCAATCGTGAACCTTGCGCGGAAGCGAAACCGCTTCATCATTCCCCTTAACTCCATGTCTGATGTGGCCTTTTTACTCCTCATCTTCATCATGCTGGTTTCGTTGATTAACTACCGCCGGGAAGTGAAGATCGAGTATCCTGAGGCTGAGACTGCGAAAAAGACGAGTGCGGAGAAAAACATGGAAATCTGGGTTGACCGTGAAGGCGCGCTCTACATTGACGGTCTTCCGAGTGAGCTTGTCGCCATCCAAAATGGTATTATTGACACCTACCAGACAGCGCCAGATACGCGCATCCACATCATTGCGGATCGGGATACACCGTTTGAGTATGTAAACCGTGTGCTGGAACTTTTACAAATGTTGCAATACCGTGTAGTAAGTTTTGTAGTAAAAAACTAAGGAGTATAGTGTAAGTGAAACTACATATTTCAAAAATGAGTTCATGGGAACGGCGTATTGTTGACGCTTTTCTGGCAAAGTATCCTGCATCTGTTGCGGCGGGAGGCAGCAAGATGCTGAGGCTTAAAGCAAATAAGCTTTTTCCTGATTTTGAGAGTGCGTCCGCTAATGAACGAAACCTGTTCATTAAAGCGGCGGCGCGGCTTGAAAAGTCAGGCATGGTTTCTTTGGTGTGGACCAGACGCGAGGAACAGGCGGAGCTTTCTAGCATTGTGTGCGCTGTGGGTGATGCGCTCTTTGCCGGAGTGGGCTTAGTTCCTCCCTCGACCCGCATAGCCCCGATACGCGAGGTGGCCATGCGTTGCGCCCTGCCGTTTTTTACCTTCCTTGCGGAAAACCTAACCATGGCTGACATGGCGCGGGGAATTGACGAGCGCGCTGTGGAAGACTTCATAAGTCTTACTCGGTATACCATACAACATACAGATCAGGGCATGACTCCGCGCGCACTTTCGGTTGCCCTGTATGCGGATTCCAAGCGCTTAGAAGCTCTGCTCACCCTGTTCCATAAGATGCTAAACAAGGCTGAGGCTCAAGGAGTGGCGATTCCTGATTTTTCGTCGCTCAATCGCTCCTATCCTGATACCATGATCGCAGGGCGCGTAGCGTTTCGTGTTGCGGGATATGAAATGGTAAATGAAAGCGGCAGTATTTTGGGCCTTCCGCTTTCCACGATTCAGAAGATAAACGCGGCGCGTCCGCTGAAGACAAGAACCCCAACAGCGCTCAGTATCGAAAACAAAGAGACCTTTTATGCCCTGAGTGAACGGCTCTCAGGCTTTGACTGCCTGTTCTATACCGGCGGCTATCCCAACGCGGCGGTACAGGCGCTGGTGGCAATACTCGCTAGTTCAGGCTTCGCGCTTTATCACGCCGGCGACCTGGACATTGACGGCATCCTGATCCTTCAGGAATTGAGCCATTACGCAGGGCAGACAGTAACACCCTTCCGCATGGATAGCGCAACCTTTGATGAATACGCTCAGTATGGAAGGAAGCTGCACAAAAACATGCTGCACTACGCGCACCGTATCAACGAAACAACCCGTTCTCTGTCAGGCATCACGGAGCTTATTGCGCGGATAGAGGAAACTGGCATGGGAATCGAACAGGAAATCATTGATTACGCCAGACTCTTGCCGGAATCCAGTTCTCCCCAAAAACAAGCGTATCAGACGTTCAGCTACTTGAGCATCTTTAATAAGCTTTTCTCAAAGCTGAAACCATAAAAACGCCATGCGAAACCTTGAGATACTGTTTGAAAACAAAGACTGCCTTGTAATCAACAAACCAGCAGGCCTTGCCACGCAGGGCGGCGAGCGGGTGGCTTCCTCACTGGACACGATTCTGGCTGAACTGCGGGCGCCTCGTCCATTGCTGGTACACCGGCTGGACAAGGACACCTCCGGCCTTATCCTCGTGGCAAAGACCCGCGCATCCGCAGCCCACTTTTCCGCGTTGCTTGCCGGAAAGCGCAGTGTCAGCAAACAGTATCTCGCGGTTTGTGCGGGCAGTCCGCGCCCAGGAAGTGGCAGTATCACGCTTGAGCTTGAGGTGCGTGGCGTGGTGAAACAGGCTGAAACGAGGTACAAACAGTTGGCCGGGAATCAGGACTTTTCCTTGCTAGAACTGGAACTCGGCACGGGCCGTATGCATCAGATTCGGCGACACCTCGCACAAACCGGTAACCCCATTCTTGGCGACGACAAGTACGGGGACTTTGCCTTGAACAAAACGCTGCGGAAGACGGGTCTCAAGTGGCTTCTACTCCACGCCTCCCGTCTCATAGTGAACGACGGCGACCTTGCGCTGGACATCAGCGCGCCGCTTCCTGACTATTTCGCGCCATTCCTGCAGGGTCTAACTTGCACTCCTGCGGAGAATTATGGCGAGGTGGCGGAGACGGTAAACTACGCGGAGAAGACGATAGCGCGGGGATTATGCCGATATTATGCGGGGCTTCAATAAAGAAGCCCTACCGCACGGAGGTAACGTTGCATGAGTAAGAAAATCACGGTTGGTATACTGTTTGGCGGCAAGTCAGCAGAACATGAGGTATCCTTGCAGTCGGCGAAAAACGTGTTTGACGCTATCGACAAGACGAAGTATGAGCCGCTGCTCATTGGTATCAATAAAAACGGCAGGTGGCTCGCACCGGTGCCGGCGCCAGAGGCAACGCGGGTGTCAGAGACACATGCGCTGGCGCCAGAGACACAAGCATCGCGCTTTATCCTGAACGCTGGTAACCCGTGCCGAATCGCGCTCAATGAGTGTGGCGTTGAAGTGTCTCTGACACCAGAAAGCGGTGGGCTTATCGCCAATACCGGGGAAAGGATCGACGTGGTGTTTCCCATACTCCATGGCCCGTTTGGGGAAGACGGTACGGTGCAGGGCCTGCTCAAACTCGCGGGTATACCTTTCGTGGGGTCGAGTGTACTGGCGTCAGCAGTAGGCATGGACAAGGATGTGATGAAGCGTTTGTTACGCGACGCGGGGCTGCCCATAGGCGGCTTTCGGGCGCTTACCCTGTATGAGCCAGTTCCGGCTTATGATGATCTTGTTGGGGAACTGGGAATGCCGCTGTTTGTGAAGCCCGCAAACATGGGTTCGTCGGTGGGGGTGAACAAAGTACATAATGAGGCTGAGTATAAGGCTGCTATCGCCGAAGCGTTCCAGTACGACACCAAGCTCATAATTGAGGAATACATCAAAGGACGTGAGCTTGAATGTTCTGTTTTGGGTAATGAGGAACCAATCGCCTCACTTCCTGGTGAGGTGCGGTCTTCCCACGAGTTTTATTCCTACGATGCGAAGTATCTCGATGAAAACGGCGCGGCTCTGGATATTCCGGCCAACTTGCCGGAAGACACAACACGCGCTGTTCAAAGCCTCGCGCTTCAGACGTTTAAAACGCTTTGCGCCGAGGGCATTGCCCGCGTTGATTTATTTCTCAAAAGCGACGGCATACTGTTAATCAATGAGATCAATACCATGCCTGGATTCACGCGGATCAGCATGTACCCAAAGCTCTGGGAAGCGAGCGGCGTTTCTTATACCGAACTCATTGACCGGCTTATAAGGCTTGCATTCTCACGTTTTGAAAAAGAGAAACGCTTACGAACCAGCCGCTGAATGCTCTGGGTTCAGGCCAGGCACATCCCACTGCGGCGGCAGGCGGCTAGGCTTACCGGTGGAATCCACGCAGGCCCAAGTAACCTTCGCTGTGGCGATGATGTCATCGCCGCGTCGTATCTCTTGGGCAAGCAGGCCGCTCACCGCTCCCTTCTTGAGCGGCCATGTACGGATATACAGCGCGTCATCTGTAACCGCTGATTTCTTGTAGTCAATCTCAACGCGGGCCACATACAAGCCATAGCCAGCCTTGAGTAGGGCCGGATAATCAAAACCAATGCTCCGGAGGTATTCGTAACGTGCAAACTCAAGGTAGTTAAGGTAGTTAGCGTTGTTGACATGGTCATAGTGGTCACATTCATAGGTACGAACCACAAGCGTACATTCAGTAGTCATAAAAGCCTCTTAAAAACTACGTTAGCATGTTTTCCACCTTATTGAGAAGGATTCATGCAACGCACGTTTTCCCAGCACTTTAGTATTATCAATATACGGACATGAATCCGTCGCGTCTGCTTTTGCGGATGCGCAAACCTAACTGGGAAAAAATAATGAAAGACGTTTTTCTTACCTTCGCCAAGTATAACAGAGACGCGGACGCGGCTATGTTATCTATCCTGAACAAGCTGTCAAATGAAGAGCGGGAAAAGGAGCGCGGCAGCTATTACCATAGTCTCTCTGGCCTGGTTCGCCATCTCATTGGTGGCGACAGCTTCTTCTGCGGACTGTTCAAGTCAGCCATAATAAACAATGGGGTTGCACTCAAGGCGCTTGCCCCACTCGTGGCTATTAGTGTTCCCAAGGAAGCGCTCAATGAGACCCAGTGGCAGGATGTGGTTAAAGCATGCGAACTCACTGATGCAGCACTGGTGAGCTTTGTCGAGGCTCTGTCCGAAGCGGACTTTAAGGTAACGGTCAAGGCGCCGTGGGGCAACTCATCGCTTACCTTTATGCTTCAAAACCTCATTGTACACGGGACCCATCACCGCGGACAGATTTCCCAGATCCTCGACGAACTCAAGATCGACAATAACTATTCAGGCATCAAAGGCGAATAAAGCCTCCTCCCCGCAGGGCGCATGGAGTGCGCTTTCACGGCGGGGTTATTGTACCCACCGTGAAGGCGCGTGTTAAACGCCCCACATAAGAAGCGCCATAACCTTAGCGTCACCCAGGATATTGCTGATAAGGGCGTATTCGTTGGGTTGATGGGCGCTCTCGTTGATACGTGCCCAGACCACTGCCGCGATACCTTTGTTGCGTAGCGGCGCGGCAACTGTGCCACCACCAATACCGATAGGACGGATATCCACATCGTAAACTACCTTCACAGCACGGGAGAGTCGGCTAACCAAGTCCGCATCAGGTGGCGTAGGCTGAGATTCCATGCTTTGTGGCGAGGTATAAGCAATGCTTACGCCATGTTTGGCCTCAATCCGCGCCTTTATGCGGTCAATTTCAGCAAGCACGGTTTTGAGCGGATAGCGGGGCAGAATACGCATATCCATACAAAATACATCTTCGCCCGGAATAGTGTTGATGTTAGGAACATTGGCTTCTTTCTTGGTTGGCTGGAACGTGGAATAGTCTGGCTCAAACAGCGGGTCATGGTCCGGGAAGGCACGTGAGAGTTCCTCATGCAGGCTAACGACAAGCTCCGCGCCGGCGAGAAAGGCGTTGATTCCCTGATCAGGTCGAGAACCGTGGGTCTGAGCACCTTTAGTAACAAAACGTGCCCACAGGAGGTTCTTTTCGGCTATCTCAATAGTTTCACCTTTTGCATCGCCGCCGTCCGGTACAAGTACCATATCGTCTTTGTTAAACAGATTATTGTGCTGTTTGAGAAGCCAGTGAATCCCGTAATGACTGCCCACTTCCTCATCAGCGACGAACAGTAGTTTCACGGTATGTGGCGGGGTGATACCCGTGTTCAGCAGAGCCAGTGCCGCCACTACTGATGAACACAGCCCCTGCTGGTTATCCTCAACACCACGGCCGATGAGCTTGCCATCGCGCTCTATCACTGTCCACGGGTCACTGTCCCATAGAGACGCCTCCCCGGGCGGCACTACGTCAAGGTGGCTCATAATCCAGACTCGTTTTGAATCATCTTTACCTGGGATAGTGGCCACGAGGTTGGGACGTATGCCGCCCTTTGCCCGCGAATCCGGCGCGTCATAGCGCTCAAGGCGGGTGATGCCTTTGCGCATGAGCCAGTCCACCAGAAACACGCACTTGTCAAGCTCGCCCTCACCGCCTGAGTCTGGCGCTATTGCTGGACGGCGGGTGAGTTCGGTTTCTAGTTCCTTGATAAGCGCGGCGGCGTTATCAATGTAAGTAAATAGTTTTTTCTTTTCTTCCATAAAAATATAGAGTCCTTATATATGTCTGCGGTACGCTTCCCAGGTTGTGCTGATAAGCGTGTCCAAGTCCGAATGTTGCGCGCCCCAGCCGAGTGTTTCGCGGGCGTACTTAGCTGAAGCAGTGAGTTTAGCTGGATCGCCTGGACGGCGGCCCACGATTTTGGCTGGAATAGGCTTGCCGGTGATGCGGCGGGCAGTCTCCAGTACCTCCAGCACAGACAGGCCCTTCTCGCTGCCCAGATTGACTATGAGACTCTTGTCCTTTGCCACTAGATAGTTCATGGCAGCCACGTGGCCGATGGCGAGGTCGCTCACATGGATATAGTCGCGGATGCAGGTTCCGTCAGGCGTGTCGTAGTCATTGCCAAAGACCTGCATTTCCGTGCGTATACCCGCCGCCACTTCCATAACCACAGGCAGAAGATTTGCCGGATTCTGTTCAAGGCCGCTGATACGGCCCCTCACGTCGTAGCCGGCGGCGTTGAAGTAACGAAGCGCGACAAAACGGATACCTTTGAGCTTGTCGTACCAACCCAGAAAGCGCTCAATTTCGCGCTTAGTGAAGCCGTAGTAGTTTTCAGGTTTAGTCGGGTGTTGCTCATCAATAGGAAGATACTTTGGCTCGCCGTATACCGCCGCGCTTGAGGAAAAGACAATCTTGTTGATACCTGTCTCAGTCGCCATGTTGAGGATGTTGATCGTACCACTGATGTTGTTTACCGAGTATTTTTCAGGCTTAATCATAGATTCACCAGCAGCCTTGAACGCCGCAAGGTGGATGAGGCCATCAAAGCGTTTACTCAACGCTGCCCGAAGCAGTCCGGTATAGTCCATGATATCGCCATAGATGAATGACGCTTCGGGGAAAAGGTTTTCCCGAAGTCCGCTTGAAAGGTTATCGAATACCGTAACCGCGTATCCCTGATCAAGGAAGTCCCGCACCACATGACTGCCGATATAACCCGCGCCGCCAATGATAAGTATGTTCATGGCTGGGAGTATAGCAAGAACTGATAAGCGTGGATAGGGCAACACTGTGCCAAATTGCTACAAATGATAGATTAGACTAGGCGCAGCTTTCAGTATGGCGTTGTGGAAGTCTTCATTGTTCCAAGGAAGCGCGTGCTAGTACAGGAAAGCGGCGTGTACCTGTGAAAGCAGGGTGAAACAGAACTCCATACTGGCAAGCAAGAATATGCTCAGGGCTATGATTCTGAGCAGTTCTTTCCGGCGCATGGCGAGACTGTCTTTGCGTAGATGGTTTTGGAGAAGAAGATAAGCAAAAGTAACGCCGCGAAAAAGCCCGCACCAATCATAGTCTTGTTAAATATATAGAACCCTAACGCAATAATCTAAAGTTTAGTTGAAGTATTGCCAATTTATACAGCTTATGCGTATACTTGATTTAAGCCGCTCGTATGAGGGTTAATTTCACCGGGCATTATGGCCGGTACCGTGCTGCTACGCGCAAAGGAGCTTTTATGAAAGGCGCTCGACCTTACATGGATTTGGGTACACTCTTTGATGAGATATTTGAGGCTACCCGAGATTTCAGTGACGAATTGCATCGCAACTTCGATTTTCGACCCGGAGGGCATTTTCGTGCCAAAGGGCCGTTTGGAGGCGAAAAGGAACCGTTTGGGGAGCATGTTGACTACTATCCCAACTATTCCTACCCGCCGATGAATGCGTACATGACCGCAGATCGCAGTCTCATCTTTGAGTTCGCCCTTGCTGGCTTTGACGAAAAGGACATAAACCTTTCGTTCCAGGGCGACTACATGGTCTTCTCCGCCAAGCTGGGCGAGGATCAGAACACCGCCCAGGATAACGACGAAAACGTCCGCTACTTCAAGCGTCGGCTGAAGATGAAGGACATCGAGAAGCAGAAGTACTTCGCGCCGCTGGACAAGTACGCGCAGGATCAGGTCAAGGCGGTCTTCAAAAACGGTATCCTCAAGGTAACGATACCGCCTAAAGAAGAGCCGGATCAGAACGACGGTATCAAGATCGAGATCATCAGGGACGACGAATAGCGTCTCCATGTAACGTTTCCGTAAAGCGGCCTTTCCCATGAAGGCCGCTTTTTGTATGATAGGGCTATGAATGAGAAGCGTTTTACCGTATTAGACCTCATCAATATAGACCTGAACAATTACAACGCGCTTAACCTTCGCTGTCTTGGCGGACGTAAGGGGCTTGGCCGAGAGATCCGCGTTATGGACCTGAACCGCCCGGGTCTGACGCTGTCCGGTTTCTTCGATTCCTTTGCCTTTGAGCGGATACAGCTCTTTGGCAAGGGAGAATCGCGTTACCTTGAAAAACTGGCGGTGGAGGGTAACCTTGAGTCGATTCAACAGCTATTCACCTACCCCATTCCCTGCTGTATCTTTTCCCACGGACTGTTGCCGGAATGCAGGTTTTTCGAGATGGCGGAAAAGGCGCAGTGTCCGATACTGCAAACGGAACTCAGCTCAACAGAAATCCACGTACGGCTTATGCGGCTGCTCTCCGATATATTTGCGCCAACGCAGGACATACACGGCAATCTAGTGGAAGTGTATGGTTTGGGCATACTGTTGCTCGGCGATTCAGGCGTGGGGAAGAGTGAAACAGCGCTAGACCTCATCAAACGAGGGCACCGGCTGGTTGCCGACGATGTGGTAAACATACACTGCGTCAATGGGAACATACTCTTAGGCTCAGGGGCAAACAAGATTATTGGCCATCACATGGAGATACGGGGCATTGGCATCATCAACGTTACTCACCTCTTTGGTGTTGGTGCGATCCGCGAGCGCAAGCAGATACAACTCGTTGCTAACCTTGAGGAATGGGACGCAAAAAAAAACTACGATCGCTTTGGCGAGGACGAGCAATACATGGAACTGCTGGGAGTCAACATTCCCAAAGTGGATATTCCAGTGCGACCCGGCAGAAACGTGCCTATCATCATAGAAACCGCAGCCATGAACGAACGCCTCAAGCAGATGGGATATAACGCGGCAAAGGAATTCAACCAGAATATTCTCAAGTGGATAGAAAGCGATCCTGTGCGTTCAGTATACTTTGGAAGTGAAGACATCATTTAGGCCATGTCCAATATGGTCAGTTCTTATAAAAAAATAATTTCATAAAAGGAAGTCTAATATGATAGAAAAAGTTATAACGGTATCCAACCGCGCAGGTATTCACGCCCGCCCTGCCGCCATGTTAGTACGCGCTGTCAATGCTTTTGCCTGTACCGTTCACCTTACACGGAATACCTATACGGTCAATGCGAAATCTATTATGAGTGTTATCACGTTGGGCGCGGCCTATGGCACACAGATCACGATTAAGGCCGACGGCGCTGATGAACAGGACGCGGTTGATACTATAGTTCGGCTTTTTGAGTCAAAGTTTGAGGAAGATTAGGGGTCTATGACAAACTACGATGCTGATTTACTGATCCTCGGCGCCGGTCCCGCAGGCCTGAGCGCCGCCCAGTATGGCGCACGCGCCGCTCTGCGTGTACTGGCGCTTGAACAACTTGCCCCGGGTGGCCAAGCCCTGCTCATCGATGCCCTTGAGAACTACCCCGGCATCATCCCCGCCCGTTCCGGCTTTGACCTTGCCGATGCCATGCGTCGGCAAGCCGAAGACTTTGGCGCACGCTTCATCACTGCCGCCGCCCTCTCCGTTAGCACGGCTGGTACCAGACACCCGGTTCCCTTCACGGTAATGCTTGATGATGGCAAGAAACTCACCACGCCAGCAGTGCTTGTCGCCACTGGTGCCAGACATCGTTTGCTGGAGATCCCCGGTGAGCGTGAACTTGTGGGCATGGGCGTGTCGTACTGCGCCACCTGCGACGGCCCCTTCTTCAAGGATGGAAAAATCTTCGTGGTAGGTGGCGGCGACGCGGCGTGCGACGAGGCGCGGTATCTCGCCCGCCTGTCGCCCCACATCGTTCTCATCCACCGCCGTGCTGAGTTTCGGGCGCAAAAGGCGCTGGTACAGCGGGTGATGAATGACCCCCGCATTGAGGTTCGCCTTAATACCTGTATGCTGGAAATACGTGGTAGCGACAAGGTTTCGTCAGTAGTGCTTGAAACTAACGGCGCAACCCATGAGGAACCGGCGGACGCGGTGTTTATTTTCGTTGGCAGTGTACCACAGGTTCCAGCCTTGCCGCCGTTACTGACAAACGACGCTCATGGCTACATCATCACCAATCAGTCAATGGAGACCTCTGTTCCCGGCATCTTCGCCGCCGGCGATGTCCGCGCCACACCATTCCGCCAAGTGGTGGTCGCGGCGGCGGAAGGCGCGATAGCAGCGCACAGCGCGGCTGCGTATATCGACGAGTTGGAACGATAAACATGAGCCTGTTCGCCACTGGGTGCTCGTTTTTGCCCGACCGAATAGCGCCACTATCCCATTGTATAGCCCCTAAAAGCGGGGGATTCTTGGCTTGTGGCTCATTGTGTAACTGGAACAAAAAAGTTGAAGGCGCTGATTAAAACCCCAGAACGCAGCTTGTCTTCGCACTTGATCGGCCTCATCCTTATCGCGCTCTTTTCACTCAGTCAGCTCCACGCGCTCGACTTCACAGACGCGGTTGCACCTGATGAACTTGCCGTAGCCATCGTGTCGGCAATGAGCGATGAGGAGGCGCTGGCACAAACCTTCATGCTCGGCTGGATCGGTACAGCACCATCGCCACTGATTCTGGATTGGATACGGCAGCGGCGCGTCGGTGGCGTTAAGGTGTTCGGCTGGAATACCGATGATACGCTGGCGCTGGCGAGAAGCATTGGCGAAATGCAAAACACGGCGCTTGCCGATAGCGTCGACAATGGCTTTCATATACCACTTTTGGTGGCAACGGATCAGGAGGGTGGCTGGATACGGCACGTCAAGGGGCTGACGAGTGAGACGCCGGGAAATATGGCGATTGGAGCGTCGGGTAGACCGGCTGACGCCTATTGGTCGGGCTATTACATTGGTCGGGAACTAGCGGCGCTCGGCATTAACATGAACTTCGCGCCTGATGTTGATGTATACACAAACCGTGATTCAGTCATTATTGGACCGCGCTCGTTTGGCGCTGATCCAACGGCAGTCGCGGTGCTGGCGACAGCGTTTGTGAAGGGACAGAGCGCCGCCGGCATCATTGCTACGGCGAAGCATTACCCAGGGCATGGGGACACGCGGCTGGATTCACACGGGATACTGCCGCGCATTGACGCGCCATTTGAAACCTTGTGGGAACGGGAGTTGCTGCCGTACCGGTTTTTGGCGCAAAACGGCTTACCCGCAGTGATGAGCGGTCATCTCGCGTTCCCGAAGACCGAAGCTGGCGATGGCGCGGCATCGTTGTCGCCGTGGTTTCTGGGAGAGGTCTTGCGGCAACGCATCGGCTTTGACGGCGTAGTAATCACCGACGACCTAATGATGATCGGGGCGCTTTCAGGCGCGGGCAGTCTCGCTCAGGCAGCAAAACAGGCGCTCATGGCTGGTAACGATATCCTTATGTTTTCGTCAACGCCTTTGTTGAACGCCTCGGTCTGGACAACGCTGCTAACGGCAATGAAGAACGAAACCACGTTTCAGGCGCGGGTGCGGGATGCGGCGCAACGGGTACTTGCCCTGAAACTGCGCTACTTGCGGGGCGAAAACGCCGTGCTGCCGGTGCCAGACACGGAACGTATCAAGGAACGGGTGCCAGACACTGAAGGCGCCGCGTTCTTCCTTGACCTCGCGGCGCGGAGCGTTACCCTTGTGAAGGGCGAACTGCCGCTCAGTCCTTCAAGCGCCGGTCGGGTACTGCTGGTCGGCGAGTATGGCGAGTTTCTCCGCGCTGGTCGTCGCGCCTACCCTAACGCCCTCACCTGCCGGTATAAGGCCATGTCGTCTTCGCTTATCCGCGTCTCTGACACCATTATTTTCTGTCTTGCCGATGCAGACGGCTTGCCCTATCTGCAAAGCCTCCGCGCCTCTGGCAAGCGCGTAATCGTGTTTTCGGTACTGAGTCCGGTGTATCTCGACGCGGTTTCCTGGGTTGACGGGGCTATCGCGGTGTACAGTTACGCGTCGGTGTCGTTTACCGCGGGCTTCTCCGCCTTGTTAGGACACATTCCGGCTGAGGGACGCCTTCCTTTCCCCCTTGATGCGCCCCGCTGGACAGCCCCTTGATGGCTGACAAGCGTAATGGCTGGTATAAAACAGCTTACAACGCGCCACTCCGTGCTTTCTTGCAGGAACGGGAGCCGTACTGCGTTTCCGCCTGCGCCCGTATTATGAAGCGCAACTGGCTTCTGGACGATATGTGGACGTTCCACGAGCGCGGCGCAATTTCAGCCCTGTTCTTCCATAGTCAGCGTTCCCTCTTTCCCATCTTTAACAGGAATGAGAACATTCCTTTCCCGCTTTTTATGGAACAGTTTCTCAAAAAGACCGTCATCCATGCGAGCCAGGGGTTGAGCGTTGATGTGGAGATTTTACAGAACTTCATCGCCTGTTTCGGCATCCGACCGCAGCAAATCATTGATTATGACCTGATGACTCTGGAAGGAATGCCCGCTATTCCCAGCGCGGTGCAACCCTCGCTCATACTGCGCCGCCCGCTCGCCGAGGACATGGACCGGCTCTACCGGTTGCAAGCTGCGTATGAGCAGGAGGAAGTGCTTCCTCATGGCGTGGACTTCAACCCCGCCGCATGCCGCCAGATACTGGAACACATTGTGGCTCATGAGAAAATCATCATCGCCTGCATAGGCTCCCGCGTTGTAGGCAAGATCAACACCACAGCCACGTCTTTTTCCCGTTATCAGATAGGCGGCGTTTTTGTGCATCCCGATTACCGGCAACAGGGTATTGCTTCCTATATGGCGGCGGTGTTTACCCGCCTCCTCCGCGAGGAAGGGAAAGACATCACGCTTTTTGTGAAGAAACGCAACGCCATCGCCCGCGCTGTCTACGAGCGCATCGGCTTCCGTGTACTCGACGATTACCGCATCAACTACTATTAATGCAATCAGTGGATTTACCCACCACTCAGGCATACACTGGCAGAAAATAAAGCGTTGAATATCGAGAAGGATGAAAAAATCGGGTTTGTTTTTAGTGTTTGTCCTGTCTGCAGTAATGGCTTTTGCCAGTGGTCAGCAACCGGGTTCCGGCACAGGGGCATCGGGGACTGTTGCCATCACGGTGGAAGTTTTTGACCGCGGTACCGACGGCGGCAAGACCGACCCTACCAACAACGGATAGACCGACTGGATCAAGCAAAAGGTTCTGCCGGATGAAAACATAGCGGTTACCTTTATTCCTATAAGCCGCTGGACCGAAGAACAGAACATCACCGCCCGGATGGCGGCCCAGGATGCGCCGGAGCTTTGCTGCCTACAGCATGTGGACAACGTACGGAACTGGGGTATGCAGGACAGCGTGTATGACCTCGCGCCCTATGTGGATACCGTGATCAAGGACATGAAGGAATATCCCGAAATCCCCGGCCAGAATCTGATCTGGTACAGCAAGGACGTAGATACGGGAATTCTCTACGGCATCAGCAACAAGTATATGTATACAGCCTCCCACAACACCTTTATCCGCAAGGACTGGCTCGATAAGCTCGGTCTGCCCGTTCCCAAAACGACCCAGGAGTTCTATGACACCATGACAGTGTTTAAAAACAGTGCGTCCAAGCTGGGGGTTAACCAGGTGATTCCCTTTCTCATGACCAACGATGTCAGGCGGCAGGTTTTCAGACGGCAGGTTTATAATATTTTCCTTTCTTTTATGGACCCCAACCTCTCTTCCAGAGAACGCTGGATAAACACGGTAGCCGAGCGGCAGCTTATGGTACCCAGCGTTAAAGACGCTCTCCGCTTCCTGAATGGGATGTATAACGCCGGGTTAATTGATCCTGACTTTCCCCTTTACAACGATGATACGACACCCAGCAATCTTATGAAGAGAGGCATCGTCGGAGCCTTCCAGCACAACTGAGACCAACCCTACCGCCAGAACCTGGAAATCCAGACCAGACTTGAAAAAAATATCCCCGGCGCAAAGTACATCCCCATAGACCCCTTCACAAACTCCGCCGGGCTTACCCCAAGCACGGCGGATCGGCAGCGGGAGGACTCATCCTCTTTGTACCCAAAAGTTCCAAGAATCCCGAAGCAGCTTTACGTTACGCCAACTGGCTCTGCCATTATGACAACTACCATGGACGGCAAGTCAGCTGTACCGCTGAGATGATTGTGGTAAATACTCCGGTGGAATGTGAGGCGATGTACGCGGTGTTTACCCACCGCCTCAAACGTGTTGGCAGTGGAATGTAAATACCCCTCAAGGAAAGCCTTTGTCTATAGGTCGGGAAGTTCCGCCGACACGTAGGCGCATTCCACCGACATGTCGGGAAGTTATGCCGACACGTAGGCGTGTTATGCCGACATGTCGGGAAGTTCCGCCGACATGTCGGGAAATTTTGCCGACTGGTTGGGAAATCGGGTGGAAGGGTTTGGGGATGGGTGAATCCATAAGGTTCGCCTTAAACCTACGGCGGGGCGTTGCGTCTATGATAAATGTCAAGCAGGTTTTTTCAAATTTCCCTCATTTTTTCTCGTCCTCCCCAGTCCGGCTTTCTTGTATGCTGACAATCGGTCATACCAGTTCCTGAGTTTCATACTGGCGTGTAAGACATGATTCAACGATTAGGTCAACAGGGAAGAAGAACGTTCCCGCCGACTCAGCATGAAGCAGAACTTGCCCCTTGAGCGCTTCCCCATCCGCCTCGTCCCGGTATAACGAGCCATGCGTCTATTCGGGGTGCGGCTCGGATCAGGATAAGCCCCCAGTAAGCAAACGCGGCTGTCGGTTGTTATTCGGGAGAATGGGGTCATTGTTGCCCCAGCAACGCCCACAACTGGTAACAACACGTGGGCGTACACGAGGTGTCAGACACAAGACACAACGACACGAACGTACACGAGGTGTCAGACACAAGATATTGCGTCTCACGAGACTGCTCGGTGTGTACCGACCGGTTTCGGGTGGCTTAACCGGTCGGTTCAAGAGCTTGGGGGTATATAGGCTTGTCATGCTTACCGGTAAGTAATTCGCGGATCAGCGACGGCGTAGAGTATGTCCGTGAGGAGGCTGGCGAGGAGCGTAAGCAGTGCGGCCATGAGGGTGATGCCCATCAGCACCGGATAGTCGCGGCTGAGGATGGAGTCAATCGTGAGCCGGCCAATGCCAGGCCATGAAAAGATTTGTTCAGTAACGATGGCGCCGCCAAAGAGTCCAGGAAGTTCAAGACCCACGAGGGTGATAAGCGGGATCAGCGCGTTACGAAAGGCATGAACACTGACCCGCCGGAACAACGACGCACCTTTGGCCGTCGCTGTCAGCAGGTACTCTTCCCGCAACACGTCCAGCATGGCCGAGCGGACGTAGCGGGTAAAGCGTCCGGCAATGTGTATCGTCAGTGTTACGCAGGGAAGCGCGAGGTGGCGGATCACGTCAAGAGGAGCGCGTTCAGCGCCCAACGTGAACATACCGCTTGAGGGGAACAGTTTGAGTTTCACGCTGAACACATACACAAGCCCCAGTCCCAGAAAAAAGTTCGGAGCCGAAACACCCACAAAGCCGCTCAAGGCAACAGCGCGATCAACGAGCGTGTCCCGCTTAACTGCGCTCAAAACCCCCAGCGGCACGGCCACGAGGAGGCCGAGCGCAAGCGCACTTCCCATGAGCAGCACCGTAGCCGGAATACGCTCCGTGATCAGTGCGCCTACAGGTCGGTAAGAAACGTATGAATAGCCCCAGTTGCCCTTGAGCGCGTTTAGCAGCCACGTTGTGTACTGCCGGAACAGCGGCGCATCCAGTCCCATGTTGCGTTCCATGGCGATGCGCGCCGCCGGCGTCATGGTAGGGCTCACCATCAGGTCGAGTGGACTGCCAGGCGCAAGCCGAATCAGCGCGAAGTTCACGATGGAAACCCCGAAAAGGAGGGGCAACATAACGAAGATTCTGCCTATAAGAAAGTTTTTCATAGGGTTACTCCAGTGTACTGAAATGGCAGGCAGTCGCATGGCCGGCCTGGTTGCGGAACAGGGGCGCGACGGCACGGCAGAGTTCCCGTGCAAAGGGACAACGGGGATGAAAGCGGCAAGCAATGGGCGCGTCAAGGGGACTGGGCGCAACACCGTCAAGAAGCCGTCGCACGCGCCGCTGTCGCGGGTCAGGCACGGGGCTTGCGGCAATGATCGCTTGCGTGTAGGGATGGCGGGGCGCGGTGAAAAGCGCGGCGCTCGACGCAAGCTCCACCAGCTTGCCCAGATACATCACAGCAACGCGGTCGCTTATATGCCTTACCGCGCCAAGCCCGTGCGATATAAAAAGATAGCTCAAGCCAAGCGTGTCGCGCAGCTCGCACAGAAGGCTGAGTATCTGCGCCTGCGTCGAGGCGTCCAGCGACGAGGTAGCCTCATCACAGATGAGCAGGGACGGGCGTATGGCAAGCGCTCGCGCTATACTGAGGCGCTGCCGCTGACCTCCGGAAAACTCGCGAGGAAAACGCCGGCGCACAGCCGGCGTAAGCCCGACCAGCGCCAGCAAGCGGTCAATCTCGTCGCTGATTTCGTTACGCGCCACAACGCGGTGTACCCATAGCACTTCTTTCATCATGGCTTCCACACTCAGACGCGGGTTCAGCGACGAACCCGCGTCTTGAAACACCAACTGAATCCGTTTATATGCCCCATAGCGCTGCCCACCACGTTTTAACGAGCCGGGCTGCAACGCGCAGTCCACGCCTTCAAACACGATCCGCCCGCCCGCCGTTGGTTCTAGCCCAACGATTGCCCTGGCCAGCGACGACTTCCCGCAACCTGATTCCCCCACCAGCCCCAGAGTTTCTCGCGGGGCAATGGCAAAGGACACGCCGTCAACAGCCCGTAGCTCACCCATATTTCGGGAAAATACACCGCCATACGCGCCTCTGCGTGCGGGATACGAGACGCTTACGTTTTCAAGCGATAAGAGTTCATTCATCGGGACGCCGACTCACTTTTAACCAGGTTAGCTCATGCTTGTTATGATAGAGGTGTATCACTTGCCCGCCGAGAGTGGTGAAACGGCGGAGTGTATCGCTTAAGTTCCGCCTTGTGTTCGCGCCCTGGGTTTTTATCGTGCAAACAAAGTTCTGGCAGAGATCGGCGGCGAGCCACTTTTCTATCCATTCGTACAAGCGGTCGGGATAGCAGATCACGTCGCAGAAAAGCCAGTCAATGGGGCCAATGTCTTCAGGCTGTAGGCTGAAAGCGTCATGTCGCGTGAAACTCACGCCGGGCATACGCGCCACCTGCTCGGCAAGCGGTGCGCGATCCACCGCGATCACATTGGCCTTCAAGCGGGCAAGCGTCCATGTCCAGCCGCCCGGACTCGCGCCTGCGTCAAGGCAACGATCTCCGGTATGAGGCCATACGCGACAGCGGACAAGCGCCTCCCAGAGCTTGAGATAGGCGCGACTTGGCGGGCCGTTCTTGTCTTCCTCGAATTGAATAACACCGCCAGGGAAGGGACTGGAACAGTTCGCCGAGGCGAGCAGGGTATGTTCATCCAGCAAAGTCCACGCGCCAACAGAAGCATCAGGAAGCAGCCACGGAAATGGACGCGGCTTGAGCGACATCGGTGGCAAACGACTTTGGATAAGCGCGGCTCTGCGCCAGTGGGTAAACAAGGTGGGATGCCAGTTACGCTGTATGCCTCGCAACGCAGTAGCAACGGACCCTATCGAATCAAACTCAAGCAGGAAGGGACTGAGCCAGATATTCCGCGCCCAGAAGACTGGTTCCCGCGTCTCACTGTAAAAAAGCGGTCCCCATGTGTTACCAGAGTCAGCAAGTCCCAGTTCCACCCGCAGACACGTTTCCGCATACTTGTCAGCGTAAACACCGGTAGATGCTGCCTCGTACACGCGCCCAGGAAGCAGACCTGTCTTAGCTAGAGTGATAGGCGAGGTAATCAACATACCGCTGGAACTGCTTGCCCTTGGGAGATTCCACGATGAAGAACCCGATGGTACAAGCGTCTAAGCTGGAACGGTTCCAGCGGTATTCAGCTGTTAGCTCAAATGGCTCGATTTGGGAAGTAGCTTCGGGTTCAACCACGATAGCATACTTGGTATCGGGGTGTACCTCAACCTGCATTGTACATTCAATGCAACAACCAGTAACGCTGATATCCTTGAGCAAGGACTCTCCCTCAAAAAGCGCGGGGACTCTGGCCTGCGCCATCGTTTTATAGCGGTCATATTTTCGTTGTTTTTCCATAATGAAGTATATTATCCGGCAGTGGAAGGCTTTAATCAAGTAAAACTATAAGACGCCCGTGAGAAGCTAAACTTGACCCACAGAATTCACTCGTTTACGCTCTATTCCCTAAAAAGCCAAGAGCTCTAGAGCGAATAATATGGCGCATAGCATGTTTGCGGAAACTTCGCCGATAGGTACGCTGCCAGACAGGAAGTCTTTGTGCGCGATTTTCTGAATGAGGTGGAACGGCTTGAGGCGCTGGGTATCCGGCTGTTTGAAGTAGCGGTGTCAGACACCGCGTCCGAGCGTCGCGCTAATGCGCGCGAGTAGCTATAATCAGCTTATTATGAAAAAAGTATACCTGTTGCTACTCGGCATGATGATGTTGATGGCTGCTTGCGCCAAAAACGCGAATACGGCTGATACCATATGGTATCTGACTGTTGATTACCCGAACCGCTATGAGGCTGAGGAAGTCTTTGTGCGCGATTTTCTGAATGAGGTGGAACGGCTTGAGGCGCTGGGTATCCGGCTGTTTGAAGTAGCGGTGTCAGACACCGCGTCTCACGAGACCGCTGATATTCACATTAGCTTTTTTTCAGCATGGGAACATGAGCGGATTGAGGAGGGCATCGTTCTTTCGCGCACATGGTTTGTGCCGCGTGAAGATCCGCTGAATGGCCGTACTAATACGAGCTACATCCGTTGCCTGGCCGGTCAGGAAGACCTTGTTCCCATCACAGAACTACAGCCTCCCTTTGTTGCTCTGCGGGTGGATGATTTCAGCGTCGCGGATGAGGATTACCCACTTGTCAGGAAGGTCGGCGTTACAATACAGAACACGCAGGGCAAAGAGCCCCCGGCGCTCATCAGTGAGCTTGATGCGGCGCTTCAAGCGGCGTTAAACGCAGTGGTGTTGGGCGACAACGCGCCAAGGGCAGAGCGTCCGACATTGTTCTGGGTTGCGTCCGGCGGCGATGTACTGCTGGATCGCGGCGCGGATAAGTTGCTTATGGCTGAGGGGCCACAGAGCATTTTCGGTGGAACTGCTGAATTCCTTGCTGCAGCGGATCTCGCGCTCATCAACCTTGAGTGCGCGGTAACGGATCGGGGGACGGCGGTTCCAAAGACGTATAACTTCCGCTGTACGCCGTTGTCAATGCCGGCTCTACGTGCCTCTGGTGTAGACGCAGTGCTACTCGCCAATAATCATACCTTTGATTATGGGGACGAGGGGCTGCTTGATTCGCTCAGATATCTCAAAGAGGCTGGAATCGGGATTCTAGGCGTGGGGCTGAATGAGGCGGAGGCGGCAACGCCATTTGTGTTTGAGGGCGTGGCGCGGGTCTTTGGCATCGCATCGTTTCCACAGGAAAAAAATGGCTGGGACGGATTGAGCGTCGCCGCCACTGAGGACAAGGCCGGACTGCTTCACACGGGGAAGGATGGAGCAGCGAAGCTCAAGGCTCAGTTTTCAACAGATGATACGGTTCTTGACATCGTGCTGTTTCACGGCGGGGAAGAATGGACGGATGAGCCGGACGAAGCGACCAGAGCGATCTATACCGGCCTCATTGACAGTGGGGCCGACTTGCTCATTGGCTCGCATCCTCACGTTGTGCAAGGCTTTGAGTGGATACAGGACAAGCCGGTTTTTTGGTCACTGGGCGATTATGTATTCGGCGATATGTGGGACACCCATCAACTGGGTGGCGAGGACGGGCTTTTCATCATGCTTGGCTTCTGGGGAAACCGCCTGCTCTATTTTGAACCATACCCCGTCAGCCTCTCCGACATACGAACAAGCATAGCCCCCCGCGAAAACCTCTCGCGCTTTTACACCCTCTCTCGCAACTTACGCACCCGGATCAGCCGCGCTGACCAGTGAGTTCAAGGTAAGCCAGTTCCGCCAAGCCGAAGTTCGCGTTCTTGCTGTAGTCTTTGGCATACTCGTCGTAGAGCATATCCTCGTACATCTTGCCGGCGAAACTGTTGTCAATGAAGCCCGATTTCAGCACAGTGGAACGCATTCCACTGATCAGGTTCTTGATAAGAAAGGTTTCAAGCGCCTCGCACTGCTCGTAGAGCGTGTCTGTCTTGTCGATATGCGGCTTCGCGCTTTTGCTGGAAATAGCAGACTGGTTCACCGCCTTGTCTAGCATAGACGCAAAGCTGGTTCCAGTAGACGGCGTCTCGCTCGAAACGCCGGTCGAAAGTGAGAAACGCGATTCATTAAGGTATAAGGATCCAATACTGTCTATGCCCATGATCTTAGCGCTTTAGACCTGCAGCGATACCGAGCATGGAATCGCTGGTCTGGATAGTCTTGGAGTTGAACTCATAAGCCCGCTGGGCAACGATAAGGTCAACCATCTCTTTGGCAACCGATACATTAGACATTTCAAGGAACTTGTGCTGAATCTGCCCCATGCCCTCATAACCAGGTCGCCCCGCAATGGGATCGCCAGAGGCTTCGGTTATCTTGAAGAGGTTTTCTCCAACCGCCGTCAGCCCCACAGGATTGGGGAAACGGTACAGGTCAATCTGTCCCACATCAATGGCTTCATTGTCATTGATCTGCGGCACAACTACCGAAACCCGCCCGTCTTTGGCAACCGAGATCGTTTCCGGCAGAAAGCCCTCCGGCATCACGATGTCCGGCAAAAGCCAGTAACCATACGCCGTAACCATACGCCCGTTTGAGTCCACCTGAAACGCCCCGTTGCGGGTATAGGCATAGCTTCCATCGTACATTTGGATACGGAAGAATCCATCACCTATGATCGCCATGTCAGTCGGATTTTCCGTACTTTGCGGCGAACCCTGTGAGAACATGCGCTGGGTTGTCGCAAGCCTGACGCCATGCCCCATCTGTATGCCAACCGGCACAGTGGTATCTTCAGTAGCCGGTGTTCCAGCGGTTTTAACAGTCTGGTAAAGCAGGTCCTCAAAATCAGCCCGCATCTTTTTATAGCCAGTGGTGTTTACGTTGGCGAGATTGTTCGAGATCGTGTCAATGTTCGCCTGCTGACCCAGCATACCGGACGCGCCAGTATATAAACTTCGTACCATAAATACTATTCCTTTAGCCACTCACTCTGGCTACTTGATTGATGAGCGTTCCGAGCATGGTGTCGCCGCTCTGAATCACCTTCTGGTTGGCTTCATACGCGCGGTTCACCTCGATCATCTGAACCATCTCAATAACCGGGTCTACGTTGGAAGCCTCAGTGAAGCCCTGTATTACCCGCGGACGGTCCTCAATTCCAAGAACCTGAGCGTCGCCCGATACATCGGTGGAACGGTAGAGGCTGGAGCCTTGTTTTTGCAGATACCGGTCAATGTCGAACTCCACGAGTTTCAGGGTATCAACAAGCGTGTTTTCACTTGCACCCTGCTCATTAAGCATGTTTATCCACACCCTGCCGAGCTTATCAACCTGAAACTCGTTATTGCCAATCCTCATGGAACCATTTTCACCCTGCACCGGATAGCCTTCTTTGGTTTCGAGATAGCCCTCTTTGCCAAGCTGGAAGGACCCGTTCCGCGTATAGCGCTCGCCCCAGGGGGTTGAGACAACGAAAAAGCCCTCGCCGTCAAGGGCAAGGTCGAGGTCGCTGTCTGTTTGCTTGAGTCCGCCCTGCTCAAAATTGGTGAACAACTCGTTCAGCTCAACGCCTGTTCCCAGCTTACCGATGATGGGGGCTGAATCAACCGAACCCATAGGGTTGGTATGCACTCCATCGTCATTCATGCGCCGCATGAGCATTTCAGGGAATGACTTGAACGAGACCACGTCTTTCTTATAAGCGTCAGCGTCCACATTAGCCAGGTTATTGGCAATCGCGTCCAACCGATACTGTTGCGCCCTCATTCCACTTGCGCCAGTGTACCAACTTCGTATCATAGTATAGTTTCCCTCCCGATATTTACTGTACTGAGTTCTATATCGGTAAAAAGAGGCGCTTCATAAGCAAATAGCAGTAATATCCAATGGCTTTGCTTGATAACAGCACGCCAAAGGGATATAGTAAAGGCTAATGAAAGGTATTATTCTTGCCGGCGGGTCTGGTACACGTCTGTATCCGATTACCAAGGTGGTCTCTAAGCAAATCCTGCCCCTCTACGACAAGCCAATGGTCTACTATCCCCTATCAGTGTTGATGCTGGCGGGGATCAGGGAGGTGTTATTTATTTCTACACTGCGGGACATTCACCTGTTTAAGGAACTTCTGGGTCATGGGGACTGGCTGGGGATGCACTTTGAGTACGCGGTACAGGAAAAGCCGCGTGGACTTGCCGACGCATTCATTATCGGGGAATCATTTATCGGGGTGGATTCGTGTGCCCTAGTGCTTGGGGACAACGTGTTCTATGGTCGGGGGTTCAGCGATACGCTTCGGGACGCGGGCACGCGGATCACGCGGAATGGCGGCGGCGCAATTTTCGGCTATTATGTGAAAGACCCCACTGCTTATGGTGTGGTTGAGTTTGACGCGGACGGCAAGGCGCTTTCAATTGAAGAGAAGCCGAAACAGCCCAAGTCGCATTACGCGGTTCCGGGTCTCTACTTCTACGATAACGAGGTGGTGAGCATAGCCAAGAGTATACAGCCCTCGGCACGCGGCGAAATCGAGATCACGGCGGTGAATAACGCCTACCTTGCCAGGGGGCGACTCTCAGTGGATATCCTTGGACGAGGCATGGCGTGGCTCGATACCGGCACCTACGATGGCTTGCTTGAAGCTGGCAACTTCATCGCTACCATTCAGAAGTGGCAGGGCATGTATGTTTCCTGCATTGAGGAAATCGCCTTTACCAATGGCTGGATTTCACAGAACGCCATACTCGAACTTGCCGCCAGCTATAAGACCGAGTATGGTAAATACCTCAGATACATCGCCTTGGAACAACCAGTGCATTAGTGGTGCCAAAACCACAGATGAGTAACCAGCAATCCGCGTTCGTCCGTGAGTCTGAGTAATCTGTGGTTAAACGCTCATAGCGTCAGATACCTAAACAAGGAGGAACAAAAGATTCCATTTACCTTTACCCCCTGTCCTATCAAAGGACTGTACGAGCTTCAACCGCGTGTTTTCAAAGACGGTCGGGGCTACTTTCTGGAGACGTATTCTGAACGCGACTTTCAGAACGCTGGATTGTCAATGCGTTTTGTGCAGGATAACGAATCCTGTTCCGTGAAGGGCGTGTTGCGTGGCTTGCACTTCCAGCGGAAGTATCCCCAGGGCAAGCTCGTGCGCGTGCTTGCGGGCGCGGTGTTTGATGTAGCCGTGGACATACGCCCGGATTCGCCCACACGGGGGCAGTGGCACGGGGTCGTTTTAAGCGGGGAAAAGCAGAACCAGTTCTATATACCCCCTGGCTTTGCCCACGGCTTTCTGGTCTTAAGCCCCACAACCCTGTTTGCGTACAAGTGTACCGAATTCTATCACGCCGAAGACGAAGCCGGCATTATCTGGAATGATCCCACGCTGGCAATTAACTGGCTTGATATTGGCATGGACTATATCCTGTCCGAAAAAGACAAGCGCCTGAGCGCTTTTACGGAGCTTTAACATGATTTGGCTTATTGGTAACAAAGGTATGCTTGGCACCGAGCTATCCCTACTCTTTGCCGAGCGCGGACTCGACTTTGCCGGCACTGACCGCGAAATAGACATCACCGACCCAGCTGCCCTCGAAGCCTTTGCTAACGCTAAAGAGGCGGAGGAAGGCAAGCGCATCAACTGGCTCGTGAACTGCGCCGGCTACACAGCCGTTGATAAGGCTGAGGACGACGCTGAAACCTGTCGCCGCCTCAACGTTGACGGGCCAGGAAACACCGCCGCGCTTGCGTACAAACTGCACGCGCGCTTCATCCACCTCTCAACCGACTATGTCTTCGGCACATACAACAGAACCGGTGAGAAGCGTCCCTACCTTGAAGACGACGTTACCAATCCCATCGGCGTCTATGCCACAAGCAAGCGCGACGGGGAAGTCCGTGTCATGGAAAACACACCATGCGCTTATATCATCAGAACCGCGTGGCTCTACGGCAAATACGGCAATAACTTCGTAACCACCATGTTGCGGCTCATGCGGGAACGGGACACGATTTCCGTGGTCAACGACCAGCGCGGTAGTCCCACCTGGACACATGACCTCGCGGACACCATCTGCAAGATGATCGACGCGGTTAAGCATCCGACATGCCTAGCGCCGCCGCCGCATAATGTCCCATTCTTCGGCATATACCATTACACCAACGATGGCGACACCACCTGGTTCGACTTTGTCCGCGCCATTTACCACAAAGCACGGGAACTGGGGCTTCTCACCAAGGACTGCGAAGTGAAGCCGTGCAGCAGCGAGGAGTATCCCTCAAAGGTTACGCGCCCAGACTACTCGGTGCTGGATAATGACCGCATCAGAAATGAGCTAGGCATCCTTATTCCGACATGGGAAGAGAGTCTTGAGCGATTCCTCAAGGAGTTAAAACAATGAGGAAGCTAAACAACCTTCTGGTAACCGGCGGCATGGGCTTCATCGGCTCTAACTTTATCCGTGCGCTCCTGGCCATGCCCGATTTTGATGGCAGAATCATAAACCTCGACGCCCTCACCTACGCGGGAAACCCCGCCAGCCTGAGCGACATCGATAAAGCCTTTGGCGGCAAACGCTACTTCTTTGAGCGCGGCTCCATCTGCGACCGCGCCTTTATCGAAGAAACCTTCTACAAATACGCGATTGATACAGTGGTACACTTTGCCGCTGAAAGCCATGTTGACCGTTCAATACAGGGACCAGAAGCTTTTATCAAAACCAACGTGATAGGTACGTTCACCCTACTCGACGTGGCGCGAAACGCATGGAGAGACAGAGACGGCGTTCTCTTTCACCACGTCAGCACGGACGAGGTGTACGGTTCGCTTGGGGAAACCGGCGCATTTAACGAACACACACCCTATGATCCCCGCTCGCCCTATTCCGCGAGCAAGGCATCAAGCGATCACCTGGCGATGGCGTATCATCACACCTACGGCTTGCCCATAACCCTCTCGAACTGCTCGAACAACTATGGTCCCTATCAGTTCCCTGAAAAGTTCCTCCCGCTCATGATTCTTAACATGATTGAGGGTAAACCCCTGCCTATTTATGGCGACGGGAAGAACATCCGCGACTGGCTCTATGTGCTTGATCACGTTTCCGCGATCTGGCGCATCCTGACACATGGTCGTGAGGGCGAAAAGTACAACGCTGGCGGGGAGAACGAGTGGGAAAACATACGCCTGCTCAATACGCTCATTGGCATTGTGGCGAACAAGGCAAGCCTCAATCGCCAAACAATTGAAGTAACCATTACCTATGTAAAAGACCGCCCTGGTCACGACCGGCGCTATGCCATTGACTGCTCCAAGCTAAAGCGCGAACTGAGCTGGCGGCAGAGCGTCGGCTTTGAGGAAGGTTTGGAACAGACCGTAGACTGGTATCTTTCGCACCCTGACTGGATCGCTCAGATTCGCAGTGGCGAATACCAGAACTGGATAACGCAAAACTACACTGAGCGCTGAGGACATCAATCTGTAGGTCAATGAGTGATGTCTGTAGGTCATTGGGTTCTACGTTCCGTGTCTGACACTGTTACAGGCAAGGCACCTGTCGTGTTTGTCGTCTGACACCGTTATGACACTGTTCAGGCAAGGCACCTGTCGTTGGGTTCTACGTTCCGTGTCTGACACTGTTACAGGCAAGGCACCTGTCGTGTTTGTCGTCTGACACCGTTATGACACTGTTCAGGCAAGGCACCTGTCGTTGTGTCTGACACCGTTACTACCTTGTCCCCCCCCCCCCCCTGTCGTGACAAGCGGTTAGGGTACACCGGTACTTGCTGGGAAAAACAGCGTGCCTGCCAAGGGAACATCAATAAGCCTCACTATCCTCCATAGTTTGTGAAACAATCCTCCAAACACCCATGCTTTCGCATCCGCTACCAAACATGCTTTCACTGGATTATTATCAATATATGCGGATGCCTCTTCAAACTGGGTTTTATTCCAGATAATCTTCGAGAAAAAGCGCTCTCCCCATACATGCCCATGAGTGTCGTGCATTTTGTTCCACTTCTTCGCGAAATTGCACTTGATCCACTGCATAATCTCGGATAAC
>JAITIX010000089.1 GCA_031279205.1 Treponema sp. | reverse complement strand
GCCTAGGCTTCGTGTGTTCTCACACCTAGGCTGGGTGGCTCTCTTCATGCCTAGGCTTCGTGTGTTCTCACGCCTAGGCTGGGGTAAGGCTCAAAGGTAGTCAGGTTGCGTCCCAAAAGCCTGAGTAACACGGGATATGTTCTTTGTTCTTGTTTTTCTTTTTGCTCACAAAAGTCTTCTAGGCTGTTTCGACTATGCTATACGTCTAAACTTCATTTCCATCTACCCGCTTCAAGTCCTGCAATACGATGAGTTGGTCGATCTGGTTGAGGATATAGTCCTGAAACTCCGGGTATAGCTCGTTAAAGACCGCTGTCATGCGTTCCAGCTTCTCCACCGGCGTTGATGGCGGCGTCGCGGCACGTGTGAACATCGCCCCTTCCCCGCTCCTCAGCCACGCCTCGTTCACATTGAATGCCGCCGCAATGAGGGCAATGACGCAGTGGTTGACCGGGTAGTTCCCCAACTCAATCTCAGCCTGATACCCCTTCGAGATATGTATAGCCTCAGCAAACTTCACCTGCGACAGATTCAGGATACTACGCAGTTCCTTGATACGTTCACCGACGCCATTACCCTTGTAATCCATTCTCCTCTCCTACCTGACAACCATACTCTAAAAAACGCTCAATAGGCAAGAATTCTCGCTCAGTGAGTAAAAAGCTGTTGACAATACTCAGCAACAGAGATAGTATGCTCAGTTATAGAGTATTAAGGAGGATTATATGGTTGCATCACGTAAAGAAGCAGTCTGTCCGGTTGACAGAAGCGCGCGGCTCGAAACCACGTTTCTCTCACTGTCGGACGAGAGCCAGACGTTCGTGCTCGGTCAAGCCGAAGGCTTGCGGGTTGCGCAGACTCTGTTGCGAGGGCGCTTGTCCCCGCATGGCTTCATGGCACAGGAGCGGCGACAGAAGTCGGATGGTTGAAGAAGGGACTGTTATGACGTTTGCCACGAAAGAATATTGTACTGGCTGTTCCGCCTGTTATAGTATTTGTCCCACTAATTGTATACAGATGAGACCTGATAATGAGGGCTTTCTGTATCCTGAAATTGATATGAAAAAATGTACCCATTGTAATGTCTGTACCGAAATTTGTCCTGTTTTAAATAAAAAGAAGTATCCTCCTGCCTTTGCGGTCATTAATAATGACGAGCATATACGCAGCAAAAGTACATCCGGCGGCATATTTAGTGTACTTGCCGAAGCAATTATCGAACAAGACGGTATTGTATTTGGTGCAAAGTTTGACAATGATTTTGTGGTTGTCCATGGTTCAGTAGATACTGTGGAAGGCATAGGAGTATTCCGCGGCTCAAAATATGTACAAAGTGTTATAGGGGAAACGTTTAAGGAATGTAAATATAATCTGGATAACGGTACAAAAGTTTTATTTAGCGGTGTGCCGTGTCAGATAGGCGGCTTAAAAGCCTATTTACAAAAGGATTATGAGAATTTGTTGTGTGTTGACCTTATTTGCATGAGTGTACCGTCGCCAAAAGTATGGAGAAAATATGTGGAATATAAAACAAAAGCAAGCGGTTCACGGCCTAAAACGATAGTTTTCAGGGATAAGAATCCACATTGGCAGCCTTCTTCAATGCGTATTGAATTTGAGAATAATACGGTGTATACCGCAGCCAGCAATAAAGATTATTACTTGCGAACTTTTTTTTCTGAGATTTGTACGAGAAAATCTTGTTTCCACTGTAATTTCAGGACATTGGAACGCCAATCTGATATAACAATCGCCGATTTTTGGGGAATAGAACAAATATGCCCAGAAATGTATGACAATAAAGGAACATCGCTGGTTTTACTCAATTCTCCTAAAGGCAATGAATTATTTCAGAACATAAAAGGAAAATGCAGAATAAAAGCAGTTGAACTAGAGGGCGCGATAAAACATAATCAACGCGCAATAAAATCGCGGGAAGTTCAACATAAGCAAAGCATGAATAAAAAAAGGCAAAACCTATTTGCTTATTTGGACGTATTGCCATTTGATAGACTGGTGAAAAGATATATTTATGATTCGGTGGTAACCAGAGGATATAGACTTATAAGAATATGCATGGGGAAAATAAAAAGGAGTATAATAAAATAACTATGAAAATTACAGTCATACCATCAATTTCGTCTCTGGTATAAGCACTTAATATTTCTTATTTGAATTTTACTGCCGTCCCATACGCTATTACTTCTGCGGCATTTTGCATTACCGAAGATGATGCATACCTTATATTTACAATTCCATCGGCATTAAGGTTTTCCGCTTCTTCTACCATCCTTTTCGTGGCTAATGCCCTTGCCTCGTTCATCATTTCATTATAGGCTTTTAATTCCCCTCCTATTAACGATTTAATTGCCTGAGTTATATCTCTGCCTAAATTCTTTGATTGAATGGTACTGCCTTTTACAAGCCCCAGTGTTTCCAATTCTTTCCCAGAAATGTAGTCAGTATTTACCAAGATCATCTTCTTCTCCTCCTTTAATTTCTTTTATCCTTTCAATTAAAACCACATATAGGACATCCGTATCATCTTATTCTCCACAAGTAGTATCGGAACCCACACCGTACCCTTGAGCGGTTTCATACTGAAACCGACAACGCACTCTGCGATACGCAACGTTGTTAAGCGTTTATCCGCGTATCAGTCCAAGTGCATTGTCTGTGTAGTTCTCGCTCAGGGAATGACTACGCTTTGTATCCCAGACCACGGGCCTTTCCCACCGGTGTTGGTTTCCCAGCGCATGATGAAATAGGCACGCTTCCCGGCGTCCGCACCCTGAAAGGTATGCTCCCACGGCGAAGCTGTGTTGACTTCGCTGCGGCTAAACTCATCAGGGTCAACCGGCGCTGCTTCGGTGATCGACAGGAGCATGTAGCGAACCTCAACGCCATGATACGCGCCTTTACCCCGGTGCGAACTATTCGCGATCCGATAGGGACAGCGCACTATATGCGCCACGGCGTCAACCTCAATGGTAAAATCCACATGATCGGCCGGGTCTGATTGCGGGGTATGGATTCGGTCATGAATAGGTATGCCGTAACGCTCCCGCACCTCGTTAGTCATGGCGGGATGCACCTGTAACCGGGCGACATAGCCCTGTTCGAGAGTACGCAGCGCCTCTTTTGCCCTGTTTTTTGCTATGGTATCGAGTTTGCTGCGCGCCGGCGTTTGGCAGGCCTCATACGCTGACTTAAAAGCGCCTAAGGCGGTTGTGTGCGCGGTGATTTCATCCTGGGACAATCCATACATCGCGCCAGTGCTTGTACAATTCGTGCCGAAGTTTTCACTCCATTCGAGAAACTCCGCTTCGGTAGAACCTAAGTAAGGCTTTCCACTCATTATATCGCTCCTTTGAGATTAGTATGAGGTGAGTATAGCGCGCCTTGTCCAGTGTGACAAGGTCTTTTGCCGGTAGATCAAGATTCTGCACCGGCAGATCAAAGTCTTCTGCCGGCAGATCAAGATTCTGCACCGGCAGATCAAAGTCTTCTGCCGGCAGATCAAGATTCTGCACCGGCAGATCAAAGTCTTTTGCCGGCAGATCAAGATTCTACGCCGGCAGATCAAAGTCTTTTGCCGGCAGATCAAGATTCTACGCCGGCAGATCAAGATTCTACGCGGGGCGAGAGATGCCCGCGCTCACTTGCCATTGTGGGCAAAGCTATATATATTTCTTACAACTTGTTTTAAGGAGAATGTTGTGCTGGAAACGCGAATACAAAAAGCGCTTGAAGAGGTTCGTCCCTCCCTTCAGGCTGATGGCGGGGACGTGGAGTTCGTCTCAGTCGCTGAAGATGGAACAGTTTCGCTCAGACTTACCGGACACTGCGGTGATTGCCCCATGTCTCAAATGACGTTGAAGATGGGAATCGAGAGCTTCCTGAAGAAAGAGATTCCAGAAGTCAGTGCCGTGGTCGGTGTATAAACAAAAACCGCAGCCGGGAGGAGGAGAACCGACTGCGGTACAACGGAAAATCATCTTAAGGGGGAGCGTTGTAGCTGACGCTTCCCTTTTATTATTCATTGTTTGTCTATCTGTTGTTTGTTCCACGCGCTTACATGAAGCGCGACAACCCTTACAGTGGGTTTAATACCCCGCCGCTTGGCCACGCGGGGGGGTTTATTATTGAAACAGTGATTGAGACTTTTGGTTACACCACTCAGCAAAAATTGCCAAAGGAGGCGCGGATAGAGAAGTTCCTTAACGTTGTCTTTGCCGAGAACCGGCTCATACACTTGAAAATAGTTGAAGATTTTACTATACTTTGATAATCAATGCGGTTATTAACTTTTGCTTGAAAAAGCGTATCACAAAGGAGAAACAAATGGGCATCGATATTACCAAGATGCGAAATATTGGAATCAGCGCGCATATTGATTCGGGTAAAACAACACTTTCTGAACGTATTTTGTTCTATAGTAATAAGATACATGCCATCCACGAGGTCCGGGGAAAGGATGGGGTTGGTGCGACCATGGACCACATGGAGCTTGAACGGGAACGAGGCATCACGATTCAGTCAGCGGCGACGCAGGTTACCTGGAGGGATCACACGATCAATCTCATCGACACACCCGGACACGTTGACTTTACCATTGAGGTGGAGCGCTCGTTGCGAGTGCTGGACGGAGCAATCCTCGTGTTGTGTGCGGTTGGCGGGGTGCAGTCCCAGTCCATCACAGTAGATCGGCAGCTCAAACGCTACCATGTGCCGCGTATCGCGTTTGTGAACAAGTGCGACCGCACTGGTGCGAATCCCTTCAAGGTGAAGGTACAGCTCCGCGAAAAGCTAGGGCTGAATGCGGTTATGATACAGATTCCCATCGGGCTGGAGGATAAGCTCGAAGGTATTGTTGACCTCATCTCCATGAAGGCTGCATACTTCGACGGGGATCAGGGAACCGAGATTCGCTATGCGGAGATACCAGCGTACCTCAAGGCTGACGTGGAGAAGTACCGTGAGGAGTTGCTGGACGCTGTGTCCCTGTTCAGCGATGAAGTGATGGAACTGATGATGAACGGCGACGAAGTTCCCGAAGACCTCATCAGGGCGGCGATTCGTAAAGGCACACTGGCTGAACAGTTCGTGCCGATGATGGTTGGCTCGGCGTACAAGAACAAAGGTATACAGCCCCTGCTCGACGCGGTGAACTACTATCTACCCAATCCCACTGAGGTGAAGAACTATGCGCTCAACCTCGACAAGGGCGAGGAGCAGGTCGAGCTTTCCGCTGATGAGAAAAGCCCCACTGTGGCGCTTGGCTTCAAGCTGGAGGATGGGCAGTATGGTCAGCTTACCTACGTCCGCATCTATCAGGGGGCGCTGAGGAAGGGCGAGGAGTTGATGAACACTCGTGCGCGCAAGCGGTTTAAGGTTGGTCGGCTGGTGCGTATGCACTCTGATACTATGGAAGATATTAACGAAGGCTCGCCTGGGGACATTGTGGCACTTTTTGGCATTGAGTGCGCTTCCGGCGATACCTTTTGCGGCAGTGGTCTTAACTACGCCATGTCCTCGATGTTTGTTCCGGCGCCGGTCATATCGCTTGCCATCACGCCCAAGGACAAGAAGTCGTCTGACCAGATGTCAAAGGCGCTCAACCGGTTCACCAGAGAAGACCCCACGTTCCAGACCTATATTGATCCAGAGTCGAACCAGACCATCATCAAAGGTATGGGCGAGCTGCACCTTGAGGTTTACATTGAGCGGATGCGGCGGGAGTACAAGTGCGTGGTGGAAACAGACCCGCCGCAGGTCGCGTACCGCGAAGCCATTACCACGCGGGCTGAGTTTAACTACACCCACAAGAAGCAGACCGGCGGGTCTGGTCAGTATGGTCGCGTCGCCGGCTATATGGAGCCGTACTCGGATGGGGACTACGAATTTGTGGACATGATTAAGGGTGGGGCGATTCCCACTGAGTATGTCCCAAGCTGCGACAAGGGCTTTAAGCAGGCAATACAGAAGGGCAGTCTTATTGGCTTCCCTATCGTCAACATCCGCTGCGTGATCAACGATGGTCAGTCTCATCCGGTGGATTCTTCGGACATTGCATTTCAGCTTGCTGCCATTGGCGCGTTCCGCGAGGCTTATCACAAAGCTAAGCCCTGCATCCTTGAACCCATCATGAAGGTTTCGGTGGAAGGTCCTACTGAATTTCAGGGCAACATTTATGCTTCCATAAACCAGCGGCGTGGTATAATCACCGCATCAACCGAGGACGGAAGTTTCTCCCGTGTGGAAGCTGAGGTGCCTTTGAGCGAGATGTTTGGTTACTCAACGGCTCTCCGCGGCATGACCCAGGGAAAGGCAGAGTTCTCTATGGAGTTCGAGCGCTACGGCAAGGTTCCGTCGAGTATTTTTGACGCCCTGGTTAAGGCGTATGAGGAAAAGCGAAAGAAGGAACAGGGACGCTAAGTCCCTCATTAAGATTCTTTAGGAGTAAAAGCATGATAACAGATGAAATTGTGCAACGAAGTCCAGTTCGCGTTTTTGAGAAGTCCATCCAGGGTGGGCTACAGTCCGGCGAAATCGGCATCATTGCCTCGCCGAGTGGCATTGGCAAAACATCCGTGCTGGTACAGCTTGCCCTGGACAAGCTCTTGCAGGGGAAAAAGGTCATTCACGTTTCCTTTACCCAGCATACGGACTATGTGATCGCCTGGTACGAGAACATCTTCGAGGAACTCTTCAAAAAGCGCAACGTCGTTGATATCAAAGACCTCAGAGGCGAGCTGGTGAAGAACCGTGTGCTGATGAACTTTAACCAAGAGGGCGTTACCAGCGAGCAGATAAACCGGAGTCTACGGGCAATGATCATTGAGGGCGGGTTCAAAGCCGAGTCAATCATCGTTGACGGACTTGACTTCTCCCGCACCGACCGCGCTCGTTTCGCCGAGACGCGAGCCTTTGCCGCTGAACTGGGCTTAAGCGTCTGGTACAGTTGCAACCTTCAAGGTAAGGAACCGCAGTATGACAAACAGCGGCTTCCCCTTATCATCAAGGATTATGTAGACCTGCTGGACGTGGTTATCACGCTGGAACCAAAGCCGGATCACATCGCGCTCATGGTATCCAAAGACCACGACGCCTATAATCCGCAGACCCCGCCCTTGCGCCTTGACCACCGCACCCTGCTGATACTGGAAGGCTGAGGCTTCCCCACAAGCGGCTCGCGAGAGCCGCTTTTTAACGCTTCTCAAAATCCCACAAACTTGCTACGCTAATGCCATGAACGATACCAATGCTATTGAAAAACTGTTTGATAAGGTTAAACATGCCCGCCATTGCGTGGCGCTCACCGGCGCTGGAGTGAGTACCCTGTCAGGAATACGGGACTTTCGGGGCAAAGACGGCTTGTATAAAGAAATGGACGCGGAAAAGATGTTCGACATCGACTACTTCGAGCAAGACCCATCCTATTACTACAAGACCGCGGGTTCTTTTATATACAATGTTGATACAAAAGAGCCGTCCATCGTGCATACTGGTCTTGCGGCGCTGGAACAACGCGGTCTACTCAAGGCGATCATCACCCAGAACATTGACCTCCTGCACCAGAAGGGCGGCAACAAGCGTGTCATTGAGATACATGGCTCGCCTAAGATTCACTACTGCCTGCGTTGCGCCGGCGTGCGTCTGGGCTTTGAGGAAGCCAGCGCCATTGTGAAAGCCGGCGGCTTGCCGCGCTGCCCAAAATGTGGGCGTGTGTTAAAGCCAGCCATCACCTTCTTTGGCGAAAGCCTGCCGGTGGACGCGCTCCGCGACGCGGAGCATGAGGCGTCAAAAGCCGACCTTATGCTGGTGCTGGGAACAAGCCTCACCGTGTACCCTGCCGCTGGCGTCCCCCAGATCACCATCAGGCATGGCGGTGAAATCGTCATCATTAACAACATGGAAACCCCGCTCGACCGCTATTCCCCCCTGCGTTTTGAGGACTTGGGCGAGGTGTTTACCGGATTGAACAAACTACTGGATGCCGAGCAATGATCGTAAACAACACTGATACCGACCAGTGCGAGTGTTCGGTTATCCATGAAGAAATTGTCGCAAAGGTGCGCCTGCTCATGCCTGACGATGAGTTGCTGTTTAACCTTGCCGACCTATTCAAGATGTTTGGCGACTCAACCCGCGTGCGTATTGTGAGCGCCTTGTTACATTCCGAGATGTGCGTCTGCGACATTGCCGCGCTCCTCGGTATGAGCAAGTCTGCGATTTCTCATCAACTGCGCTCGCTCCGGCAAACCAAGCTCGTCAAAAACCGGCGTGAGGGCAAAGTTATCTATTACAGCCTCGATGATGACCATGTAAAAACCATTTTTGCCCAGGGCTTGAGGCATGTTATGGAGTAGAATCTTGCCGGTCCTGTTCCCGCCATAGAGTTCTGTAGAACTTTTTTAACGTGATTCGACCGCATCCTTCGTTGCCACGTGTTGAAGCCGTGTATCTGGCGCCAAATCCAGTGTCTCAGAGAGTCTCTCGACCTTCTCAGAGACGAAACAATCCAGACGAGCAATACTGTACTGGCTTCCCGTCGAACTCACGTTATGGTACTGCTCCTTGCTGGTATTAACCCTCTACTGTAAGCGCATGGATTGAAATAAACAAAAGAATAAATAATCGCTTGACAATGATCTGCTATTCACCCTTACAATACACTTAGTCAGACAAAGTGGAGAGACGCTTGACGGTTCGGACAGACGAGCTACTTTTTACCAGGAGGTCTGCCTAACGGCAGACGGCGTATCTCAAGTCTAAAGACTTGGGTTTCCACGCCGTGATTTTTATGAGCAAAAAAGATGGATTCGCTCTGATTATGCTGGTGTTTTTAGCAGGTATGGCGTTTTCCGCTGGTAGTAGCCAGCAGGCGTCGAAGACTATCACGCTGTACTACTGGGACGCCAATCAAAAAGCGGCTATGGATTCGGTTGTCGCGGCATATACCGCGAGTTCTGGCGTTAAGGTCGAGACTACGATCATCCCCTATGGGCAGTATTGGACGAAGCTACAAACCAGTTTGCCATCGGAGAACGGTCCCGATGTCTTCTGGATCAACTATTCTCACGCCCTTGACTACTATCCCGCAGGGCTCGTGTCGGAGATTCAGACTTACGTTGACCGTGACAAGGTTGATATAACGCCCTTCCCCCAATCCCTGATCGAGATGTATTCCTACAACGACAAGCTCTACGGTATTCCCAAAGACTACGATACCATCGCTATCTTCTATAATAAGGCAATGTTCGATGCCAAGGGTGTACCCTATCCCAAAGCCGGCTGGACATGGGACGACTTCAGAAACACCGCTCTTGCGCTGACTGATGCCTCGAAAGATGAATACGGCTTTGGCGTAGTGGCTACGGAACAGGAAGTGGTGTTCCCATGGGTGTTTTCCAACGACGGTAATCTGCTATCGGCGGATAAGCGCACCTTCAACTTCAACACACCGCAGACCATCGAAACCCTACAATGGTTGATGAACCTGATCCATGTGGATCAGGTTTCCCCAACCTACGCGCAGCTCAAGGAACTGAGAGCTGGGGATCGCTTCCTCGGTGGCAAACTTGCCATGATCTCTGATGGCTCATGGTCAGTAAAGGATTTCTCTGAGGCGCTCGGTGATAATCTTGGCATTGTCGAGATTCCGCGCAAGCGTCGCGTCGCTAACGTTATTCACGGCTTAAGTTTCGCCATCAGCAGCAAATCCAAGAACAAAGAAGAAGCCTGGGGGTTGCTCAAGGCTTTCGCTTCCAAGGACGCGGGCGCGGCGCAGGCGTCAGCAGTTATTCCCGCTTATGAAGGCGCTACACAAATGTGGAAGGATCACTTCCCGAAACTTGACGTGCAGATTTTCATTGACGGTGCGAATATCGCCAACCCGTTTGCGACACCGCTGGTGGCGGCTTCAGCGCAGTCAAGCGCGATGTTTACAATGTTTGAAAAGATATGGAATGGCGCTGATGTGGCGACTGCCTGTGCGGAACTTGACGCGGAATGTCGCAAGCTCGTGGCGGATTCTGGTAAATAACAGAGCAAAGCGTGAAACCAAAACGGCGTATAGGCAGAAATACACTCAATACCTGGTTCTGGGGTTACTTCTTTGTCGCGCCAGTGATGCTGGGCGTTGCCGTGTTCCTTCTGGGACCGGTGTTTTACGCCCTGTATCTCTCGCTGACCGACTGGGATGGCTTTATAACGCCCAAATTCATTGGTTTGCGGAATTTCATGAACCTGTTTCAGGATAAGGAACTCTACATTGAGTTCTTTAACACCCTGAAATACATGATTGGCGTTGTACCCTGTACCATAATCATAGCTCTTTGTGTCGCCAGTCTGCTGAACACCAAGATAAAGGGCAGGGCATTTTTCCGCACCGCGTTTTTCCTGCCCATGGTTACCATGGCCACTGCAATAGCCACAGTCTGGCGCTGGCTGTTTAACTCACAATACGGGCTGGTCAACTTTTTGTTTCGACCCTTTGGTCTGAACCCACTGTGGCTCGGCGATCCCCAGTACATTATGATCGCCGTAATCATAGTGGCGATTTGGTCAGGCATTGGTTATGCGTCCATCATACTGCTGGCAGGGCTACAAAATATCCCCAAAAACTACTACGAGGCAGCCCAGATCGACGGCGCTGGTCCGATACGTTCATTCATCTCGATTACTGTGCCGTTGCTGTCCCCATCGATATTTTTTCTGACCATTACCTCGATGATAGGCGCGTTTAAGGCGTTTGACCTGATATTCATGTTTTCCGGCGGCGGCACTTCCAGTGGACCGATTTCAATGTCAGTGCGTACCATGGTTTACGGCATCTATCACAAGGGTTTTGTCCTGATGAACATGGGTTACGGGGCGGCGGAAGCGGTTATCCTCTTCGCTATTATCCTACTCGTTACTCTGGGACAGTTCTATATGCAAAAGAAGCTGGTGTTTTATGATTAAGCAAAGAACAGGCAAACAGATCACCGATGGACTTGTATTCGTAGTCTTGTCCATCGGCTCTCTTGTAATGATTACACCCTTTGTCTGGATGGTCTTGACCGCGTTCAAGACCTACCCTGAAACGCTTGCTATCCCCATCAAGTGGCTTCCTTCAAGCCTCAACCTTACCAATTTTACAGAGGTGCTTTCGCGGCTGAATTTTGCCCGCTACTACGTGAACACCATCATCGTAGCCATATCGATCACATCCCTACAGGTGCTGTTCTGTTCCATGGCGGGCTATGGCTTTGCGCGCCTGAACTTTCCCGGACGCAATGTGCTGTTCTTCATTTTGCTGTCGGTGCTGATGATCCCCTCCCAGATGACGCTGATTCCGTCCTTTGTGCTGCTGTCGCGGCTTAACTGGATCGACACCTTTATCGGTCTCATCATTCCCAATGTGTTCAGCGCCTATGGTACATTTTTCCTACGGCAGTTCTTTAAGTCCCTACCCGGCGAGCTGGAGGAGGCGGCAATTATCGATGGCTGTTCCCGCTTTGGTATTTACTGGCGGATTTTCATGCCACTCTGCGGTACTGCGGTGGCAGCCTTTTCGGTCTTCACGGTACTGTGGGCATGGAACGACCTGATGTGGCCTCTGATCATGACGTCGAAGGACTCGGTGCGGGTGCTGTCAGTGGGTATCGCAACGTTGTTTGGGGAACACGGTTCCCGTTACAACCTGCTGATGGCGGCGAGTATGCTCGCCACCGCGCCGATGATCGTCTTGTTTTTGTTCCTGCAAAAACAGTTCATCACCGGCATCGCGGTTACGGGGCTGAAAGCATAGCTGATTAGAAACCGCCACTAGGCGCAGAATACAAAGATTACTCCACAATCAAACCTCCTACGCTACGTCTCTGAATAAGTTGCACTTAACTGTCACTTATAGTATTGCATTTACTTGCAAAAAACTGTATAAATATACACAACAGATTCGGAAGTCTCCGGAGCCTCACTCCGAGAGACTATCATTTCCATTTCCAGGAGGAAAATGATGAAAGCAGTCAAACTAGCTTTTGTATCGGTCTTGTTGCTTGCGACAGTGAATGTCTGGGCATCAGGAAGAGCGCAGTCGGGGACCACAAGCAGTGGCCCTGTCCGTATCCGCATGGCGACTGGTGGGAGCACTGGCACTTACTACGCCTTTGGCTCGGCGGTGGGGCAGATTTTGCAGGAAAAAACCGGTAACGCCATCACTATTCAGTCAACTGGCGCGTCCAAAGCGAACATTCAGCTTATCGCGGCGGGTGAAGTGGAGCTTGCCATAGTCCAGAACGATGTTATGGACTATGCCTACAGGGGTGTCGACCTCTTTAATGGCGAGGTTATACAGGATTTCCAGTCCATGGCCGCGCTCTACGCTGAAGTTTGTCAAGTCGTCGCCAACCCGGCAGCGGGAATCACCAGTATCGCAGACCTCAAAGGCAAAAACGTATCGGTCGGCGACGCGGGAAGCGGCACCGAGTTCAACGCCCGCCAGATTCTCGAAGCCTACGGCATCACCTTTGACGACATTGGCAAGCAGAACCTGAGCTTCGGCGCTTCAGCCGACGCCCTCAGAGACAACAAGATCGACGCCTTCTTCTGCGTAGCCGGCGCACCAACAACCGCCATTGTTGACCTCGCCATAGGCAAGCCTATCTCCATCCTTGAGGTCGATGACGAACACGCCGCCGCCATAATCGAGAAGTACCCCTTTTACACCCAGTTCCCCATTCCGGCGGGCAGCTACAATGGCGTTCAGGAAGAGGTAAAGACCCTCGCGGTTAAGGCAACATTCATCGTAAGCAAGAACCTGACTGAAGATACAGTGTACCAACTTACGAAAAACCTCATTGAGAGTAAGGACGCGATCACTGCAGCCCACGCCAAAGGCGCGGAGCTTTCCGCCGACTACGCGGTGAGCGGCATTTCAGTGCCATTCCACCCAGGCGCGGAAAAATACTTCCGTGAAATCGGCGCGATAAAGTAACGCGGTGTAAGTATTTGAGCCATAGCCGTAAAGGGCATGATTATGCAAAGGGCGCAAAGAAACGTTTTCCTCTCCTGCTTTATGCACTCTGTGTCCTTTGCGTGTCCTTTGCCGTTACTCTTCTGGTTACAAAGCCACGCCTTGAATTACGCGATGCTGATTCTGGTAAGCGTTACGCGGCGTGGCCCATACAAGACGGAGAAGAATTTTCCATAGAGTTCATCCATTCCGTTAACCAGAGTCCGGTGCGAGATACATTCCGCGTTGACGGGCAACTCATACAGCCCGTAGCCACGCGCTTCTATGACTTCGGTGCGGGTATGCAAACCAGCCTTGAAACAGATCAGCGCATGGAGCGGGATGGAGACGCGCTGGTTATCACAGGCTTCACCCAAAGATTCCCCGCGCTTAACTACATCGTAGGCACAGTCTCTGACCATGTGCTTTATATTCAGGATGTGGCGCTCAGTCTGCGCGATCTCTGCGGACAGAACGCCCACATCACCGTTCAAGTTATAAAATTTTAATCGTAGGAGAAAGCCAATGGCAGACGAAATACCCCCGGCAGCGGGAGAGAAACTCATCGGCAAAGCGTTCAACGAACAGGAAACCGAACAACTCATCGCAAAATTCGACCGCGAATCTAACGTGCGTCGCTTTTCCGGTATCCCCGACATCATCGTAAAGATACTACTCCTCATTTTCACGGCATACGTGTTCTGGGTAACGCTCATCGTCTCACTACCCGAACAAGTGCGCCGAAGCGCCTTTCTCGGCATACTCGTGTTCATCGGCTACATACTCTACCCAGTGCGGATGGGCCTTACGCGCCACGAAAACCGCGTCGCGTGGTATGACCTCGTACTGGGAACCCTGGGCGCTATCAGTTTCTTCTATTATGTGATGAACTTTCAGGCAGTCATAAGCCGCGCCATACTGCTCCAGCCCATAGACATCGTCATGGGCGTTATGGGCATCCTCATACTCGCCGAGCTTTGCCGCCGCGTTGTAGGCATACCCATCCTCGTCGTGGCGGGCGGCTTCATCACCTACGCCTTCATCGCCGGATTCTCTCTAAAGCGCGTCATACACCAGCTTTTCTACACAACAGACGGCATCATCGGCACACCAATCGGCGTATGTTCAACCTTCATCGTCCTCTTCATCTTCCTCGCATCCTTCCTCGAAAAGTCCGGCATAGCCTCCTTCTTCATAGACCTCGCCAACTCTGTTGCAGGCTTTGCCTCAGGAGGCCCAGCCAAAGTCGCGGTTATCGCCAGCGCCCTCGAAGGCATGTACTCAGGCAGTTCAGTAGCCAATACCGTTGGCTCAGGAAGCGTTACCATTCCAGTTATGAAGAAAATCGGCTACAAAGGAGAGTTCGCCGCTGCAGTCGAAGCCGCAGCCTCAACCGGCGGGCAAATCATGCCACCCATCATGGGCGCGGCAGCCTTCCTCATGGCAGAGCTTACCAGCATACCCTATCCGGTCATCGCCGTTGCCGCCATACTCCCCGCCGTCCTCTACTTCACCGGCATCTTCCTGATGATTCACTTTGAAGCCAAAAAGCTCGGTCTCAAAGGACTCCCCCGCGAGTCCATCCCAAAACTCAGAACACTCATCGTCAAAGGCTACCTCTTTCTCCCCGTGTTCACCCTTGTTGGCCTGATGAGCATAGGCTTCACCCCAGCCTATGCCGCGTGTTTTGCCATACTCACGGCAATCCTCGTCAGTATGATACGCAAGGAAACACGCTTCACCCCAACAACCTTTGTCGACGCACTCACCGGCGGCGCACGCAACACCATTGGCGTTGCCCTGGCCTGCGCCCTGGCCGGCGTAGTCATTGGCATCGTCTCCCTCACCGGTCTTGGTCAGGTACTCATCTCCCTGCTCCTGACAGTGGCAAACAACAGCCTCTTCTTTGCCCTTTTCCTCACGATGATCGCCTGCCTCATCCTCGGTATGGGCATCCCGACCACGGCAAACTACGTGATCATGGCTACGATAACCGCACCGATAGTGGTACGCATGGGAGTTCCCGTCATGGCGGCGCACATGTTTGTGTTCTACTTTGGCATAGTCGCCGACATCACGCCGCCAGTGGCGCTTGCCGCCTACGCTGGCGCGGCCATCGCCCACTCAAATCCCATCAAAACCGGCGTTACCGCCACACGCCTCGCCATCACCGCCTTCATCATCCCGTACATCTTCGTATTCAGCCCGTCCATGCTCTTCATCGATACCACGCCAGTACAGGTCATCCAGATCGTGATAAGCTCCTGCCTCGGTATGTTCGGCCTTGCCGCTGGAATTGAGGGCTATATGTTCAGGCGTATGCCTGCCTTTGAGCGTATCATGGCAATAGGCGGCGGACTCTGTCTCATCTACCCAGGGCTGATAAGCGATATTATCGGCTTCAGCCTTATCGCAACCGTGATTGTGTTACAACTCATCACCCGCAATAAGGATGTAGTAGCCGCGATCGCGGAGGAAGAGAGTAAGCCTATAGGCAGCGAGATTCCCTAGCACAACGCGGGAGCTTGGCTCCCGCGCTTACTTAACAGGACATTGATCCGTAGGCGCGACACCAAAAACCGCCTTATGCGCCCTAAAAAAATTGGAATAATCATTAAAGCCAGCGTGGTAGCCAGCCTCTTTAGCAGAACTGCCGGCAAGTATAGCCGCATGGGCAGCGTAGACACGCTGATCACGGATGTATCGGTTCACTGTGGTTCCCGTCTCTTTGCGAAACAGGATATTGAGATAGTTCTTATTAACGTGAAAGTGGTGGGCGATTGTTTCCAGAGAAATAGGGCATTCTTTGTTGTCGTAGATATACTTAATAACCGTTTGTATCCATTTTTCACCAAGAAACGGAAAGCTGGGAGGCAGGCTCGTCTTTGTGTCTCCCATGCTATATATCTTGGTAAGCAGCGAAACCAGACGGCTTTTGAGCGACAGCTTTTGTACCTCCTGTTTTATATCCCTGCATTCCAACACAGCTTCAACAAAAAAGTCGATTTTACTGGCAGCTACGTTCATATAATACGTTTCTTTTGACTTAAAGAGCTCTGGCAATAGATTTTTCTCAGCGTCATTCAGGAATTCAGGTGTAAAATGAATAGAAACTCGGTCGCAGAGCTGCTTTGAAACGATTCTCCAGTCATGCGGGGTATGCGGAGGTATCAGGAAGAGGCTGTTTGGCTTAGTGATGTATACTCTATCCTCAAGGCGGAGTACGGTGCTGCCCTGGATTACATAGTAAATCTCATACTCGTCATGAGTATGGCCATTTTGCAATAGCTCATCAGTCAAGGAATGATGGAAATTCATCATGTCGATCTTTAGAGTATCTATATTTTGCATTTACTTTAATTATACTATAAGTGAAATACATTGATCAACCGGTAGAACACGTTGATCAACCCTTACAGAACTTTGATTTGCCAGCAGAACACATTGTTTCGCGCGCACAATGCTTTGTTTCGCGCGCACAACATTCTATTTCGCGCGCGCAACATGTTGTTTCACGCATGAAACACTTTGATTCACGCGCACAAAACTTTGTTCCATGCGCGCAACATGCCGTTTCACGCGCGCAATGCTTTGTTCCATGCGCGCAATGCTTTATTGTGCGCGCGCAACATTCTGGATCACGCGCGCAAAACTTTGATTCACGGGTAACGTGAGTTCAAGAACGTCATTGCGAGCGTAGCCAAGCAATCCAGTACAGTGGATGCTCATCTGGATTACTTCGTCGCTTCGCTCCTCTCAATGACACGGGTCTGGTCAAGGCATGGGAGCCAACGCTCTCAACGCTGTGCCTTAAGAATACACACATTTTCGTCGAACTCACGTTACTGTACTACAAGTCTGGATACTTGCAAAAGAAAATGTTGAGAATTCTTCATACAGATTTCAAGGTGTCCGTGTTCCGCATCTGCTTTGCTTGTACTGTATTACAAAACTGGATATTTGCAATAAGATTTTATGATTTCCGCAATGGTGTTCCCAAAATAGCTTTCTATACTGAGAAAACCGATTACTGGTACAGCATTTCTATTTTGGAGGAAGATTATGAAAAGAATCGTTTCGACGTTGGCGATCCTGTTATGTGCAGGCGCACTGGTTTTTGCGAGCGGGGGCAGAGAAGGTCAAACCCAAGCCTCAAGCTCTGGCGCTCCGGTAAAGATTTCGGTGGAAGTCTTTGACCGCGGTACTGATGGGGGGAAGAGTAATCCGACCAACAACCAATGGACAAAGTGGATACACGACAAGCTGCTCAAGGATGAGAA
>JAITIX010000077.1 GCA_031279205.1 Treponema sp. | reverse complement strand
AGTTTTTAGAGGTTTTTTTATTCTGACCCCGTTGGCGTGTCTGGCGCCGCCACTGGTAGCCAGTGGAATGCCGGCTTTTTCTTTGTAAGGAACTTATATTGCCGATAAATAAAAAGTCGTAACTAACAAAAAGGAACCAAATGAGCCTTGTAAGCAAACCTGTATTCGGCTTTGTCTGCCTATCCCTGCTGTACGCAGCAGTATTCGTTTCCTGCGCTTCAAAGCCTGAAGCAACGCCGGAACCAGCCCCTGCGCCTGTAATTGCCGCGCCACAGGAAAAACCCGTTCCCGTGGAGCCAGCACCAGCAGAAACTCCAGCACCTCAAAAACGCGATACCCTGGCCATACTCGCCGAAATTACCATGCTTCTTGCCCAAGGAGACTTTGATGCAGGAATCGCCCTCTTTGAAGAAATCGAGTCGCCAGACGCCGAGTCCGCCAAAATACAACTCCTGAAAGCGTCCGTTATGAATTCAGCACGCTTGTTCAACGAGGCACGCGCCATCACTAACGCCGTCATAGCCGCCGAGCCTGAAAACATGGACGCCCTCTTCGTGCTTTCCATGATCGAAAAGGCTGAGAACAAGCCACGCGAACAACACGCACTGCTCCAAACAATTCTCGACACTGACCCCGCGCATATAAACGCACTTAACGCAATGGGTGATCTTTATACCAGCGGACGTTCCTTCAAAAACGCCGCACTTTACTACGACCGCGCCCTGGCCGAAGAACCAGAAAACGGCACCGCACTCGTCGGCCGCGCCCTGGTCTATCGCTATAACCACGATTCCACAAACGCTGAACGCCTCCTTAACAAGGCCGTCGCCGCTCATCCTGACTGGGCGCAGGCTTACAATGAACGCGCCCGCCTCCACCGCGACGAAAACCAGCCCTTGCTCGCACTCGCCGATCTGGATATCGCCAAAGAACTCGCCCCTAATGACTACTGGATCGCCACAGATCGCGGCTCCGTACTCATATACCTGCACCGTAAACCAGAAGCCCTTGAGGAATACGAACGGGCTATCACCATCGACCCTGATAATTTCCTCGCTTATGTCTACATCGCCGGTATCAAAGACGAATTCGACGATTATGATGGCGCAGAAGCTGCTTACGAAATCCTCACAAGGCTCCGACCCGACTACTACTTCGGCTTTGAAGGTCTGGGTATGCACAAAATGCGTAAACGACAATGGGCTGCGGCAAGAGACGCCTTCCTTCAAGCATACCTGTACGCGCCGGAGATAAACTACGCGCTCCTTGCCGCCGTCAACTGGATACGCGAAAGCGGGGCTAACGGACCAAAAGCCTTTCTGGAAGATGTTCTCAAAACCCTGCCCCGCGAATCACTCACCTGGTACGTGGTACGCATGTTCCACGACCTGCGAGGAGACAGCGAAGTCGCCAACCGAATCGCCCGTGAAAAAAACGAGGATACCAAGGCGCAGCTCCTCTACTACCTCGCCAGCTACTACGACTTGAGCGGGAAACCAGCCGTGGCAGACGTATACTTCGAGCGTGTGCGCGAACTTAACCGGCCTTACATGGTAGAATGGCGCTTAAACGAATGGGCGCTTGAACAACGACGCCTTGCTCTATCAAAATAGGCGCATGAACGATAATCGTATAAGCATCACCCTGAACGGGCGGGAAATCATTCTTATTGGCACAGCCCATATATCACGAGAAAGTATTGAAGAGGTAGACCGGAGCATCCGCGAGGAACAGCCCGATCTGGTATGCGTGGAACTGGACGGAGGACGCCATAAGTCCATCACGGAACAGTCAAGCTGGGAACAACTTGACGTATCCAAAGTGTTTAAAGAAGGCAAAGGGTTTCTGCTTATAGCTAACCTCGTGTTATTCAGTTTCCAGCGGCGCATGGGACAGGAACTGGGTGTAAAACCCGGCGAAGAAATGAGGACGGCACTTGATACTGCCACGGAACTGGGCATTCCCTACGCGCTCTGCGACCGTGAAGTGCAGCTCACCCTGCGCAGAGCCTGGGCCGCCTGCAAACTTTGGAGCAAATGTAAGCTCCTTGCCTCCTTGCTCACCAGCGCCTTTACCACTGACAAATTCGACAAAGCCGACATCGAGAATCTCAAAAAACGCAACGAGCTTGAAGGTATGATGGACGATCTTGCCATCTATCTGCCCGAAGTGAAGACAACGCTTATTGACGAGCGCGACCGCTATCTGGCCGCAAAGCTCTGGACAAGCGGCGCAGGCGTCCGCAAACAGCTCGCCGTGATTGGCGCAGGCCATATCACAGGCATCAAGGCGCACCTTGAACGAATTGCCCGCGGCGAGGAAACCGCCGATATCGCTGATCTGGACACAATTCCCCCGCCCAAGCTCTGGGTAAGGGCGCTCACCTGGATACTGCCGGCGCTTCTTGTGGCGTTCTTCATCGTGGGTTTCTTCTTCGCCGGCGCTGACGTCAGCCTTGCCATGCTCATCCGCTGGGTCTTGTGGAACGGCTCCCTCGCCGCTCTGGGCGCGCTGCTGGCTCTGGGGCATCCGCTTTCCATACTCGTGTCGTTTGTCGGCGCGCCCTTTGGCACCATAAGCCCCTTCGTCAGCATTGGCCTGTTCTCCGGCGTCGCCGAAGCGACCCTCCGCAAACCCCGCGTCTCAGACGCCCAGAACCTTTCCTCTGATATTACCAGCCTCAAAGGTCTCTACCGAAACCGCATCACACGGGCGCTTCTAGTCTTCTTCCTCTCATCCCTAGGCGGCGCTATCGGAAACATTATCTCAGTACAGGCGCTGGCCAGCCTCTTAGTCAAATGACCCACGCTCAATGTGTCGGCAAAAACTCCCGACATGAAGGTAATTCTTCCCTTCATGTCGGCAAAAACTCCCGACATGAAGGCAAAAGTTCCCGACATGAAGGCGATCCTTCCCTTCGTGTCGGTGGAAGTTCCCTTCATGTCGGGAAAAACCCCCTTCGTGTCGGCAAAAACTCCCGACATGAAGGCAAAAGTTCCCGACCTATCTAACGTGAGTTCGACACGAACAAAATGCGCCCATCGTTTGACCTGAGACTCAGGCGTACAGCATTACCTTGACCTCGACGCGCGGGTATCAGAGGCGTGGGTGCGTTGAACGCACGGTATCCGCTGAATGCCATTGAACAGGGGAACGAAGTTTGCTAGAGTGAGGCAATTCAAGCATCAGGAGGAAATAACTATGAAAAAGATGCTGTTTATCGTGGGTCTGCTCGTGTCAATCACGGGCGTCTCACTCTTTGCGAGTGCCGTGTCTCAGCAGGCGACCCAGGCGACTCAGGAAATTACGATGCGTCTCTTGACCGACGCCACCGGAATTGACGACAAGTCCTTCAACGCCGCGTCGTGGCGGGGGATTCTGCAATTCTATGGCGATACCTGGGACAATCCCAGCAAGCGCGGCGTGTCCTATGATGTGGTAACAGCCCAGACTCAGGACATGTTTCTGCCGATCCTGCTTCAGGCCACTGATGAGAAGTACGATCTTATCGTGGCTACCAGTTTCATGTTCGGCGACGTTCTCATGGATGTGGCTGGCAGAAATCCGAATCAGAAGTACCTGATCATTGATGTTGATTGGGTAAACCTTCCTAATGTGATGCAGGCGGTTTATGCTGAGCATGAAGGTTCGTATCTGGTTGGCGCCGCGGCGGCGCTCAAGGCTAAGGCTGACGGGGTGAGTAATCCGCGCTTTGGTTTCATTGGGGGCATTCCCGGAGCTACCATCACCAAGTTTGAGGTGGGCTTTATTCAGGGGGTGCTTTCGGTGATACCTGACGCCCAGATCGTGGATTACTATGTGAACGACTGGGGCAATCCGGCACTTGCCAAGACTCAGGCGAAGAACTGGTATGACAGCGGGGTCTACGCGATCTACTCTGCGGCTGGGGCGAGCGGCAATGGTACCATCGCTCAGGCTAAGGAGTACCGGCTTCAGGGCAAGAACGTCTGGGCTATTGGCGTTGATTCTGACCAGCACGAAGAGGGCTTGTACAACGCCACAGACTCAGCGGTGTTGACTTCCATGGTTAAGCGTGTGGAAACCAGTCTTATGTATGGCTTAAACGCGGTTAAGAACGGCGCGTTTACGGGCGAGGCCATCACGTTTGATCTTCAGAAGGACGGCGTGGGCTATTCCACGTCCAACTCAGCGCTCACGGCTGACATTAGCGCCCAGCTTGAGGCTGTGAAACAGCGTATCATCTCTGGTCAGCTTTCTATTGCGTCGACCTACGCGCAGGCAAAGACGCTTCCCGGGTTCCCGCAGGATTTGCACGCCTTAGACGACTAAACCGAAACGCCGCGCTAATAACGCGGCGTTTTTTTGTCGCAACCTTGTTTCTGTTTTTTGCTCTTAACAGATATGATCCACTTAGAAAGAATGACTATTGCCGAGATTGCCGTGCAAGCGCCGGTTCGGTTTAAGCAGAGAACCGCCTTTGCTCTGTATAGTAATGGCCGAATCGAGCGGCGTGTCAGTTACGCGGAGTTTGGGATACTCAGCGCCCGTTTTGCTGCCCTTTTCCGGCTGCTTGGTTTGCGGGCTGGATCGCGCCTCATGCTTCTTTCGGAAAACCGTCCTGAATGGCCTATTGTTTTCTTCGGGGCAGCCCGTGCGGGCTTGGTCAACGTGCCGGTGCTTACGGACTTTTCCGCTGAGCAAATCAACACCATTGTCTTACACGCTGGTGTCAGCGCCATCTGCGTTACGGAAAGAACCACGTATAAGCTCACGCGGGAAACGCTTAATCCGGCATTGCCGCTTATCTACATCGACCGGATTGAGAACAACCGTGTCCGTGTGTTATGTCAGGGCAGGGAAGAGCGTTTGACGCTTCCTGAGCCGTCTCAGGAGCTTGACTCAACTGGCGAAGATGAGCTTTCGTCTGTTATATATACCTCTGGTACGTGCGGGCATAGCCGGGGCGTCATGCTCTCGAACAGGAATCTTGTGTTCACCGCGCTGAAGTCCAGATCGCTGGTGAAGATTTTTCCCCATGACCGGCTTTTGTCGGTGTTGCCGCTGGCTCATACCTACGAATGCACCCTTGGCCTGATCAACGCGGTGATGAATGGCGCTTCGACTACCTATCTTGACCGGGCTCCGTCGCAGAGCGTACTGTTTCCGGCGCTTCAAGCTGTTCGGCCGACGGCAATGGTAACGGTTCCGCTTTTCATTGAGAAGATTTACCGTCATAGTGTTGCTCCAAAGTTGCTGACTCAGCCGCTCTACCGCTGTTTTTTGACGCGTCCGCTAGCGTTGTATGTTGCTGGCCGGAAACTGCGTGCTGCGTTTGGTTCTTCGCTCCGTTTTTTCGGGATAGGCGGCGCGCCGCTGGACGAGGCGACCGAGTCGTTTTTACGCAAGGTGGGTTTCCCCTACGCTCCGGGCTATGGGCTTACGGAAACCGCGCCCTTGGTCGCAGGAACCGCGCCGTATCGTTTCCCGTTTCGTTCAGCAGGTTCTGTACTCAAAGGCGTGGATGTCCGCATTGTGCCGCTTGAGGGGCAAGTTGCTTCTGATTCCAAAATGCCTGTAGGCGAGATTCAGGTTCGCGGTCCCAATGTCATGCTGGGTTATTACAATGATGAGCAAAGAACCTGCGAAGCCTTTACGCCTGATGGCTGGTTGAGGACTGGCGACATTGGCAGTCTGGACAGGAAGCGTCATCTCTTCATTCGTGGTCGTATCAAGGCCATGATTCTCGGTCCTTCGGGAGAGAACATCTATCCTGAAGAGATCGAAAGTCTTCTCAGCGCCTCGCATTTGGTGGAAGAGGCTGTGGTTTACGGCGATGAAAGAGGTGAAATTGTGGCGCTTGTTGTGTTAAGCGAGAGGGCGAAAACCATGCTAGCGACTGTGGGGGAAAAACTTGATGAGCTGAAAGCGATAGTTAATAAGAAGTTGGCTGCCTTTTCGCGCATTCACCGGATTGAGATACGCGAAGAGCCTTTTGAGAAGACAGCCACTCAGAAGATCAAGCGTCTTTTCGCGCAGTTGAGCCGTTAAGCGAAGTGTACGTTGCTGCTTGCGCCAATGGCTGCTTCCACGCGTCCGATTTCCCAGACGGGTTGTCCCTGTTTGCTGATACAGGCGATTGCCTGAGTTACGTCAGCCTTGTCAACCGCGATGACGAAACCGATGCCCATGTTAAAGGTGTTAAACATGAGTTTGTTTAGGGCTGTGTCTGTTTCAAGGAGTGTCTTGCCTTCGTTGTTATTGCCGGCAATGCCAGAGGCAATGCGGAAGAAGATTGGCGGGATATGCCAGCTTCCGTTGCTGATGAGCGCGTCGAAGGTTTGAGCGCCGAACATACGCGGGATATTCTCGTAAAAGCCGCCGCCGGTGATGTGCGCTGCGCCGTGTACCTCGATCTGATCCAGCAGGCTAAGCACGGGTTTGACATAGAGCCGCGTGGGTTCCAGCAGGGTCAGGCCGATGTTTCTGCCATCAAAGTTTTCTGTGGCAAAGTGGGGCAATGCCTTGCGAATAAGGCTGAAGCCGCTTGAGTGCAGGCCTGAAGAGGCGATGCCCAGAAGGGCGTCGCCAGCCTTCACCTTGCTGCCGTCTATGATTTTGTTGCGGTCAACAATGCCCACAGAGAAGCCCGCAATGTCATACTTGCCTTCTTCGTAGAACCCAGGCATCTCTGCGGTTTCACCGCCGAGCAAGACACTGCCGGTTTCACAGCACGCCTCGACAACGCCACCGACCAACGAAGCGGCCACATCAGCGTCAAGTTTGCCGCAGGCGATGTAGTCAAGGAAGAAGAGTGGCTTTGCCCCGTGGCAAAGCACATCGTTGACGCACATGGCAACACAGTCAATGCCGACTGTATCGTACTTCTTCATACGGAATGCCACTTCCAGTTTAGTGCCAACGCCATCGGTACCGGAAACTAGGACTGGCTCGTTCATACCCGTGCTTGCGGCGATAAGCTCTTTCAGGCAGAACATTCCCGCGAAACTCCCGATGCAGTTAAGCGTGGCGCTGTTCTTTGTTGCCTCCGCCTGTTGCCGATACCTGCTCACTGCCCGATAGCCTTCCTCAATGTTGACTCCGGCTTGTTTATAGTCCATAGCTTACTCCTGCATGATTATTGGTTTTGTCTCCAGTTCAAAAGACTGTAAAGCCTGTGATTCGTTCTGGTTTGGAGACAAGAAGCTCGATTTTTTGTGTAAGAAAGGGTGGAAACTGGCAGATTGCCTTGTGTCCGATGGTTCGCCCCTCATATATCGTGATGGGAGCGCCGTAAGTATAGGGGTATGCCCGCAGGGTGAATGCCTCAATCGGGTCTTCGTGGTCAAGGGACTCGGTGAGTATCACATGACTGACAAGCGCCTGCTTGTTGCTTGTAAACACAAGGCGGTCGTAATCCTGTGCCTGTGCGCCGGCCAAAGGTGTGGCGAAACGGCGCTGGATTTCAGTGCCGAATTCCAGCAAGCGCAGGCGGTCAGCGTCAGGTAAAAGTCCTCGCCGGTCAGGACCGATGTTGACAAGCAGGTTGGCGCCTCTGCCCACCGAGTAGTAATAGATACCCATGAGTTCCTCAAGGCTTTTCACGGTACACTCGTCGGTATCGCTGTAAAACCAGTTATGCAGTCTCATACGGAAATCGCACTCGGCGGGCAAGAAACGCCGTTCCGCGAGGGCCTGCATATTGTCTGTCTGTACTGAAAACTCGGTTGCGTCAACAATGTTGGGGTTGGGGCTGTGCGCGTAACCAGACTCGTTGCCGATCCAGCGGGTGTCAGGGTCAACCGAGCCGAAGATGAGGATATCGGGCTGGAGCCGCCGAATCTCGGCGATGATACGTTCCCAGTCATACTTATGCTCCTCGGAACCACAGCCGTCAAACCAGAGGTAATCAATGACGCCGTAGCCGGTGAGCAATTCGCTCACCTGATTGATGAAATACTCGTCATAGTCTTTGTGTTCCTTGCCTTTGGAACCAAATTCCGCCGGTGAGTAATAGAGACCGACCTTGAGGCCATACTGGTGGCAGGCGTCGCAAAAGTTTTGCACCACATCGCCGTTGCCGTTTTTCCACGGTGTGTTAGCGACCGAATAGGCTGTATACTTTGAAGGCCAGCTGGCAAAGCCGTCGTGGTGCTTACACACGAGGATTGCGTATTTGAACCCTGCGTCCTTTGCCGCGCCGATCCATTGAGTGCAGTCCAGTTTGGTGGGGTTGAAACTGGACAAGGGCATTTCCTCCATATCCCAATCCTGATGTCCTTCGTAAAACGTGCGTATGCCGAAATGGAAGAACACGCCTAGTTCCCAATCCATGAAAGTGCACTGCTTCTTTGTTGGTATAAGTTTATTCATGTTAGGATAATACGGCGTCAGGAATGGCAAATTCAAGTCATCTCAAACAAAAAGGTCGTCATTGCTGGTGTTTTTTGCTTTTGTGGGGTCGGCTAATATGGCCAGAAACGCGGTTTCGTCGATGATTGGGATGCCGTGGCTTTGGGCTTTCTTATTTTTAGCGGAACCAGACTCTGGATCATTGGTAACAAGGTAGGAAAGGTCTTTGGTTATTGATGCCTTTACCTGTCCGCCCAGTCGTTGCACCTTTTCTTCGGCTTCATTGCGCCGTATGGCGCGCATCTCGCCGGTGAAACAGAACGACACGCCGCGTAAAGGCAGTTCCCCCTCGGTGGGTGGCGGCGCGATGCTGATGATGCCGGTCGCCAGCACCTTGTCCATCTCAGCGGCGCCTGCAGCAAGGCCGTCAACAATGGTCTTTGCGGTAACTTCGCCCAGGCCGTATACAGAGGCAAGCTGGTCAACCGTGGCGGCGCGGAGGTTTTCCAGCGTGTCAAAGCCTGACATAAGCACTTTTTCCATGATAGCCTCGGCAACGCCGTCAAAGCCAAAGCCCGCGATAAAAGCTGAAAGAGGCAAGGTGCGCTTCTTGCGAATGTTGCGTAGCACTTTAACTGCGGAAAGCTCGCCCATGCGCTCGAATTCAGCGACTTCCTGAACGGTCAGTGTATACAAGTCGCTGATATGCCGCACCCGCTCTTTATCGAAGAGCTGTTTTGTCAGCTTATCCCCTAGTTCCCGAATATCCAGCACCGCGATCCACTTCTGAAGTCGATGGAGGAGGCGTTTGGGGCAGTCAGGGTTAGGGCAATAAAGCCGCGTTCCGGCATCGATCAACGCGGCACCGCACACGCCGCAGGTAGTGGGGAATACAACGTCCTGTTCAGGCTCTTTCATTGGCAGGGGAGCAATTCCCTGGATTTTCGGTATGATTTCGCCACGCTTCACCACTGATACCAGCGAGCCAATCTTCAAGCCCAGTTTGCGGATCATGTCAGGGTTATTGAGACTTGCCCGCTGTACTGTGGTTCCAGCCAGGTGTACTGGATCAATGATGCCGACTGGCGTATAGGTCGCGCCAGCCTCGCTCCATTCCACAGCTCTAAGTACACTGTACGCCACTTCCAACTCGAACTTGAAGGCAATTTGCCGCTCAGGGCGGGTGCGACGGAGGTCTGCCATGTTGGTATCACGATCCTTGACCACTAAGCCGTCAATGTCGATGGGCAGGCTATCACGGACAGCGGCAAGCTCAGTTCGATAGGCGATGATGTCTTCAGCGCTGCTTGCGCCGGTGAATTCGCGGGTTTTAGCAACGGAAAAGCCGCGCTCTTTCAGCCACGCCAGCTTCTGTACCTCATCAACAAAAAAAGCATCATTATCCGACGCGGCGGCGTCATAGACTATGAGGGTGAGGTCTTCACAGCCCTCGCCACCCTTGCGTCGCATGATCCCATTCGCGGCATTGCGGCAGTTTGCTTTACCCGCGTACTTCATCTTCCAGACTTCGCGGGTCATAAGTACCTCGCCCCGAATCCCGCCGGTGAAGGGAACGCCCAGCTCCACGACAAGCCCGCCCATGCGCTGAACATTGCGCGTGATGTCGTCGCCAATCACGCCATCCCCGCGGGTGAGCGCCCGTAAGAACTTACCGTTCTCGTATTGCAGCTCAAGGCTTGCCCCGTCGAGCTTGTACTGGGCGATGAAGCCATTTGCCGGCGCGATCTTCTCTGCCCACACGCGAAAGTCTTCGGGATTTGCGGCTTTGTCCTGACTCCCCATGGGTATAAGGTGGTGCGCTTTGGGGAAACGATCAGTATTGTCAGCCCCGATTCTGGTCAACACAGGGCTGTCAGGCTTGAGTTGCTTTAACTCGTCCCATAAGCGGTCAAATTCAGCGTCAGAGACCTCTGCTTCCCCATTATAGTACGACGCCTGATACCCGATGATAAGTTCTTCCAGTATGCTTATACGCTCGTTTTGTTTTTTTGTCATATTCTTAACCTTGTTTGAAATATAGCTCCCGGACGATATGCTGTTTTTCAATGCCTTTCCGCTCAAACATGGTTTCAGGCCGCCAGCTTTGAGGTAAGGCAAAGCCATCATAGGCGTTGTGCAGGCCCTCGGTAGCGCTGAGTTCCACCAGCGCCCAGTTGCCATACTCAGCCCAGTCGGTAACCATGTAGAGATAGCCACCGGAGACTAAGCGTGACGCAAGCAAACTCGTGAAAGGCCGGGTGATGAGGCGGCGCTTGTGATGGCGCTTCTTAGGCCAAGGGTCAGGGAAAAAGATATGAAAGCCCGCGACAGAAGCTGCAGGAATCATACATTCCAGGGTTTCAACCGCGTCATGTTCAATAATACGGACATTACTCAGGTTCCGTCGCTCAATTTCCCAGAGCAGCCTGCCGATTCCAGGTCGATGTACCTCAATGCCCAGATAGTTCATGCTGGGGTTTGCCTCCGCGATCATAGCGGTAGCAATGCCCATGCCAAAGCCAATCTCGATGATGAGCGGGTTCCGATTGTCAAAGACTGAGGCATAGTCAAGTGTTGCAACGTTAAACGGAATGCCATAGCGGGGAAACAGGGTTTCGTATGAACGTCGCTGGGCATCGCTCATACGTCCGGCACGTAAAACATAGCTTTTTATCCGGTACTCCCGCTCGCTCGTTTCGTTATTCATACAACTTACCGTATTGCAATCAGATCGGTTAATGCGGAGGTCTGGTACTCTGCGTCTTCCGCCCACAGCGCCAGCGCCCTGACGTTTGATGAAAGCCCCAGCGACGAGATAGCGCCGCTGAGGTTCTCTACCGACACGGTTCGTATAACATTGCCTTCCCCATCATAACAGATAAACGAATGGCTTGAATAACTAGACCCAATCGTATAGTTACCCTCAGACACGTTGAAAAGTGGGAATGGATGACGCGGTTCAACCGGCGCATCAAAGGCAAGCGTCCGCTCAGTTCGTTCCCCTCCCTTGTTTACCAGTACCACGCGGTACTGACCTCGCGGCAGGCTTTCATTATCCGGCATGGCAATGGCGCGACTTCCGATCCATGTTTTACCGTTGTCGTCAAAGCTAATCCAGTCCTCAAACGAAAACTGCCAGCGCAGCCCCTCATAGTCGTGATACAGGTACAGATTCTCAAGATTCTCGATCCCATCATCGTCTTCCGCCAGCACGAAAAACGAGAAGCGCTCTTCCGGTGCGCCCTGCCCTTGATAGTACACAAGCTGTATGACGCCGTAGGAAATACGGGGTGCACTTCGAGAACAGGCGAGACACAGGGAAAAAGCACTTGTTATTATTGTTATCAATAGAAAGAACGTGAACTTCTTCAAGACAACGACCTCTGTCCCATCATAGCTGAATACTAGAGCGAAGTTCCAGTCGTCTGGCAACAACTCCAGTGCGTCGGATTCACCAGCAGAAGCGAGTTATAACAAGAATTTACTCTTTCTTAGCAAACTACGTGATTGCTAATACCGATACCGTAGTTTATCATATTTTAATATTTAAGTAGCTACTTGTCGTTACCCTGACTTTGGGGAGCGTGGACTGAAACAAACGAACAGATAAAAGAGGGAGTATATTTATGAGTGATTTTTCGGGTAACTTTACTGAAATCTCTGGGCTTTTGCAAAGAGGAAAGGCAAAAGACATCATCGTGGCTGTTCAGAAAGCGTTGGAAGCGGGAGCTTCGCCAGCGGATATTTTGGACAAAGGACTGATCGCGGGTATGAACGTGATTGGCAAGAAGTTCAGGGATGGCGAGGTCTTTGTGCCGGAGGTGCTTATTGCCGCACGTGCGATGAACAACGCGAGCGCCGCGCTCAAGCCAGCTCTGGCGCAGGCTGGCGTTCAGCCAGTGGGTAAGGCCATCATCTGCACGGTCAAGGGAGACCTCCATGACATTGGCAAGAACCTTGTTAAAATGATGATTGAGGGCAAAGGTATTGAAGTGCTTGACCTCGGCGTTGACTGTAGTCCGGAAAAGGTCATTGACGCTATAAAGACTTCCGGCGCAAAAGTTGTCTGCCTTTCAGCCCTCTTAACCACTACCATGATGGCACAGAAGGACATGATCGACGCCATCAAGCAGGCCGGCCTCCGCGACCAGGTGAAGATCATGGTCGGTGGCGCTCCGGTCACTCAGAACTTCGCCGATGAGATTGGCGCCGACTCCTACACATCGGACGCTGCTTCTGCTGCTGAAGCCTGCCGTGCTTTTTTTTGAGCAGTCGTCTTGACGCAAACCTCACAGTGGCGCTTAGTCTTGTATGTGTTTCAGGGGCGGGGAGTGATCCTCGCCTTTTTTATGCGCGGGAGACTGAGTAGCGATTACAAAATTCTCTCTAAACTCTGAGAAGTTAAATGGCGCTTAGGGAAAGGGGCTAGACAAACTATTTATAAATACTTTACAGTTCAAAAATATCCGATTCGCAGACCAACCATCTGCGGTGAAGTTAGGCAAATTTATAAATAAAGAAAAGGAATAGCTTATGAAACTGAAAGTAAAGTTACCATTGATTGTGTTTACTCTGATGGCAGTATCGGTCATCGGGGTATCGACAATTCTCCTCGTAGAGTCACGTTCGCTCCAAAAAAAGGCGGCGGAGGACATCCTTACAAATATGAATGGCATGTACGCATCCAGGCTGAATAGCACTTATGAGAACTACCTGACCGTGGCCAAGACGCTCGCGGATATCATGAATTCATACCTATATGTACCGGCTGAAGACCGGCGTGAGTGGTATGACTCCACAATAGAGGGTATCATGCAGTCAAATCGCAACTTCGTGGGGATTTTCACCTTATGGAAGCCAAATGCGCTGGACGGCAATGACGCGGCATACGCCAATACCGAAGGAACCGATTCCACAGGTAGGTATATGAGTTGGTATACATGGAGATCAGGAATGCTCGAAAAGGTCCCTCTCACGCAATATGAACTGTACAACGAGATAGTTGCTAATCTCGATAAAGCCGAGCCTGTTTTTAACAACCCATACTTTGTCAGTATGAACGGCAAACAGACTCCGATTGCCCGGCTGTGTTATCCCATCATTACTAATGGGCAGATCGTGGGTCGCGTGGGCATTATGCTTGATTTGACCGATTCGTCGACTCTCATAAAAGAGATAAAACCCTTTGGAACCGGTCGGGCTGTTTTGTATTCCACCAACGGGACCATCGCGGCGCATTATGATTCCAGTATGGTGGGCAAGAATATATGGGATCCGGCATCTATCAGTATACTGGGTGAGCAGACCGCAGCCGATATAGAAGGAACACTGAAAAGTGGACAATCCTATCTAGGTAGCCGCGGAGGACGCCTGTTTGCATCCTATCCGTTCTATGTGGCTGAGGTCAAAACCGCTTGGACACTCCTCGCTTCAGTTGAGGAGGCAACGGTATTCGCCAGCGTGAATGATTTAACCAGAATCACGATAATTATTAGTGTTATCGCTCTCATTGTTGGGGCCGTGATTACTTTCCTAGTGGTTGGAACCGTAACAAAGCGTATCACAAAGGTTGCCGCCGCCATAAAGGATATTTCCCAAGGCGAAGGCGACCTGACGCGGCGCTTAGTGATCCATGCACAGGACGAAATCGGGGATCTCGGAACCTACTTCAATATAACGATGGAAAAGATCAGAACCGCAATTGTCAATGTTAAACACCAGTCCATGGCCATGTTCGACATAGGGAACGAGCTTGCCTCTAACATGAACCAGACTGCAGCGGCAGTGAACGAAATTGCCGCGAATATCGACTCGATCAAGGGACGAGTCATCAACCAGTCAGCGTCGGTTACTGAAACCAACGCCACTATGGAACAGATATCACTCAATATCGATAAGCTCAACAGTAATGTGGACAACCAGAGCGAAAGCGTGTCCCGCTCTTCCTCGGCAATTGAAGAAATGCTCGCCAACATCCAGTCTGTAACGCAGACCCTGATTAAAAACGCGGCTAACGTGAGTGAACTTGCGAACGCTTCAGAAGTCGGGCGCACCGGACTCCAGGAAGTAGCGGCGGACATACAGGAGATTGCTCGTGAGTCCGAAGGACTCCTCGAAATCAACTCGGTGATGGAAAATATCGCGGGTCAGACAAACCTCCTCTCAATGAACGCGGCTATCGAGGCGGCGCACGCGGGAGAGGCCGGCAAGGGCTTCGCTGTTGTGGCTGACGAGATACGGAAACTCGCCGAATCCTCCAGCGAACAGTCCAAAACCATTTCCTCAGTGCTGAAGAAGATCAAGGAATCCATCGAAAAAATCTCAAAGTCCACCGATGAGGTACTGAATAAGTTCGAAGCTATAGACGCCAGGGTAAAGACGGTCTCTCTTCAGGAAGACAATATCAGGAGCGCAATGGAAGAGCAGAGTGCGGGCAGTCAGCAGGTGCTTGAATCAGTGGGAGAACTCAACAATCTCACGCAGCTTGTGAAGGGCAGCTCAACCGAGATGCAAGAAGGCAGCAAGCAAGTTATCGCGGAGAGCAAAAACCTTGAGCTACTAACCCAGGAGATCACCCACGGAATGAATGAAATGTCGACCGGCGCTGACCAGATCAACATCGCTGTGAACCATGTAAACACGCTCAGTGGCAAGAACAAGAATACGATTGACGATCTTGTCGCCGAAGTCTCCAAGTTCAAAGTTGAATAAAAAATCCCCACCGCATTATGCGTCGGCATAGTTAAAGAAGAAAGGCAGGTAATCGCCCTCCTTTTATGTGAGGGGTGATTGCCCCTCACAGCATCGCCTCCTATAGGAGCAAAAAGCCAGTAACCCCCTGCTTAAAGCTAAACTTGATTCACACCCGCGTTGCTAGCCCCGCAAGCCTGTGAAACGCCGGGTAATCTTCCACGCAGGTATCAAGAGCCTAAGCCTTCCCTATAAAGGCTCTCCTAAGCCATAGCTTAGGAGAGCCTCTGTTTCTGGCAAGAAAGAAAACAAGCCCCAAATCCTTGACATTCATATCTTACAAGTTTTTCCTATAATAGTTATAATATCCTCATAAGAAACAAGGCGTGTGAAATCTCTGTGACGCAAAACCGCCGGGCTAAACCGCCGTAGGAAAACTTTTGTAATGATAAGGAGTATTTTATGAAAATAGGCAAAAAACTCACCCTTATGATCATCGCCATCGTGCTGTTTGGCATCGGTATCCTGACTTCAGTGATACTGTTTTCCGCCCAACAGGAAATAACCGCGCGGGTATACAGTGAGATTAACAACCTAGCAAAACAGGAAGCCAACCAGACGCAGATTTGGTTTGAAGTGTTTATGGATTCCACCCGGACCATCAGCAATATTATGGAAAAGGCTTACGAATCCCTGGAACCGTCCCTCAGACGGGAGGTTTTTGACATGATACTGGAAGGCGTCTTGGAGGGGGATCCATCCATTACCGGGGTGGGAAGCTGCTGGGAGCCTAACGCTCTGGACGGTATGGATGCTCAGTACGTGAACACTCCAGGGTCAGACGCGAGCGGGCGTTTCCTCTCCTACTGGACTATGGGTATAAATGGAGCTGTCGTAAGCCCTCTCGACGATTGCGATATTCCTGGGGTCGGGGATTATTACCTTATCGCCAAACGTACTGGAAACGAAACCCTGATCGACCCGTATCTATATGATGTTGCTGGGACGCTAAAGTTGATCACCACTGTTACGGTGCCGATCAAAGCATCAGGCCGCGTCCTGGGAGCGGTGCTTATCGACATCGCCATCGACAACATACAGAAAATGGTACAGGCGATCCATCCCTATTCGGGAAGCGTTGCCGCAGTCTACAGTAACGGCGGACTTGTAGCCGCCCATTTCGATCCGACGCTGGTGGGTAAGCAGATGAAGGACACGGAAGTGGGTATGGTTGGCGACAACCTAGACGCGCTGATGCAGGCAGTCAAAGACGGCAAGACCTACTCATTCACCAAACCCGCCTCCAGTCAGGGAGAGGAAATGTTTTTTATGACCGTCCCGATACAGGTGGGGAGCATTACCACTCCTTGGTCGCTTTTGATAGGCATTCCGACGAGCGTTATCAACGAGCCTGTCCTACGGATGTTGAGACTCGCCATTCCCATCGTAGTGGGGATGCTGGCCCTTATCTGCATTGCAATCTTTTTTATGGCGCGTTCTATAAGCCGGCCACTTGGCTTGATGACGACAATCTTTGCGGATATAGGCGAAGGGAACCTGACGCGGCGGCTTGAAATCACGAGTAATGACGAGATCGGGGACATAAGCCGCTTCTTCAACCAGACCATAGAAAAGATGCGGCACCTCATCTTTACCATCAAAGAGCAGAGCGTCAAACTCCTTGACATCGGCGGCGAACTGTCCACCAACATGACCGAGACCGCCGCGGCTATCAACGAGATCACCTCCAACATCCAGAGCATCAAAATCTTAGTGGTAGGCCAAAGCAGCTCTGTAACCGAGACCAACGCCAACATGGAACAGATATCCGTGAACATTGATAAGCTGAACAGCCATGTAAAAAAGCAGGCCGCCAGCGTTGCCCAGTCTGCCAGCGCCATTGAGGAGATGCTCGCTAACATACAGTCCGTTACCAATACGCTGGTGAAAAACTCTGACAATGTAAAAGAACTGACAGTTGCCGCTGAAGTAGGCCACACAAGTTTGCAGGAAGTGTCCGCCGACATTCAGGAAATAGCCCATGAGTCCGAAGGTCTTTTAGAAATCAACGCGGTGATGGAAAACATCGCCAGCCAGACCAACCTGCTCTCGATGAACGCCGCTATCGAGGCAGCCCACGCCGGCGAGGCTGGCAAGGGTTTCGCCGTGGTTGCTGATGAAATCCGCAAACTTGCCGAAAACTCCAGCGAGCAGAGCCAGACCATTTCTACCGTACTCAAGAAGATCAAGGACTCCATCGACAAAATAATCGCGTCCACAGACAATGTTTTACTCAAATTCGAGGCTATTAACAGCGGCGTCAAGACCGTGGCTGAGCAAGAGGAGAACATCCGCAGCGCCATGGAGGAACAGCGCGTGGGGAGTAAGCAGATTTTAGATGCCATCGGGCAGGTGAACGAGCTTACCGGGCAGGTAAAAGCCGGTTCCTCAGAGATGCTTGAAGGCAGCACGGAAGTAATCCATGAAAGCAAGAATCTTGAAAAGGTAACGCAAGAGATCGCCGGAGGCATGAATGAGATGGCATCCGGTGCAAAGCAGATCAACGTGGCCGTAAGCCGGGTGAATGAACTGTCGAGCGCGAACAGCGAGAACATCAATATTCTCGTGCAGGAGATTTCGCGGTTTAAGGTCGAATAAACATAACGAATGTTTCTCCCGCGATTTACCAAAAGCGCCGAAAGCGCCGTAAAGCCCCTGCCTTGTTGAAACAACCGCAAAACTCCCCGCAAAGGAAGTTTTGCAAAACCAAGCTAGCCCTCTCAATGAACAACGAACCAAGAATCCCTCGCCTTTAGGCGGGGGGACGTGTCAAAAATCACTCCTTTCCCCAAACAGCATGTTTTCCGCAAACTCATCCATGAAGGCCGGATCAGCGGCAAGATCGAGCAAAACGCTTTTGTTGATGATGGCTTTGGCGGCCATGAGAAACGTGGAATCTGTGAGGTACTGAACCGCGCCTTTCAGACTTAGGTTGCCACAGACCTTGATCCTGTCGAGAAACTCTCTGGGCAAAAGACCGGTGCGCACTGCGTTTCGCTGGTCAATGAAAAAGCCCAGGCCTCCAGCGATAAAAACCACGCTCACTTCGCTTAACTGCACGCCAGCGTTTTTACACAGTATCTTGATACCCGATAGAATCGCGCTCTTGGCTAACTGGAACTGCCGTACATCGCGGTTTATCAGCGAAATGCCCTCGCTAATCGTAAAACACTCGGCTGCCATCGCGCCAGTTTCGTCGATGACGCCAGTGGAAAGCATGACGGCTATAGCATCAATGAGTCCGCAACCACAGACCCCGATGGGGGGCGCATCCCCGATAGTGGTAAAGGAAAGCCGGCTATCCTCTGCTGACCACGCGATCTTGTTAATGGCGCCAGGGATAGAACCCATACCGCAGGAAATTTCCGCACCCTCAAAGGCTGGACCTGCGGAAGTGGAACAGCAGTACAGTTTTCTATCATGGAACAGGGCTATCTCGCCATTGGTACCAAGGTCGATGAGGATGGCGTTATTATCACCGTGTAGTATGTCGAGAGAGACAAGACCCGCCACAATGTCGCTGCCGATAAAGGCATCAATCGACGGCAAGAGTTTGACCACGCCCACGGGCAGAGAAAACTCGACGCCGGCTATGTTCCGCTCCACGAGAAATACCGGCGTAAAGGGCAAGACCCCCATGCTGGACGGGTCTATATTAGTGAAGAGATGAAGCATGGTTGTATTGCCGCTGACCGTGAGTTGTTCGATTTCGTTTACTCTGAACGAGCTAAGAATCCTTTGCGTCTGCCGCTTGATAAGGCCGAACAGGTCTGCTGTTTTTCCGTTTCTGGCGGCGTTAATCCGGCTCATCACGTCAGCGCCAAAGACGCGCTGATCATTCAGTTCCGAGCGGGTATCCAGAATCGCGCCAGTATCCAGGTCAATCAGGCGGGCGGAAACCGTGGTTGTACCTATGTCCAGAGCAACGCCGGAACGTTTGGCAGGCGATAAAACCGTGGATACCTCCACCTCATTCTTTATGATAAACTCATCGGGCAATTCCACAGTGAGGTCTGACAGGGGAATGCCCTGACAGGCGAGAAAGTTCCCGGCATTGTCTATGTCCCCAAGGACCTGGCCTTCAACGAGTTTAACCTTGCATTTCCCACACACATGTCGCCCGCCGCAAGGCGCGCTGAACGCGACACCCATATTTCCCAGCGCACTGAGTACAGACGCCTCGTTGTTTTTTATTGTAATTTTCATAGTAACTCCAATACTTTGAATCGCCGGCGCTAAGAAACTCCCCGCCGGCGCGGAATGATTGCCCGCCGGCGCTAGGCACCACAGACACGTAGCGGCGCCACAGACACGTGGCAGTGCCAGACACGTGAACTTTGTTTCACGCTCGCTAGTAACTTGCATACCCTTCTTCTTTATCCACCTTTTTACCTCATCCCAAACATCTTTTCTTTCATATCAAGGTAGTAAAGGTAATCTTTCGGCGTAACATTTGGGGGACAACGGTGATCACAGAAGGGAATGTAGCCGCCACGAGCTACATACTTTTCAATGCTTTTGAGGTAAGCCTTAATCGCGTCTTTGCCTTGGCTCAGGTGCATCTTGTCCACGCCGCCCATGATACGAAGCTGGCCGTCGTACTGGTCGAGCAATTCACCGGGGTGGGCGCAACTGTTGACCTCATAGGGAAAGAGGCAGTTGATGCCGCCCTCAAGGAAGTAGGGTAATATGGGACGCACATCGCCGTCGCAGTCCGTGTACCAAATGTCTATGCCGTGCGTGGCCAGCTTTTTGCTGATACGCTTATATCGTGGAGTAACAACATCACGGAAGAAGTCCAGCGACACAATTGGGCCGTGGTTAAAGCAGATGTCTTCCCAGCCTGATGCGTAATCAAACGTGAAGTGAGGCAAGACTTGATCGAGAAAGTGTTCAACGAGCTGGCAACTCGTTTCCACCATATCCTCGACCATTTCCGGGTAGTCGTAGATGGCATAGGCAAGGCCCTCAAACGTTAAGATGTCGCGGACCCGGCCAATCATTGAGCCGCAGTCAACACCCAAGGGATAGTCGCGGCTCTCATCGTCGCCGAACTCTTTTTTCAGGGCAGGAATGTCAACAACGCGGTCGGGGTGCTTCAGGTCAAAATGCTCGGCCTTCATGTTCTCCCAGTCCGCTGGTGTTTCTATCGAGGACTTGAGGCAGTGGGGGATGGAGCTTCCAAAACCAACGCGGGGCTGCTCAACGAGGAGTCCCTCGGAGTTAAGCACGATCTGGGTAGACTCGCGCTCTTCGAGTACCTTTGTCTCTATGGGCGGATGTATAAACACTCGTCCGCCAATCCCCTTTATGATGTCGAAGTTAAAGAAGATATCCGCTTCCTGATTGTTCCTGACACTGTTGTTGACGAAGATATCCCACTGGGTGAAGTTTTCATCCCAGTAGCCAAACTCCATGTTGAAACTGCGGTCAATGCTTTGGTAGTGCATCTGCCGATTAAAACGCTCACGGTCGTTCATAGCTGATTTCCATCTGCCCCGTATGGGTGTTATAGTAGCCATTGTTACTCCTTACTCTATTGTTCCGGTGTTTACGGCATTCTGCCAGCCCGAATGATATGTTATAGCTTCCTTATGCTTTGCTTTCTACCACGAATGGTGTTAATTATTGAATCTTATACTATCCGATACTTTTTTCAATACAATTTTTGGAAACGTTCAGGACAAAAGGCGCATGGCATACTTTTTGATTTACCCGCCCAATCGCTGAATCTCGTCGCGGATTGTGGCGGCTTGCTCGAACTCAAGTTTTTTGGCGTGTTCCAGCATTTCGGCGTTAAGCGCGGCGAGGAGCTTTTTCTTTTCAGCCGGGACAAGGATGTTGTACGACTTTTTAAGCACTTCAATCGAAGTGGCGGCGGCCTCCTGTTCCTCAGCCGCGTGTCGGACGAGAATGTCGGCGACAGCTTTCTTCACGGTGGCGGGCGTGATGCCGTGTTTTTTGTTATAGGCGATCTGTGCGGCGCGGCGGCGGTTTGTTTCGGCAATGGCGTCGCTCATGGCGTCGCTCATGCGGTCAGCGTACATCACCACCTTACCGGCGGCGTTCCGCGCTGCCCGTCCTATGATCTGGACAAGGCTGGTGAGTGAGCGAAGGAACCCGATCTTGTCCGCGTCCAGAATCGCTATAAACGAAACTTCTGGCAGGTCAATGCCTTCGCGCAGAAGATTTATGCCCACAAGCACATCAAACGCGCCTTTTCGTAACTGGGTAAGTATCTCGACACGCTCAATGGTCTCTACCTCGCTGTGGATATAGCGCACCTTGAGTTCCCTATGGGCAAGGTAATCGGTGAGGTCTTCGGCCATTTTCTTGGTAAGGGTGAGGATGAGGGAGCGCTCACCTGCGTCAATACGCTGGCATACCTCAGTGTAGATGTCCTCCATCTGCCCTTCGCTTGGGCGCACCTCGACTTCTGGATCAAGGAGGCCGGTTGGTCGTATAAGCTGTTCCACCACCTGCTTGGAGTTTTCGATTTCAGCCTTGCCCGGTGTCGCCGACACATAGATCGTTTTACCAACGCGGCTGACAAACTCATCGTAACGCAGGGGGCGATTATCCAGGGCGCAGGGCAGGCGAAAGCCATAGTCCACGAGGTTTGTTTTCCGACTCCGGTCGCCCGCGTACATGGCGCCAATCTGGGGAAGGCTGACGTGGCTTTCGTCGATAAAGGTGAGGTGTGCTGGACCGTTGGCGTTTTTGGGGAAATAGTCGATGAGCGTGTCTGGCGGATCGCCGGGGCTGCGTCCAGCAAGGGGCGCGGAATAGTTCTCTATGCCTGGGCAGTAACCCATCTCGGTCATCATTTCGATATCGTACTCGACACGTGTTTTGAGTCGCTGTGCCTCCAGCAGTTTGCCTTGGCTTTTTAGTTCTTCATAGCGAGTAGCGAGTTCGGCGCGTATCTTATCCAGTGCGCGGTGTACCATATACAGCGGCATGACGAACTGCTTGGCCGGATAGATCACGGCGCGATCCAGTTCCTCAAGGTATTCGCCAGAGATGGGGTTAAAGCGCCGTATCCGCTTCACGGTATCCCAGTCAAGGTCAACGCGATAGGCTTCCTCCATGTAAGCGGGGAATATGTCGAGCATGTCTCCACGCCTGCGGAAATTTCCCCGTTCCAGCACTGCGTCGTTCCGCTCGTACTGGAGTTCCACGAAGCGCCGTATCAGGGCATCCGCGTCGACGGCTTCGCCTACGGCGAATGTGGAGGTCATTTCACGGTAGACCTCTGGCGTGGCCAGGCCGTAGATGCAGGACACGGTTGCCACGATGATCACATCTTCCCGTTCCATGAGGCTACGCGTTGCTGAAAGCCTCATTCGCTCAATCTCCTTGTTTATGGAAGCGTCTTTTTCGATATACAGGTCGCGGCTGGCGACATAGGCTTCCGGCTGGTAGTAATCGTAGTAGGAGACAAAGTATTCCACGGCATTGTGGGGGAAGAAGCCCTTGAATTCTCGGAAGAGCTGGGCTGCGAGGGTTTTGTTATGGCTGACGATGAGGGTGGGAAGCTGGGTTGCCTCAATAATCTTCGCCATAGTAAAAGTTTTTCCCGAACCGGTAACTCCCTTGAGTGTTTGATACCGGTCACCGGCTTTGACACCTGCGGCAAGCGCGGCAATGGCCGCTCCCTGATCGCCCGCGGGTTTGAATGGAGAAACTACTTCAAATGGACGCATAGGAATAGCATAGTCTGAACCAGCGCTCTTTGCAAAGTCAGCGTGTCGGCATACTTTGGGGAGCTTGAAACATGGCGAGAAGAACAAAACAGAAAACGTCCGCTGTACCGTCTTCCCAGCAACGGTACAGTAACCGCTTGATACTATGTTTAAGGCGCTCATGCGCCGCTTATCCTCGGTTACCATCATCCGCTTCATCAACGCCCTGTTTGGGACGCATTGGCCAGATGCCAGTGTTGTCTCCTATCCCAGTACCGAATTCCACAACCTGAAGGGGAAGAAGCAGGGGTTGGTTCGTCGTGTAGCTGACTGTGCCATTCGGATAAGTACGCAAGGCGAGGATCATGATTACATCATGGAGATACAGGTTAGGCGGAACACTGGCCTTGTGGTACGGATTTTTGAGTATAGCCTTGGTTCAGCGCTTTTGCGGCGGCTGACAAAGCCGAACTCGTGGCGTGATGAGCAGTGGGCTGAAGGGCTGGTGCGGATTAACACCCTTATCTTTCCTGAACCGAAGATTCTCTATCTTGCCCGTCCTTCGCCGGTGGCGGAGATCTTACGGCTTGATTTTGGGACACAGGGTGTTTTTGATTACCGTGTTGAGGTGGTGCGGCTTCTGAAACAGAGTATAGCGGATATAGAGGAGCGGCATCTGACGATATTGCTTCCGTTTTATACGCTTGTGTTACGGCATGAGGTTGAGCGAGCGGCTCCTGGTGAGCAACGGGTCTTGCTGATGAAGTGCTTGAGCAGTTGTACGAGGAAGTCTATCTGACTCGGCGGCAGCGGGAAGTTCTGCAAGAGCGCGAGAAGTGGCAGGCGCTTGAACAGGCTTGGCTTAAGGTGTATAAGCCGGAGCCTGTCTCACAGAACTGAGCGAAAGGGGTAAACACATAAGACTTGTTGTGCCGATCAAGCTGTGCTAACCTTGAAACCGAGTCAAATACAGTTGGGAGGAAGATGCGGATGACTTATACAATAGCTTTCGCGGGTAAGGGCGGTACGGGAAAAACAACGGTCTGCGGCCTCTTTGTGGATCACTTGGTGAAGGCCGGGAAGGGACCTATCCTGGCGGTGGATGCGGACGCGAATTCCAACCTGAACGAGGTTCTTGGGGTAGAAAAACCAATCACACTCGGAGATATCCGGGAAGAGATAGCTAAGTCGGATTTGGTGGAAAAAGGACCCATACCTCCGGGCATGTCCAAACAGGAGTATGCTGATTTCCGGTTCGGTTCAGCCCTGACAGAAGAAAAGGATTATGATCTACTAATCATGGGGAGAACACAGGGAAAAGGCTGCTACTGTTTTGTCAATGACCTGCTCCGGGCGCAAATCAAAAGGTATTATCAGAACTACCAGTACCTTGTGGTAGATAACGAGGCGGGATTGGAGCATATAAGCCGGGGGATTCTGCCACCGGTAGACCTAATACTCCTCGTCAGCGATTGTTCCAGACGGGGCATCCAAGCAGCGGGCAGGATAGCCGAGATGATAGGCCAGTTAGATATGGCGGTAAAAGAGGTACATCTCATCGTAAACCGCGCGCCAGGCGGGAAACTGGAGGAAGGTATCTTGGACGAAATTAATGCCCAGAAACTGTCCCTCATCGGTGTAGTACCTCAAGATGAGGATGTTTACCAGTATGACGCGGCGGGGAAACCCCTAGTCGAACTGCCGGAAGACGGACCAATAAAGACAGCCTTGCGAGAAATCGTCCAGAAACTAAAAGCAGTATGATAAGCAAAGTTCTGTTTAGGGTTGAGGACGGCGCAGAAATGGAGCTTGAAGTTTCTGCGGATGAGTCCCTGCTGGATGCGGCAAAAAAAGCCGGTATCGCCATTGACGCCCCCTGTTCCGGAAACGGTACCTGCGGAAAATGCCGCGTCAAGGTCATTGGCGGAAAGGTGGAGAGTGCAAACCAACGGTTTATCTCCCCCGACGACTACGCCAATGGCTGGCGCCTGGCCTGCGCTTCCCAAGCCGAATCTGATTTGACGATTCTGGTACCAGCCGCCGCCAGAGCTTATAAAAATCGCATCAAGATAACAGAACTCCAAACAGGCCGGGATAAAACGGCCTTTGAACACTTCCGAGAAGAACTGAGGAATATGGGGTATCTGGATTCCACCCCGAAAACTCAGGACAGCGGCATTGAACTCCTGCCGGTAAACATCGGACAACCGAGTCCCGACGACCCCCTTGCGGATCGGGAACGGCTGCTCCGGGGCATTGCCGAAAAGCGCCAATCCCAGCCAGCAGAAACCGTAAACCTAAGCCTCTACGCCCTGAGAAAGCTACCCCGAATACTGCGGGAATCTAGCTTTGCCTGTACCTGCGTCCTCCGGCAAGAGACCGGCGGCGGATACCGGATTCTGGACGTTTTCCCCGCCAGTGAAGCGCCGGTGCTGGCCGGTTTTGCCATTGACATCGGAACCACCACAATAGCTGCGGTGCTGATGAATATCCAAACCGGGAAAGTTCTGGCCACAGGTTCTGAGGGGAATAGCCAGATACGTTACGGAGCCGACGTGATCAACCGCATCATTGAAAGTACCCGTCCCGGCGGCCTTGAAAGACTGCGAAAAGCCATAAGCGAAGACAGCATCATCCCCCTCCTTCGAGGACTCTGCCACAGCGCACGGATTCCGCCAGAACAGATATACCGAGTAGCAATAGCGGCCAATACCACCATGACCCATCTCTTCTTAGGGGTTTACCCGGATAATCTACGGCTGGAGCCTTATGTCCCGGCCTTTTTTCAGACAGGGCAACTCCGGTGCGTCGATTCGGGTTTGGAAGCGCATCCCGACGCGGAACTGATTCTGTCTCCGGCAGTCGGTAGCTATGTAGGAGGCGACATCAGCGCCGGCGTTTTCTCATCCATGATCTTCAAGAAAAAAACGTATTCCCTCTTTATAGACCTGGGAACCAATGGAGAGCTGGTCTTCGGTAACGACGAATTCCTCATGAGCTGCGCCTGTTCCGCGGGACCAGCCTTTGAGGGAGGAGACATAAGCTGCGGAATGCGCGCCACTGACGGCGCTGTTGAAGCCTGCCGCATCGACGATGCAAGCATGGAACCCACCTTGACAGTCATCGGCAACGAAAAGCCGCGTGGCCTCTGCGGTTCCGGACTTATCGATATGATCGGGGAACTCTTCCGTTGCGGTATTATTAACGCACGGGGCAAACTTGTCCGGGAAGGGAAGCGGATACGCCACGATGAGTACGGCATGGGAACCTATACCATCGCCCAGAACCTGTCGATCACCGAGGGAGACATCGATAACTTTATCCGCGCAAAGGCGGCGATCTTTTCTGCTATCAGAACCATGCTTGCCTTGCTGGATTTCAGCATGGAGGCCATTGAGGATGTCTATATCGCCGGAGGCATTGGCAGCGGCATCAATGTGCAAGGGGCAATCCGCATCGGGATGCTCCCTAAACTTCCCACTGAACGCTACCACTATATTGGCAACACCTCCCTGTATGGCGCTTATGCCTCGGCAGTCTCCTGTGGAGCAGCCAGAAAGATAGCCGAAATCGCCCAGAGCTTAACCTATCTGGAACTATCCGCCCACGCCTCTTACATGGACGAATTCATCGCTGCCTGTTTCTTACCCCACACTAACGGAGCTTTGTTCACCTAATGAAAACTGAAAAGAAAGACCACATGCAACGTTCTTTGGATCATTTCAACTCTATTTATAGAACACTGACTCCCGCCGAGATTGCCCGGCGTTGTGCCCTTCCTTTCCTGCGGAAGGAAGCGGCCTTCGAGTTGTGCGTCATGGGGAAAACCTATCTCGCCAAGTTTCCAGACTTTGAACTCCGGGACACGGAGGGAAGACAGGTAGAGCGGGGCTATGAAAACATCCTTTTTCTTCGCTACCTCTGCGAGGGACGATATACCGAAGCCACAGGGAGACGACTCTCTTACCGGGAGTTGCCTTGGGGAGAAGTGTATTACCGCAACTTTGAGAGACGCTGCGTCAAACGGTTGGCCAATACATTCGGAAACGATCTAGCAAAGTTCCGGCGGATTATGGAGACCCTCCGTGCTGAAGCCCTAGACAAGGGAGACGCGGGATACCGCTTTGAATTTCTCAAGGGCCTCTCTATGGATATTCTACTCTGGGCTGGAGACGATGAATTTCCTCCCTCAGCCCAAATCCTCTTTAATGACAATTTTGTCCCCGCCTTTACCGCCGAAGACATTGCCGTTGTTGGGGAAGTGCTTATCGCCAGACTTAAGGAGATAGACCCAATATGATTATGACAAGGCTATCGCGTAACGCGATCGAATCCTTGCCAGAACCGATGCCGCGCTTGTGTCTCGACACAAGTATCTGACACTGGTATTGGTCTGGAACAGTGTCAGACACAACGAACCCCAGTGCCTTCTACCCAAACCCCAGTGCCTTCTACCCAAACCCCAGCGCCTTCTTCCCAAACCCCAGTGCCTTCTACCCAAACCCCAGTGCCTTCTACCCAAACCCCAGTGCCTTCTACCCAAACCCCAGTGCCTTCTACCCAAACCCCAGTGCCTTCTACCCAAACCCCAGTGCCTTCTACCCTAAAACTCAGTGAGATTTCACCTAAAACTCAGTGAGATTTCACCTAAAACTCAGTGAGTTCTTCCCTAAAACTCAGTGAGATTTTCCCTAAAACTCAGTGAGATTTTCCTAAAACTCAGTGAGATTTCACCTAAAACTCAGTGAGTTCTTCCCTAAAACTCAGTGAGATTTCACCTAAAACTCAGTGAGTTCTTCCCTAAAACTCACTGAGTTCTTCCCTAAAACTCACTGAGTTCTTCCCTAAAACTCACTGAGATTTCACCTAAAACTCAGTGAGTTCTTCCCTAAAACTCAGTGAGATTTCACCTAAAACTCAGTGAGATTTCACCTAAAACTCAGTGAGATTTCACCTAAAACTCACTGAGTTCTTCCCTAAAACTCAGTGAGATTTTACTAGAAGAGCGGTGAGATTTATCGAAGATTCGGCGCGGGGATTCTGTGGGGCAAGGGTAGCTCTATCTTGATTCTCTAATGGCCAGATAGAGAAAGAGTGGGCTTTTGCGCCCACTCTTTGTAATGCTTTCGCCGCCTATGGGAGGGAAAGGTGGCGCCGCTCCTGTTATGGGATCAGTGGCGAAGAAGAGATTGAGAAATTCGAATGATTTGACAAAACGGTCAGGTTTCCCGCCGTGGATAGTTTCCAGAAAGTTCTGTCGTTTAGTTAGCATATAACGCTCCTCTTGTTCATAAGAACTTATGCTCCTGCTGGTGTTCCGAAAAGTCCTTCCCTGAAAGCGGTGATGTATTCAATGCACATTTCGTCTCGGCCTAAGAGCGCCTCTGCCGCGTAGATAAGTCCCAGCATATCGGTGTTAAGGGGATCGACGATGGCGCTGTCCATTCCCGCGCCCATGCAGAGGATTATGAAACTGCGGTTGATAAATTTTCTCAGGGGTAGTTGAAAGGAAATATTGCTGGCTCCGCTGGTGATATGAACATCGGGGCAGATTTCCTTTACCTTTTTGATGGTGGCGATAATCTTCTCGATTCCGTCTTCCGACGAAGCAAGCATTTCGACGACAGGATCGATATACAGCCGGTCTGGAGCAATGTGATATGCTGCGGCTTTGTTGAGAATGGCATCGAAGACCTCAAGGCGCTTTTCCGCAGTTCTGGGAATCCCGCTGTCATCGCAAAGGAGAGCCACGCAGTTCCATGTTGTATCAGCGATCACGGGAAACACCTGTTCAATTTTGTCTCCTTCCATAGACACGGAATTGATGATCCCTGGTTTTTTACAGAGAGGGATGAGTTGCGGGAAAACTCTGGCGTTGGGACTGTCGATGGAGATAGGAGTGTCTGTTACTTCTTGAACCAAATTGATAAGCCATTTGAGGGTTTCGTATTCCACGTTTGGCGCGACCGAAGCGCATACATCAAGGAAATTGGCCTTTGCCAGAGACTGCTTTTTTGCCAAACGCCGGATGTACTTGGCGTCTTTCTCTGCGATTGCTTTTGCCACAGGCGGGATAGATCCGTTAATTTTTTCACCTATAATAATCATCATTTACCTCTTGATAGTTAATCGAAAGTATGATCAATCCTCTTTATTTATCCTGTCAAGCAATTTGAGACTGGAAAACAAACGTATCGGGAAACTTGACAACATAGTTCTAATTATTGGCAAAGGAATTAAGGAATAAATTGTAAGACCATTTATGATTAAGAACATCAATGTAAGGAGTTGGGTTTTGAAAATCCTTGAAAATGTTACAACTATTGAGCAGATGGAGGCGGATACTGCCAAACTTAAAGCAAACGCCTGCGCGGTATGCGCGGAAACGTGGGAGGATCGCAACAAAAACCAGACTCCCCATTGCAGGTTTGGAGAAGACGGCATTTGCTGTAAAAACTGTTCCATGGGACCCTGCCGGATTACTCCCAAGGCTTCACGGGGCATTTGCGGCGCTGACGCTCATGCTATCGCGGGGCGCAACTATCTCAGAACCATCGCGGCGGGAACTTCAGCCCACTCAGACCACGCGCGGGAAATCCTCCATGTCCTTCTTGGTTCAAGTCCAGAGGGAAACTACCGCGTCAGGGATGAGCAAAAACTTATCCGCCTGGCGCAGGAATGGGAAATTCCTACCGAAGGCCGGGATGTTTACGATATTGCCCATGAGGTTGCCGAGACTGGGCTCCATGAGTTTGGGAAGATTGCTGGCACCCAGCGTTTCATTAAGCGGGCTATCCCTGCGCGGCAGAAGGTGTGGCATGATCAGGGCATAGAACCCCGCGCCATAGACCGAGAAATCGCCACCTCCCTCCACATGACCCACATGGGAAATACCGCCGATGCCGAAGCTCTGGTGCGCCAGGGACTCAGAACCAGCTTGTCCAACGGCTGGGGCGGTTCCATGCTGGGTACGGAGATTACCGACATTCTTTTTGGAACCCCTACGGTATGGAACACCGAAGGGAATCTGGGGGTTTTGGAGAAAGACATGGTTAATATCGTGGTACACGGCCATGATCCGGCTTTTTCCGAGATGGTGGTAACTGCCGCTGAAGTAAAGGAGTTGGTGGATTACTCCAGGAGCAAGGGTTCCAAGGGGATCAATGTGGTTGGTCTTTGCTGTACTGCCAACGAGATTGCCATGCGTCATGGGGTGCGGATGGCGGGAAATTTCCTGCAACAGGAAAACGCGATTCTTACCGGCGCTGTTGAGATGATGTGCGTGGATGTTCAGTGTATATTTCCGTCTCTGTCTTCTTTAAGCGAATGTTTTCATACGAAGTTTGTTACCAGTTCTCCAATTGCCCGCATCCCTGGTTCTCTGTATGTGGAGTTTAAGCCGGAGACAGCCTTTGAACAGGCTAAGGACTTGGTGAGAATGGCGGTGGATAACTATCAAAAGCGGGAGCCATCGCGGGTATTCATCCCTGAACACAAGCAAACCGCCACAGTAGGCTATCCCTGCGAGCAGATTATCAAACACCTTGATGGGGTTACCAACAGTCATGTGGACGAATTTGGTTCTTACCGGCCGGCGATTGACGCGATAAAAGCCGGCGTGTTGCGCGGGGCTGTTGCCATTGTGGGCTGTAATAACCCGCGGGTGAGACCGGACTATTCCCACTTCGAGATCATGAAGGAACTGTTGAAGAACGACATCCTCATCGTTGCCACTGGTTGCGCCGCTCAAGTCGCCACTAAAGCGGGACTTCTCCAAAAGGACGCCAAGTATCTCTGTGGCGCGGGCTTGCGGCGGGTCTGCGATTTGGTAAACATCCCGCCCATCCTTCACATGGGCGCTTGTGTAGACATCAGTCGTATGATGCTCTTGGCAAACGGGATTGCCCGCGACTGGGGTGTGGATACCACTCAAATACCGGTGGTTGGCTGCGCCCCGGAATGGATGAGCGAAAAGGCGGTTTCTATTGCCAATTACGTGGTATCCACCGGCTTGGATGTCTACTTGGGGATAGAACCTCAGGTTAAGGGCAGTTCCCAAATGATGGAACTCATTACCCAAGGCACCCGGAAGATCACTGGCGGAGGATTCATCATCAACAAGGACCCTCACGAATTGGTAACAAACATCATCAGCGGTATCGAAGCAAAACGAACTGCTTTGGGAATATAGGACGCCGGCACTTATGAAAATCGCCATTACCGGCAAGGGTGGAGTTGGCAAAACAACTCTTGCAGCCGTGCTTGCCCGGCTTTATGCGGAAGAAGGAAGAAAAGTTCTGGCAGTGGATGTAGACCCGGACGCAAACTTGGGGGGCGCCTTGGGTTTTACCCAAGCGGAAGTGCAGGACATTATCCCGATTTCTAAAATGAAAGGCCTTATTGCCGAGCGCACTGGCTCGGACAACGATGGTTACGGGCGGTTCTTTAAGATCAATCCCCGTGTGGACGATATACCAGACCGGTTTTCCTTTGAGAAGTACGGGGTAAAGCTCCTGGTCATGGGGACTGTGGAAACCGGCGGGGGCGGGTGCGTATGTCCTGAACACGTGATGCTTAAACGGGTCATTTCCCACTTGGTCATTGCCCGTGAGGAAGTGGTTATTATGGATATGGAGGCTGGGCTTGAACACCTGGGGCGGGGAACCGCAGGTATGGTTGACCGCTTTATCGTGGTGGTCGAACCTGGAGAACGGAGCGTTCAGACTTTTTTCAAACTGAAGCCCTTAGCAGCCGATCTCGGCATCCGAAAGGTAAGCGTTGTGGCGAACAAAGTACAGGGAATTGCTGATGAGGAGTTCCTGAAAACCCGACTCGACGAAGCAGGGCTGCTCGGTTTCATTCATTATAACGAAGGGATAGTTGCCGCCGACCGCCATGGCTTGGCTCCCTTTGATACCAGCGTAGGTGCCAGAGAAGAGATTCGGAAAATCAAGGAACGTATAGATTTCATAGAGGAAGAGGTTCGATGAAGTTGCTTTTCAATCGTGTTTTTGATGGGGTTGACGAGATGTATGCACTCGCGGAAACGACCCTGAACAATACTGTGGCGGACTTAGGCGAATCTGCCCCGCTTAATATGCCGAATACGGGCTATTTTTTGGCTAATCATTTGGCATATCTTGCAAAGAAAATTTTCACGCTGGGCGACCTCAAAGCGGCTTTCTCTGAAGTAAAAGCCTGGATGCCCCATGGGAATCGTCTGGCGGATGTCTTTAAGTCTGGATTCGGAACCTTCCTCGCCGCGGAGGTTATTGAGGCTTGTAAATACGTCCGCAGCCCGGAACCCTACGGAACCGATTACCACGGGCATCTTTCCGACGCGGAAGTTCGGGAACTGGGGGTTCCTTTGGTTACCGGCGATCTTCCGGGTTTTGTGGTTATCATTGGTCCCGCTCCTTCGGACAAGGAGGCGGTGGAACTTATCAAGGGCTACCAGTCGCGGGCGATCTTCGTCTTCCTCATCGGCGGTATTATCGATCAGGCGAAACGGATGAACCTGAGTATGGGCTTCCCAGTCCGAGTCGTGCCGGTGGGTCCTGAGATATGGTGTGTGTCCCATATCATATCCTTTGTAAACCGCGCGGCCATGATCTTCGGCGCTGTTCAGCCTGGAGACCGTGAAGAACTTGACCTGTATACCTTTCAGCGTATCCGGGCTTTTGTGAACGCCTTTGATCCGGTAAGCGATATTGTAGTCGGTGCCGGCGCTGGAGCCATTGCTATGGGCTTTCCCGTGATTACCAATGATACCAAGGATATGTGGCGGGTTCCCAAAAGCCTCATCATTCAAGAAAACTCCCAAGACTTTATCGAGACTTCTCTTGAGGCACGGGATATCAAGATTAAAGTAACGAAGATCGATATTCCTGTAGCCTTCTCCACTGCCTTTGAGGGAGAGATCATCCGCCGAAACGATATGCAGGTAGACATTGACGGTTCCCGGCTGGATTGCTTTGAGTTGGTGCAGACACGAGAAAGCAGCGAGATAGAAGACCATGCCATAGAACTCATTGGATCTGATATTGATTCAGTGAAACCGGGTAGCCGCTTTGCCCTGGGCTATATTGTTGAGGTGGCAGGCAAAAACATGCAGTCCGACTTTGAGTCTGTTTTTGAGCGCCGATTTCATAACTTCCTCAACTGCGTCGAGGGAGTCATGCACACAGGTCAGCGGGACCTTATCCGTATACGGGTGAGCAAGACCGCTTTTGAGGCGGGTTTCAGGGCAAAACACATCGGCGAAGTACTCTACGCAAAGGTAAAAAACGATTATGAAAGCGTGGTGGATAAATGCCAGGTGAAGATATACACCATACCGGAACAGCTCAAGGAACTCCGGGCTGCGGCGAATAAGGTATATGATGCACGCGACGCCCGGCTCGTATCCTTAACCGATGAAAGTGTTCCCATCTTCTATAACTGCATCCTCTGCCAGTCCTTCTCCCCAGCCCATGTCTGCATTGTTACCCCGGAACGACTCGGACTGTGCGGCGCTGTCTCATGGCTTGACGCAAAAGCCACCAATGAGCTTGACCCCAACGGTCCCTGCCAAGTGGTTACCAAAGAGCGGGTGATAGATGAAAACGTCGGGATATGGGAAGACGTGAATGAGGCGGTTAAACAGGGTTCCCACGGTTCACTGGAACAGGTATCCCTCTACTCGATCATGCAGGACCCCATGACCAGTTGCGGCTGTTTTGAGTGCATCTGCGGCATTGAGCCTATGACCGGCGGGGTGGTTATCGTGAACCGGGAACACACGGGCATGACTCCTTTGGGCATGACCTTCTCCGAAATGGCTTCCATGACCGGCGGAGGAGTGCAGACCCCAGGCTTCATGGGACATGGTAAGCATTTTATTGCTTCCAAAAAGTTCATGAAAGCCGACGGCGGTTCCGCCCGAATCGTGTGGATGCCCAAGGCGCTGAAGGAACTCGTTTGTACAAGGCTCAATAAAACCGCACAGGAACTCTACGGGGTGGAGGACTTTACCGACCTCATCGCCGACGAGACCATTGCCGAGGATGTTGAAACCCTTGCCACCTATCTGGGTGAGAAGAACCACCCTGTCCTGAGCCTAGAGCCTTTGATTTAGGTTATTTAAGAGAAAGGAGTTTGTTATGCCCTTTAAGCAAGTCCCCCAAAAATTTTCCGCCACTATAAAAGAAGTGGTAATCGGTACAGGCGACACAGCCCTTACCCTGGGCGGTGAAAACTTGCTTCCTTTGTATAGCTTCGATGGTTCTTTCAAGAACCCTCCTCGCGTAGGTCTTGAAATCTCGGACATGGGACCCGACAGGCAGTTACCCGGCATCGCCGACTTTTACGCTGGCGCGGAAAGCATCAGCGATGCCGTGGATCGCGCCTGCACCCTGCCCGGGGTCAGCTTCATCAGCCTAGTCCTCGACAGCGCTGACCCTAGTGGAAGCAATGCCTCCATTGAGGATTCCGTAGCCCTCTGTAAAGCAGTGGCTGAAAAGGTCAGCCTGCCGCTGGTAATCAGAGGGAGCGGAAATGCAGAGAAGGACAAGAAACTCCTGCCGAAGATTGCCGAAGCCCTTCAAGGAAAAAACGTACTGCTCATGTCCGCAAAAGAGGACAACTATAAGTCCATCGCCGTTGCCGCGGTTCAGGCTTACGGACAAAAGATAAGCGCCGAATCCTCAGTGGACATCAACTTGGCGAAGCAGTTAAACGTACTCATTTCTCAAATAGGAGTAGCCGGAGAAAACGTGGTGATGAACCTCGGTTCCGCCGCCGCCGGTTATGGGTTTGAGTATGTCGCCTCCACCATAGAGCGGGTCAAAGGCGCAGCACTCGCCCAGAACGATACCATGCTCCAGATGCCCATCATTAGCCCAGTAGCTCAGGAAGCATGGTCGGTCAAGGAATCAGTGGTGAGCGAAGAGGATTTCCCGGGCTGGGGACCAGTGGAACAGCGGGGTATCAATATGGAAATTGCTACTGCTGTGGCTTCTCTAGCAGCCGGTTCCAACGCGGTAATCCTGCGGCACCCTACTTCCGTGGCAGAGGTCTCAAGACTAATAGCTGACCTGATATGATCAAACAAGGAGTAAACCATGGCTCTTAAAGGATTGGATATATTCAAGCTAACCCCAAGAACAAATTGTAAACAATGTGGGAATCCCACCTGCATGGCTTTTTCCATGAAAGTGGCGCAAGGCAGCATCCCGCTGGAAAAATGTCCCCATCTGTCTGCAGAAGCCCTGTCAACTCTGGGCGAAGCAACAGCGCCGCCCATGAAGGGCATCAAAATAGGCGCGGGAAAAGGCGAATACACCTTGGGTGGGGAAACGGTACTCTTCCGGCATGACAAAACTTTCGTTTCAAAGAGCCTCTATGCCGTAAGCGTCTGCCCCGACAACATTGATAAAAAGCTGCCGGAGATTCTCAAGGTGGATTATGAACGCATCGGCGAGCGGATGTATGTGGAACTCATCAATGTTGAATACAAAGGGGACAAGGAGGCTTTCTTAGCCGCAGTGCAAAAAGCCAGTAGCGCGGGACGCATCCTTATTCTGGAGGTTAATGACGCGGAGGCCGCTGCTGCTGCGCTGGCGCTTACCAAAGACGCAAAGCCCATCCTCAACGGCGCTAACGAATCCAATTACAAAGAGTTCTGCGCCATTGCGTCCAAAGCCGGAGTCGTTCTGGGAGTTACCGGTGCGAACCTTGACGCCATCTACGATACGGTTAAGGCTCTGGAAGGCTTGGGGAACAAAAACCTCATCATCGACGCGGGAAGCGCTTCGGTAAAAGACGCCTTTGCCAATGCCGTGCAGATCAGACGGGCAAGCCTCAAAGATGGGGACCGTAGCTTTGGCTATCCTGTTCTGGTAAACGTGGCAAAACTCGTGCCGGAAAATAAAACAGCCCAGCTCGCCCTGGCAACCCTCTTTACAATGAAGTACGGTTCCATCATTGTTCTGGACGCCATGGACTATGCTCAGGCACTGCCCCTTTACGGACTCCGGCAGAATATCTTTACTGATCCCCAAAAACCCATGAAGGTCGAACCGGGCATCTATCCCATCAACGGCGCCGACGAAAACGCCATCTGCGCAACCACAGTGGATTTCGCCCTGACCTACTTCATTGTTTCCGGGGAACTAGAACGTTCCGGGGTGCCAGTGAATCTGCTCATCTCTGATGCTGGCGGCTATTCGGTACTCACCGCCTGGGCTGCGGGCAAGCTGTCCGCCAGTTCTCTGGCGCGCTTCTTTAAGGAAGAGAACATTAATGGCAAGATAAAGAACCGCAACCTGATCATCCCCGGCAAAATCGCCGTACTCAAGGGCGAACTTGAGGAAAGTCTGCCGGGTTGGACAATCCTCGTTGCCCCCAACGAAGCGGTCGGAGTAGTTAAATTTCTCAAGGAACTCAAAGTTTGAAATAGGAATCATTTTATAGGAGGAGTCCCAATATGGGTAAATTTGTTGTTATTGGAGAACGTATCCACTGCATCTCGCCGGCAATCCGCACCGCAATGGCGGCTCGTGATCCTGCGCCCATTCTTCAGCGGGCAAAGGAACAGATTGACGCTGGAGCCGCGTATCTGGACGTGAATATCGGCCCTGCGGAAAAAGACGGGGAAGAGCTGATGAAATGGGCGGTAAAGCTGCTTCAGGAGAATTGCGATAATATCCCGCTCTCTCTGGATACAGCCAATAAAAAGGCTATTGAGGCGGGCATTTCCGTGTATAACCGCTCGCGAGGCAAGCCCCTCATCAATTCCGCAGATGCGGGGGATCGTATTTCCAACATCGATCTCGCGGCGGCAAACGACGCCATCATCATTTCTCTCTGCTCAAAGCACGGGGTTCCAAAGGATAACGAGGAACGCATGGCTTTTTGTCAGGAGATGCTGGAACGCGGACTGTCTCTGGGCATGGAGGCGGAGGATATGTGGTTTGATCCCCTGTGCCTTGTTATCAAGGGGATGCAGGAAAAACAGACCGAAATGCTCGACTTCATCCGCCAGCTTAAAGACATGGGGTTCAACTCCGTGTGCGGCCTCTCTAACGCCTCAAACATGATGCCTAAAAACATCCGTCCCATCATGGATTCCGTCCTGATTGCCATGTGCATTGCGTGTGGTCTGAGTTCCGCCATCGTAAACCCCTGTAGCCCGCGGATGATGGAAACCATCAAGTCGGCCGACATTATTATGAACCAAACCCTCTACGCAGATTCCTATCTGGACCTTTAGGAAAAATCCCCTTGCCGGACTTCCGGTGAGGGGAACGTTTTTTGCTCAAAGCCGAACCAGTTCTATTCTGACCCAAACTCGTTTTGAGAGACCCACGCAGACACCTGTTACAGTGCCATACACCCACATGGGCGATACACCGACTGGTGTGAGGGCGATACACCGACTGGTGTGAGGGGCAGACTGTGTCAAAAGTCTAGAAGCAACCGCGTCAAACCAGTAAAATACCGACATGGAATTCATCACCGGAGAAAGCCGCGATCAAATCATATTACTGCCGGACAGCATAGAAGC
>JAITIX010000114.1 GCA_031279205.1 Treponema sp. | reverse complement strand
CCACGGCGTGCTGCATGATTCTCCTCATCACGACCACGGCGTGCTGCATGATTCTCCTCATCACGACCACGGCGTGCTGCATGATTCTCCTCATCACGACCACGGCGTGCTGCATGATCATGTCCATCGCTCATGGAAAGACATTCGCACGCTTATAGAACAGTCCGGCATTAGCGCAGGGGCGAAGCAGCGAGCGCTGGCGATATTCACCCGCCTTGCCGAGGCCGAGGCGCACGTACATGGAAAGGCAGTGGACGACGTCGCTTTTCACGAGGTCGGGGCGCTTGACTCAATCATTGATATTGTGGGTACAGCAATCTGCCTTGACCTGCTCAAGCCGGATCGGATTACCTGCGGGGAGCTTGAGCTGGGTGGCGGCATGGTGAAGTGCGCTCACGGAATCCTGCCTGTTCCCGCACCCGCCACGCTCATACTGATTCGCGGTATGCCCGTAACAAGCGGCGGCTTTAACAAGGAAATGACGACCCCAACCGGCGCGGCAATCCTTGCGGCCTCGGTTGACGAGTTCGTGAGCGTGGGGCGTTTCACTGAAATCAAGACTGGCTACGGCATTGGCTCACGCCGCATGGAGCGGCCAAACTTCTTGCGCGTTTCATGGCGTGAGGAAACAGCGCCGCAGCCCGCGCCTTTGTGGAAGACTGAGGAACTGGTACTCATGGAGGCGAACATCGACGACATGAGCGGCGAAGCCCTCGGCTTCCTCATGGAAAGCCTCTTTGAAGCCGGCGCGCTCGACGTTACCTTCTCCCCTTGTACCATGAAGAAGTCGCGTCCCGGCGTCATTGTCGCCTGTCTCGCCAGTCCCGCGCGACTTGACGGCTTGCGGAAAACCCTCTTTCTGCGCTCAAGTACCATCGGCTTTCGAGAAACCACAGTGAACCGACTTACGCTCCGGCGGGAAGAAACCAACGTGGATGGCGACTTTGGCTCAGCTCGCGTGAAAACCGTATTCTGGGAAGACAAGCCGCTTCGCAGTAAGGTTGAATACGATGACCGCGCCCGCCTTGCCCATGAGCGAAGCGTTTCCCTTGAGGAAGCTGAACGCCTCGTCCGTCCGCCAGCAGTTTCCAAAGAATCCCACAGCACTCCTGAAATCTCCCAATAAAAGTATCTCATGAACGAGTATATCAACCCCGGCGGTTCGGGGGTTAACCCCGCAAGCACGGGGGTTAACCCCGGCGGTTCGGGGGTTGACCCCGGCGGTTCGGGGGTTGACCCCGGCGGTTCGGGGGTTAACCCCGCTGGTTCGGGGGTTGACCCCGGCGGTTCGGGGGTTGACCCCGCTGGTTCGGGGGTTGACCCCGGCGGTTCGGGGGTTGACCCCGGCGGTTCGGGGGTTGACCCCGGCGGTTCGGGGGTTGACCCCAGAGCTGGGGTTAGTCCTTCTGATAATTGGGTTAGCTGAGATAACATGAGGGTAAACCACGCAACTGGTTGGGTTTACCCAAACGATAATAGGGATTTGTCAATATGATAGCCGGTACAGCCGTGCGCCATGCGGCGGGAGACGTGCGCTCAGCGCGTTTTCTACCACGCCCTTATCAGTCTGCGTCCAAACGTCACGGGCGGACGCTTTCTCCATGTCTAGCGCGGAAAGGGAGCAACTTACGGTTCGTGGATCGTCGCTCAGGTTAAAAAGCGCCAGATATATCCCGCCATCTTCAGTGAGGTTGATCCAGATCGCCTCATCATCATCCCGCTTAATCTGGCGGGGAGATCCGCCTTTCTGGGAAACGGCAAGCGCCTCCTGATTCGTGAGTAGCGAGAGTGTCCATGCGTCGTTATCGTTGAGTTCACCGCCCATCATAAGCGGAGAACGGAACACACACCACAAGGTCATCATGCTTATCTGCTCGTCTTTGGTAAAATTGGTGAAGCGCGGGTTATGGAACCCCATGCCGATGTGTCCAAGGGGCAGCATATCGCAGTCAGGCCAGCAACCAGGTCTAACGTGCGCTTGCCAGATTTCACAGCGGCGGAACATGTCTTTAAGCAGGTTCCAGTTGTCCCAGAAATCGTCGGTGATGCGCCAGAGGTTTGCGTGTTCGGCAAGGTGCCACGCCCACTCAATGACAGCGGGTCCGGGCGAAAGGCTTAAGACTATGGGACGGCCGCAGCGGTCTATGGCGCACCGGATAAGCTCGATCTCAGTTTTGGCGGAGTAGGGGCGATGCGGGTACATGTTTGTGTTACAGATATCATCGACCTTAACGTAGTCCACGCCCCAGCTTGCGTATAGCTCGAACAGCGAGTCGTAATACTCCTGCGCTCCGTCCTTGCTTGAGTCTACGCCGTACATATCGGCATTCCATTTGCAGATGGAGAATGGGTCTGCGATAAGCTCGGCGCTTGCGGCGCTGCCCTTGATGGCGGTGCGGCTGTGCGCGGCTTGACGCGGGATGCCGCGCATGATGTGTATGCCGAATCGCAGCCCCATATCGTGAATTTTACTGGCAATGGGCGCGAAGCCCTTGCCGCCCGCACTTGAGGGAAAGCGCCGTTCAGCCGGAATCAGCCGGCTAAACTCGTCCATGCACAATGGCGCGAATGGTCGATAGGTAGACTCAGCGGTTCCCGGCTCAGGGTCATACCACTGAACATCGCAGACAATGTACTGCCATCCAAACGGCAGCAAGTTTTTTTGCATATACTCAGCGTTACGTAGAAGCTGTTCCTCGTTTACCGTTGCGGCATAGCAGTCCCAACTGTTCCAACCCATAGGGGGCGTCAAAGCGCAGTTATCTTTTAGTTTCATGGTGTTTATTATAGGTATTTAGAAAAGTTTTTCAATTGTTATGTATGCCCAGGGGATAAAGATCGCGGGAATGAGGTTTGCCACCTTGATTTCCTTGACTCCGAGGAAGTTAAAGCCAATCGCCGCCACGACAAGGCTTCCCACAGCGGACATTTCGGCGATGATATCAGCGGTCAGCAGGTCTTTTATGGCGAGAGAAGCGAGAACAATGCCTCCTTGGTACACAAAAACTGGTATGGCGGAGAAAATCACGCCGATCCCTAAGGACGCGGCAAACACGAGCGATATCGAAGCGTCGAGTATGGACTTGGCGAGAAGCGTTTCGTGGTTTCCGAGCAAGCCGCTCTGCATGGAACCCACAATGGCCATGGAACCAGTGCAGAACAGGATGCTGGCTGACACGAAGCCTTTGGAGAACGTGCCGCCCCTCATGCCAAGCCTCTTCTCAGCCCATGAGCCGCAGTGGTTCATCAGCCTGTTGATATTGATGAGTTCGCCAAGGATTGACCCAATAACCATGCTCATAATGAGGAGAAGGACGCGCTCGTTATCAAACGCGCCCTTAATCCCCACATACACGATTGAGAGGCCGATAGCCGTCTTGATGATTGCCTCAAAGCGCGCTGGAATGCCCTTGATTACAAAACAACCGAGTAGACTGCACACAACAATGGCCAGCGCGTTGACTAGCGGACCTAACATTTTTCTCCTTCTTTATGGCAGGATGTTTCCCGCGGCAAGGTAGATCGCGTACCACTCCTCACGGGAAAGGGTGATGTCTGCGGCCTTAACGCAGTCGCTCAGGCGCACAAGGTTCATGGTGCCGGTTACGGGCTGGAACTTTGCCGGATGGCGGAGTAACCAGGCCATAGTGATGGTGATGTTGGAGACCCCGTACTTGGCGCCAACTTCGTCGATCTTGGCGTTGAGTTTGGGGAACTCTTTGTTACCCAGGAAAACGCCTTTGAAGAAGCCGTGCTGGAAGGGCGACCATGGCTGAATGGTGATGTCGTTGAGCCGACAGAAGTTGAGTATGCCGCCGTCGCGGTTGATTGCCGCGTTGTCGCTCATGTTGACATGAAGCCCTTCGGTGATCATGGCCGCGTTGGTGATACTAAGCTGAAGCTGGTTGGCAACCAGGGGCTGGCGGACAAACTTCCGCAGCAGCGTTATCTGTCCGGGGTTTTGGTTAGACACGCCGAAGTTCCGCACCTTGCCTTGGTCATGGAGTGTATTGAAAGCCTCTGCCACTTCTTCCGGTTCCACAAGCGCGTCAGGGCGGTGGAGTAAAAGTACGTCGAGGTAGTCGGTTTTGAGCCGTTTGAGGCTGGCATCTACGGAGGCGAGGATATGCTCTTTTGAAAAGTCGAAGGCGATTCCCGGCCTTATCCCGCACTTACTCTGGATAAAGATGCTTTCCCGCACCGCTGGTGTCATGCCGATGGCATCGGCAAAGATGGCTTCGCAGGTTCCGCCGCCATAGACGTCGGCGTGGTCGAAGAAGTTGGCGCCCAAGTCGAGAGCGCCTTTAACAAAAGCCTCCGCCTCGCTCTTGCCAATGCTGTTGATACGCATACAGCCCACGGCAATAGTGGGGACTTGTATGCCCGATAATCCAAGATTGATGGTTCTCATACACAATACTCCTTAAAGATATAGATATGAACATGCTAAAAGTTGAGGTGAGTATTAAGTCAAGGGGGAGAATGTTTATGAAAAGCACTGTAAAACCCCTTGACTTTAGGTATGGGGACTTGTCAACAGAGGATGCCCTTCCACTTTTCCTCGATTAGCTTTCAGACTACTCTTGCCTACCCCTAGTAAAGAGCCTTAGCTACTCTTAGCTAAGGCTCTCTTACCTATCACAAAATTTTACACAACAGGCTATGCCCGCACCTTCCTTATGTTGTCCTCAGTAAGTGGATCACTTCCACTTACTGAGGGGAAACGCCTGCGCCAGCTAACAAAAGTTCGACAGGGTCCTAAAACAGGAAGCGCGCTTTCCAGTGAGACTGCGTTGAAAGGCTCTCTCACCTACAGTCGAACTTACGTTTATTATTTTCGATTTCTCACAAACTCGTCTACCTGACGCTGGGCTTCTGCTATAATTTTGTCAATTCCCGCTGCTTTGAGTTCAGTCATTGCCTGTGGAAGAATGACCGCCGGGTCTGTCGCACCTGTGTTGAGGTCGTTAAAATACTTCGACCATGCGGAACGGCAGTTGATGATTTCATTACGGAGCGGTTCCAAGTCCAGCATAAAGCCCAGCATAACTGAGGGGACGGCATTTTCATTGAGTTGCCGTACTTCATCCCAATAGCCGGGAGGCACGGTATCTTCAGGCGTCTCAATAAAGAAACTCCCTTCTTGATAGTTGACCAGGGGCCAATCAGTTCTGATTCTATGAACCGCAGTACCGCCGTTTACATAAGAAAAATGCTTGCCTTCAACACCGTAAGCTACCATATCACGGAATTTCTTGTCGGTATTGACTAACTCAAGGAGCTTTAAGGCTTCTGCTTTGTATTTGGAATTGACATTGATCGCGTTCATAGACCCTTGAATAGAGTCGGTTGAATACGAAGGCCCTAAATAGCGGACAGCATCATACCGTTCAATGCCCGCAGACGTGGCATACGAAGCGGCAACCGAAGGCCAGGCTTGAGCCATGAAGAAGGGGCGATACCAGGGAGTTTCGTCCTGCATATTGGCGTCAGGATTGATAATACCTGCTTCATACCATTCATGGAGGTATTTGAACGCTTCCTGTACATCCGCCTGCTCCAGAGTATTCACCACTCGGCGGTTTTGATCATCCAGCCTGACCCCAATGGGCTGCAAATCTGCGGCCAAAGAGTCATAGTTATCAAAAATAGAATTAGCAGAACTTTTCGCTAAAATGAAAGGATAGTAGCGCGCTCCCTCTCCTGCCTTAATAGCGCGGAAAGACCGGTCAAGCCCAGTCCACGAGGTATCCTGTATATTAAGATTGTATTTCTCTACGATCTCGTGATCCCAAAAATGGAGGATAGTTCTGGAAGAGTCCTTGTAAGTCGGAACCGAATATATCCTATCCTTCACTTTCACCCCGTTCCATAAAACGTCCGGGATATAACTCCACAATTTGGGCGCATGGGTTTGTACCAAGTCCGTTATGTCGGCAAAGGCTCCGAGCGCCACAAACCGGTTATACGAATTTATATCCGTAAACAAAATATCGTAGTATTCTCCCGCGTTAATCATAGTGGTAAAACGCTGGGACGCATCTCCCCACCCCGCCTGCTTAATATCAAGCCGCACCCCAATTTTCTCTTGGGTATAATCACTGAGAACCTTGAGGTCATCAGCAAAGCTCGCCTGCGTTGAGCCTATTTGCCACCAGATAAGTGTCGGAACTCCACTGGTCTGTTGTTGTGTGCCGGCTGCAAACATACCGCCACCCGTCATAAGGCATAGTGCCATTACGGCTAAAAACACCTTTTTCATAATCATTACTCTCCTCTTTGGTATTTTTTATATGGAATTTATCCTTAGCCTCTCCTCTCCTCAAACAAGGATAAATAAACAGGCGCCGGGTAAAATTACCATCACACAATAGGTATCCGAGCGTCCTCATGTGCCTGCACACCGCCGCCCGTTTCAATCACCCTCCTAAACTAGCCTTTCACCGCGCCGACCGTAAGGCCGGAAACAAAGTAGCGCTGGAAAAAGGGATAGGCACACGCAATGGGAAGCACCGCCACCACGACAATAGCCATACGAGCTGCTTCCTTAGGCATACTTGCTAAGAGCTGCGCTTGGGATACACCAAGAAGCGCCGCATTTTGAGCAAGGAAGTTTATATCCCCCAGAAGCCGGTTCAAATATGCCTGTAAGGTAAAGAGCCGGGGATTATCTATATAAAGCATTGAGGTAAACCAATCGTTCCAGTAACCAAAACTCAGAAAGAGCGCTATAGTAGCGAGTACCGGCAGGGACAAGGGAAACACAATCTTGAAGAATATCGTCAACTGGCTTGCTCCGTCTATTTTTGCCGATTCAAGCAGTGAATCAGGGATGGTTGACCGGAAAAAGGTTTTACAGAGAATCACGTTGTAGGAAGAAACAGCCAGAGGCACGATCAAAACCCACATACTATCCCGCAGGCGGAGAAACTGGGCTACAATAAAGTAGCTCGCCACAAGGCCGCCGTTAAAAATCATAGGGATAAAGACAAACCAGACGTAGAAGGGCTGTAGCTTATATTCCCGCCGAGACAACACATAGCCTAACAGAGCGTTGAGTATCACTCCCAGTGATGTCCCTATGGATGTTACCAGTATCGACATTCCCAAAGAAGGGAAAATAGTCCCACCCTGCTTAAAAAGATAAGCATAGCCTTCCAAAGAAAAACTGGCAGGAATTAAGCGATAGCCATATTCCCTCAGCGCCTCTTCTGAAGAAAAGGAAATAGATACAACCAACAACATGGGAATGATACAGACCAAACTTAATACTATCATCACAGTATTAAAAAAAACGTTTGTTCCTGGCTTCACCCGTGAAAACTTTTGAATACCGCTGACGGCGCTCATATAACTTTTCTCCTTTCCCTTAGATCATAGCCGACTCTTCGTCGACTTTTTTGACAATATAGTTGACCAGCAAGGTCAATATACAGGCCGTAACAGACTGTAAAACCGACGCCGCCGCCGCCATACCAGTAGTTGAACTCTTGAGCTGTTTATACACAAATACATCAAGTGTCGAAACAGTAGTGTACAGGGAATTGGAATCGCGCGGAACTTGATAGAACAAGCCAAAATCAGAATAGAAAATATGGCCAGCGGACATGATAAACATTAAGACAATAATGGTCTTCATCATAGGCAGGGTAAGCCCCCATATCTGCTGCCACTTGCTGGCTCCGTCAATGATCGCAGCCTCATAAATCGACTTGTCCAGCGCCGTGATTGCCGCAAGGTAAACCACCATGCCATAGCCGACACCCTTCCATTGACTTATAAATACCAAAAAGCCAGGCCAGAATTTCGGTTCCATATACCAGCGGTGCGGCTCCATGCCTATTTCTTTAAAGATATTGTTCGCCATCCCCATATCATAGCTCAAAAAGCCCCACACTAACGTAGACACCACAACCCACGAGAGAAAATAGGGAAAGAAGAGAACCGTCTGATAGACTTTAGCCGCTACCTTGTTGTATAACTCACTGACAAGCAGGGCAAGCGCAATGGTAAGCACAGTACCCACAATAATCATAACCGCATTATAGGCAAGGGTATTGCCTATAATCATCCATATATCAGGGTTGATGAACAAAAACTGAAAATTCTGCAAGCCTATCCACTTGCTTTGTATTATACTTTTGAGAAAACCGCCGCTAATCCGATAGTCCTTAAATGCGATAATCACCCCAAACATAGGCATATAACAAAATAAAATATACCAGATAGTCGTGGGCAATGCCAAAAGCGAAAACTGAAAATCGTCTTTAGTAAATTTCTTCTTACGAACCGTCTGCTGTTTCATAGTTTCTCCTTACCTAACACAATTTATCGCATACCCCATGACATGGGGACTTTGCGTACTACGCTATTATCCTTGATAGGGTAACTACCCTTCAAAGCATACATTCTTTTCCGCCTGTCCAAAAATGCACACGTTTTAGCATAACCGCGCTTATCCATCCTTTTAACGTGAGTTCAACGTCTCCGATGCGGGGGGGGTGATGAAATTGAAGGGTGCGCCGTGTATCGTGCGTCGTACGCGTATTCTGTCTTGTTACCCGCCAGTTTCAAAGGCATAGAATCATTCTAATCCTTACCCTGAGAATGTCAAGCAGATTCATTAAAAATTGTAAAGAATCACTCCAAAGCCGCAGCAAACGCCATACTCACCAAGCTTATAGGTCGGGAAGTTTTGCCGACATGTCGGCGCGTTTTCCCGACATGTCGGGGCATTCTGCCGACATGTCGGCGCGTTTTCCCGACATGTAGAGAGGTTGTGCCGACATGTCGGCATGTTCCGCCTACATGTCGGGAGATTCTGCCGACATGTCGGGGAATTATGCCGACATGTCGGGAAGTTTTGCCGACCGGTTGGGAAATTGGGTGGAAGGGTTTGGGGATGGGTGAATCCATACGGTTTGCCTTAGGCACACGTGCGGGGCGTTGCGGGGCAGAGCCCCGCAGAGGGGGTAGCGGAAAAGCCGTAGGCTTTGAAGCGAGGGGGAGACTTCCCCCTCCTTAACGTGTTGACGGGAGTTTTGGAACGGCCGCATATATCAGGCGGCGTTTAGCCTTTAGGCACGGGGTTAGTGGCGTTCGGGCGCGAGCTTAAAAGGGAACTGAGGCGGTACCGACGCTGAGGTTGCGGCTGCCTTATTTTCCATTTTGATTGCGTCGAATACTTCCTGTCTGAATATCTTTATGTTTTTGGGTGCATCTACCCCGATGCGGATGTGATCGCCCTGTATCTCGATAATCGAAATAGATATATCCTCGCCGATCATAATCTTTTCATTGATTTTTCTGGATAGTATTAGCATGGACTTGCCCCGCGTGCGTTGAATTCCGCGATGATGTCATGCTTAATCATCCAGCGAGAGTCTTGCAAGATTACCTGTTTTCCCAAGCGGGTTTCCCGATTGATGATAAGCGGTCCCTGAAGATTAGCGGTCATGGAATTTCCGTTAGGAATGGTAACGATAGAGAGAATGAGTGCTTGTTGCGGCTCGTCGATGCCAAGCGTCTGTAGTTCATCATCGTCGAGTTGCACTGTGTAATCAGGTCTGAACAGAAACGGGTCGATTAGGGTAAAGGCGAGGCTTTCAATATCAATTGATTGGAGTGAGTAAAAAGGCGGACACTGTGTGTCCAGCAATGCATAGTCCTTCAAAGCCTCGAATCCGAACAATCCATGGGGGAAATTCAGTATTTGTCGCTCGTCAATGTCGATAGTTTCATGTGTTTTTGTTGTTATTTTCATCTGGTTTCCATCTTTTAGATTCGAAGAATCTCACCCGGAGCCATACTTGTCTCTGGGTGAGATTTTCTTAGCGTAGGTAGTCGAGCAATGTTGTTGACAGCACTTTTGACGCGGTTTGGAGCGCGGCTTTATGCGCGAAGTCGAGCATGCTGAGGTCTGTGGCGGCGGCGGCGAAGTCGAGTCCTGTTTCCCGTGTGAGTGAGGCGGTAACATTGGGGATTTCCTCGTTGATACGTGTCCATGTCTGTGCTGCGCGTTCTGCGCGGCTGCCAACTTCGGCGAGGTTTTTCTGCACGTTGTTCAGTGCGAGGTCAATGCCGCCGATGCCTTGGGTTCCGATGAAGTCTGTGTCGCCTCGGAATAGTCCGTCGCGCAAGCGGATCACCATATCAAAGACTGAGCCGCCGGAGACTTTGGCGCTGCTGTTCCAGTTAGGCGCGCCTGTCTCAGCCGTTGTTGAGATGACTCCAAGGTCGCGCATGACAGAGGAGTCGCTGGCGTCCTCGACGCGGATCAGGTGGGCGCTTGTGCCTTCAAGGGCAAGGCCGTTGGTTTCTGGGTCGATGTATGCCTTGACCGGTGCGGCGGACTCGTTGATCTTGGAGGCGAGCACCCGCGCGGTATCGCCGGTGTTCACCGTGATCTCCTGGCCGTCGATGTAGAACGCGCCGGCGTTTGCGACGCGGTAGTTGGAGGCGTCGAAGCTGGAAAACACCTGCATCTTCTCAGCCCAGAAAGCTTCGCCGCCGCTGAGGTCAAGCTCGCCATAGACGCCCTCGCTGATCTCTGCCTTGCGCGATGCGCCTGCGCCCCGGTACTCGACCGCTGCAATCATCGGCTCTTCGCTGCCTTCAACAACGCCTTCAATGACGCGGAACGGCTCACTGAACGCTCGGTCGCCGGCAAAGAGCTGCCGGCCATCAGGCCCTAATGCGTTAGATATCGACACCAGTTCTTTCAGCAGCTCGTTGGCTTCTACCGCCATGTAACGCATGTCCTGTTGGGTATAGACGCCGTTAGCGCCCTGTACTGAAAGGTCTCGGAGACGCTGGAGTATATCATTTGTCTGCCGTAGATAGCCGTCAGTCAGGTTGAGGTGTTCCTGTGAGTAGAGGGTGTTATTCTCAAAACGCTCAAGCCGTGCGAGGTAAGACTCGTAACGCACTGCGTGAGAGGCGGCGAGGGGGTCATCGCGCAGTTGCAAGAGCCGCGACTGCGCCCCGATCTGAGACTGGACATTTGCCAGCCGCTCTTCCTGCCGGCGCAGATAGTATTGGCTATCAATGCTCGGCATATTCGTGGAGATTCGTGTCATTTGTTACGCTCCCATTTTGATGAGGGTATCAAGCAGTGTGTTCATGGTGGTGATGAATCGTGCCGTTGCTGAGTACCCGTGCTGGTACTTAATCATGTTGGTCAGTTCTTCGTCGATGTTGACGCCGGAGACTGACTGCCGCATGTCTGTAAGTTGCTTCATTACGAGGTTTTGTGTCTCAAGCGCGCGTCCGCTTTGCTCGCCCATAAGACCGATGCGTCCTACGGCATCGGCGAAGTAGTCGTCGAATGTGCTGAGTTGTCCGACCATAACGTCGGTATTTCTGATAGCGGCTATGGCTAGTGCTGCTTCGCCGTTACCCACGTTGGCTGGCCTGCCGTTTTCGCCAAAGCCAGCGGCGACTGAGGCTGGATCACGGGTGAGCGCGGGGTTTATTTCTATCCAGCCGGACGGGTGAGCAATGGGTGCGGTTGCGATGTTGGCGGTGGTCATGCTCAAGCTGTTTATGGCGTCGGCTTGCTCCCAGTCAAAAGCGCCATCGGCGCCGGACGCGCTCAACACCCCGGCGTAGCCTTCGAGGAAACGGCCGCTGTCTTCAATATGGCGGATCACGAAGTCAGGGTTAGAGGGGTCAGACGTTGTTGTCCCTTTGAGCGAAAGCCGTCCCTCGCGGTCGAGCCGCGCTGTAACTTCAGCGCCGGAGTTGTTGATGCGGGTAACGATGTCCATCACGGTATCGGTTGCGTAATACGGCACCTCGACATTGCCTTTGTCGGCAGAGAGGCTGATATTGCCCTCAAGCCCCACCTGAGCCCGACTCTCCAGCGGATTAGTGCCGGTAACGCGAAAGATGTAGCTTGAGTCGTACACGCCATCGCCACTACGATCATAGTTACCGCTGACATTGGTAACGAAGCGGTGTTCGGTAAAGAAGTTTTCGCCAGTGTTGCCGTTTAGACCATAGGCCACGCTATGAACCTCGTTGACGAGATCAACAAAGTTCATGGTCATGGAGTCGAGGTTCTGAATCTCGTCATTGATCACGTTATCCCGCAGGTCGATGAGCGCCGCGAGTCCACCGCTCCGGAAATGCGCGTCCTCGCCGGTATCGCCCCACACGATCTGGGCATAGCCGTCAACGCCAGCTTCCATCCCAAACTGTCTGCCGATATGCCCCTGTACCAGTGCCTTGCCGCCGGTGTGAATGATGAACTCGTCTGGGTCGCGGTTTGTAACCTTGACATCTATTATAGAAGAAAGCTGGTCAACCAGTAGGTCGCGGCGATCAAGCAGGTCGTTAGGCATATCTCCCTGAGCCTTTACTTCCTGAATGGTGTTACTCAGCGCGGCGATCTGTTTGGACAGTTCGTTCACCCGATCTACCGTGAGCTGTATATCCTCATTCGCCATGTCTTGGAGACCCTTGAGCGACTGATACCGGTCGTGGATGCTGTCGATGAGTGTCTGTCCCCGCTCAAGTACGGCTGTGCGTGGTGCGGTCTCACTTGGATAAATCGAAAGTTCCTGCCATGAGTCCCAAAAGGCGTCCATTTTGCTCCGCACGGAGTTATCTCCGGGTTCAAGATAAATCTGCTCCAGCGAATGGATATACGGGTCTTTAGTGGTCCAGTAACCCTCGCTGGAAGCCTGATCGATGATGCGCCGGTCAAGCAACTGGTCACGTATCCGCTCGACCCGTTCAATGACGCTTCCCTGTCCAATCTGGCCGGGGCGTTCCTCGCGGTTCAGGCCTGGCAGATACAGAGGGTCCATTGCCGAGAACTCGACCCGCTGGCGCGAATAACCTTCGGTATTAGCATTCGACAGGTTATGACCGGTGGTATTGAGCGCCACCTCATGAGCTGAGATCGCCCGTTTACCCATTTCTATACCTAAAAAGGTTGATGCCATGTTTGTAACTCCTTTACTGTTTGTTTCAATCCACGCTTTCACGCGGGGGATTCTGACTAAAAGACTCGATTCAGTACCATACACCGTATATCAGTGGCGATTTGCGTTCCTCTGCGGGAATACAGCTTACTTTTACGCTCCGGAAACGCGGCATTGACGAAGCCGTCAACCGTGGTTTTCGCCTCATTGAGGTAAAGCAGTAAAGAATCGCTGGCGGCGCGTAATTTCATCGCCCGCAACCTGAGTCCGCGATACAGGTCGGTGAACTGCTTGCGCTCCGTTTCTGGTAGGCGTGAGGCAAAGGCATAGAGGCAGGCTTCTGGTGGACGAGCTATGTTTGGCGCTGTTGGCTCGGTAACAGTGGCGGTGTTTGGCGCTGTTGACTCGACGACGTGTCTGACACCGGTAACGGTCATATCTGATAACAAAGCGTCTGATACCACCGGATCGGCGATAGCAACGCTAACGGCGACTGGCGTGTCTGACACCATTGGCTTGGCGGTCATTTGCGCGAAGAGCTTAGCGCGTTCCGTGTCAAGTTCCTCAAAACGGGCGCTATAATCCCGCATGGACTCGACGAGGATTTCAAAATCATCCCATTGGCGGTTCGTTACCGCATTCTTGATCAAGTCTTGAACACCAGCGATCTGATCCATGATTTCGGTTTGTATTCGCATCAGCTCAAGACTTTTTTCAGTAGCTTCCATAATGTAATACCTTTATTTTTATATCGGCATGTACACTGGTCTGATTTACGTTTGTTTCGAGCCGCGCTCTATGATGGGCTATAAAAAAGCGTCCTGACAAGACTTAACTTATCAGGACGCTTCCTAAGCGGGAAACGGGAGTCGGACCCGCGACATCCACCTTGGCAAGGTGGCGCTCTACCACTGAGCTATTCCCGCACAATTTTACAAAACCTGAGCCGCGCAAGGATCGAACTTGCGACCCGCAGATTAAGAGAACGTTCTCAGCTATGCTCTTATATATATACTATAGAAACCTTTTTACCTCGTCAAGCCCTTTTTTATCTTTTTTTGTCAAAAGGATTGTCAGAGGTTTTGTCAGAATCCCTTCTATAACCTACAGAGTTCATAAATCGACAGTCCAGTAATCCGCAAAATAGTGGAGTGAGGTTTGCCTTATTCGCTATTGCCAGTCTCCCCCATGAATGAGCGTTCCCTTCCAGTGATAAACCGCGCAAGCCGTCCGTCCCTGATGTGGAGGGTGAGTGTTACTGTTCCGTGAACCATCCCCGCCAAGTCCTGCTCAAGAGCGATAATCGCCGCTACAGGTATCTCACTGGAAACGCTGAGTATCTTCTCCTCGGTGGTTTCGTTTGGGTTTTTAGTCATGATCGATCTCCTTCACAGCCTTCGCCGAAACCAGCGCTGCCTCAAGATATGCCTCTAAGTCTCCGGGGGTAAAGAATATCCGCGTATTCTTGCCGCCTGTTCCAAGTCGCCGATAAGAGATAGTTCCAGCCTTGACCATGCGCCGGAGGGTAACTTTACTTGTCCGTAAAGTTTCTGCGGCCTCTTCAATACTCAATAACTTCATTATTCTTCCCCAAGAAAAAGCCGGCCGGCAAGCTGGGGATGGCGCTCACCGGCCGGCTGGAATCCGCGACATATACCGGCACCCCCACCAGCATACGTCGCGCTGAGAGTCCCACGCTCATACGAGATGGTCTCTCATATATCAAGGCGGTTACCCGCCGCTGATACCAATGATCGCCGCGCCCTGTCCGCCGTGCCGATAACAACGTTCGAATGGTGCGCGGTTCGTCTTGACTATAATATATCACTAGCGATAGATTATGTCAACAAAAACTCTAATTTCCGATAGATTTTTTTCTTGTTGTAATTGTAAACTGCCGATATTAAGGAAGTGGAAGGAATGACAATCAAAGAAATAGCTGAAAAACTAGGGCTTGGGCAACCTGCGGTAAAAATGCGGCTCCGCGTTGCCAGCATAAAGCCTATAGTATACGCTGGTCCTACCGCCATCTACGACCCCTCGGTGGTAGACCTGATCCGCAACGTACCGCCCCGTGGTCGCCCCCGGAAGCCAAAACCGGCGGAACCCGTCGCCGATAAGCCCTGAGCCTCACG
>JAITIX010000080.1 GCA_031279205.1 Treponema sp. | reverse complement strand
CCGCCTATGGCGCGGCCATCTACGAAGTCGCCAAATACCTGGCTCTGACCAATCACTACCTGCTTCAGTCATCCTTCGTCTGCTCCACGCGGCTCCTCAATGCCATGCCCGAAGCGGACCGGGAATTCTTCCTTACCACCATTCGGGAAACCGCCAAGAAGTACAGCCAGGTCATCGCAGATGAAGAAGCTGGCTACTACCAGCAGATGCGGGACAAAGGTGTTACTGTTACCGAAGTTGACCTGGCAGAATTCCAGGCCGCCATTGCTCCTCTCTACACGAACAACGATCTAGGCTTCACCGCGGGTCTCAAGGACCGCCTGTTCAGCGAACTGGGGCTTTAGTCTAGTTTTCACACAAGCCGGGAGAGCTGCTTCTCCCGGCTATTTTTTTTGGAGGAAATATGAGGAAAATATATCACGCCTTTTGCAGGGCTGAAGTTATTATCTGTGGCATCGGCTTCATGTTCCTGATATTTTTTGTGTTCATGTCTGCCATCCTGCGGTTCTTCCGGCTTTCCATGTCATGGAATATCGATCTTGCCCTGTTTCTTTTGGCGTGGACTGCGTTCCTGGGGGCGGACATCGCCTGGCGGAGCGGCCAGCTTGTGGGCGTCGATCTCGTAACCCGCCGGTTTCCCGTAAAGGTGCAAAAGGTAATCAGCATAGCGATCTATCTCATTATCATGGTCGCCCTGGTTCTTATCGTTGTTTTTGGTATCAGCCTAGCCGTAGTCGAACGGGTACGAACCTATCAGTCTATACCGATACCCTATTCACTGATGACCATAAGTCTCGTAGTTGCCGCCCTGTCGATGATCCACTCGACCATCCTCAAGATAAAGCGCTGTGTTATAAATTTTAACCGGAAAGAAACAGAAGGAGGCGCTGCATGACCTTACTGCTTATTGCTTTTGTTGTTTTTCTGGTGCTGGGAATGCCCATCGCCTTTGTCATCGGCATCGCGGGCTTCGCGTATTTCTCTTCCGTAGAGTACCTCAACTTCGAGACCGCCACCCAAATGATCATCTCCCAAAGCCAGTCCTTTGCGTTCCTCGCCGTGCCTTTCTTTATCTTCGCGGGGAACCTGATGAACGTGTCAGGTATCACGAGCCGGCTTTTAAGTTTGGCGCGGCTCCTTACCCGGCGGATGTACGGCGGTACAGCCCAAATCTCGGTCGTGATGAGTACCCTCATGGGCGGGGTCTCTGGTTCTGCTACTGCAGATGCGGCTATGGAAACCCGAATCCTTGCCCCGGAAATGATGCGGATCGGCTACAGCAAAGGCTATATCTGCTCGGTAAACTGCGTTACGGCACTGATCACCGCCACCATCCCGCCGAGCCTTGGCCTCATCATCTTCGGCTTCGTGGGCGAGGTTTCCATCGGACGGCTTTTCGCGGCGGGACTTATCCCCGGCGTCCTGATGATGACCTTTTTAATGGCAACCACTACTATCACTTCCCGAATCAAAAAATACGATCCCCCGCGGCCAGACGCGCCAAGACTTACCCTGGGGGAACTCGGAGCTAACCTGAAAGAGTCTATCTGGGCATTGCTCTTCCCGGTTATTCTTATCGTGGGGATTCGCTTCGGGGTGTTTACTCCCTCAGAGTCCGGAGCCTTCGCCGTGGCTTACGCCCTGATCATCGGCCGTTTCGTCTATAAAGAACTGACCTGGGAAAACTTCCGGGAGGCGCTCATCACTACCATCAAGGATAACGGCGCCATCATGCTGATCATCGCCATGTCCGGGCCTTTCAGCTACGCCATCACCTGGGTAAAGCTGCCGGTGGTTCTCAGCGGCCTGCTCTTCGGCATCACCGACAATCCCCAGATCATGGTACTCATCATGATCGGCTTCCTCTTTATTACCGGGATGTTCGTTGACAGCAACGTGAACTTCCTGCTCCTGACACCGATATTCTTGCCCATGGTAAAAAGCGTCGGCATCGACCCGGTACACTTCGGCGTACTCATGGCGACTGTCGTTACCCTGGGAGTAATGACCCCGCCGATTGGTTCAGCCTTATACACAGTCTGCGGCATCATCAAATGCCCAGTAGAGGATTACACCAAGGAAAGCCTGCCCTTCCTGGGCGCGGTATTGCTGGAACTGGCAATCCTGGTGTTCCTGCCCGGTCTGGTATTGTGGATACCCAATATGATATTCGGGTAGTGAGCCTTGATGATTGTACTAACACGCCGGAACATTCCTGGCAATGTTTTACAAATACAAACTTTATTAGGAGAATTATTATGAGCGAGATACTTGATATTGAAACAAAGAAAAGTCTGATTGCGGCAAACTGGCGGCTTGAAGACATCGACGAGGTTCCGTTCTTCATCGAGGTGGGACCTTTCCACGGGGCAACACAGGATTATTTCTCCGATGATGACGCGGAAATAAAATGGGCCGAAGACTTTAGCGCAAAGCGGGAAGGCGTCTACGACTACGGCTTTCCTAACATCAAGCCTAACAAGGGCATCGGCATCGTGGCCGCCGCCTTTGGCTGCGAGTCCAGAGTGAACAACGAGGCCGATCCCTGGATTACGGCGCTTATCCGGGAGGAAAACGCCGCTGATGTTTACAAACTTGAACTGCCCGATCCGGTGAATAACCCGGTGTATCAGGATGCATGGAAGCGCGTTGATTATCTTCAGAGCCATTCTTCCATACCGCTGCGGGTGGTAAACGTGCCGTCGCCACTGGTAACCGCTTCCCTCATCTGGGACTATACGTCCTTTATCGAATCAACCCTGGAATCCCCCGATGAGGTACACGCTCTTCTGGAAAAGGTAACAGAGGCAACGATCCAGTACATCAAAGAGCAGCTCAAGCGGATCACGAATTTCTACAGCATCAGCCATGAGGCGTGGCACATTCCCCGCGAAGTCGGTATACGGATAAGCGACGATACGGCAGCCCTGCTTTCGCCCAATCTCTACCGGGAATTCGGTGTAAAGTACAACAACAAGATTTCCGAGGCGGTTGGGGGAATCGTGATTCATTCCTGCGGAGACGTGCAGAACGTGGCTGCGGCCATGATGGAAACGACCGGCCTGCGGGGGGTGGATTTTACCATTCCCCAGGTTGCAAATTGGGAGAAGATCCGGGACGCTGTGGCGGGAAAAACAGTTCTATGTGTGCGCCACAATTACTGGGATCATGACATTAATACCCAAGTGGATTTGGCTGAATACTCGAAAAAGCTGCTCGACTTTTTCGGCAGGAAAGGTCTTTTTATCCAGACTTCAACCCCTACACAGGAAGAAGCAATAGTCCTTGGGGAAAAGCTGCACAAGATACTATCAAAATAGAGCGGGCTATAGAAAAGTATTGATATGCCGCTATTCAGCGACACGGCCTTGTCCACTACAAATCCCACAAGCCCGCCATCGGTGGTTTGTGGGATTTCTAAAAACAAAGAATAAACGATAATACCTGTACAGATCAGCGACCATTTTCATAACGACCATGCAGAACATATTCGCCATGGCGATAATCTCGATCCTATGTGTGTCTGGGTGGCGATGAGCGGTGGCGGCTCCGGAGGCTCTCGGCTATTTCGCTCTCCCGGAACACGCCGCCAAAGGCGGGTATTATCACTGATTTTTAACAGTGCGCCCTCTTTAACTCGTAAGAAAGTCCAAAATATTCCAGCCTAACCCTGTTTTACTACGATAAAGTTCGGTGTAACCGCATTTTGTACACGTTATCGTGATAAACTTCTTGTTTTGTATATCAAGAATCTTGGCAATATTGCCGCCCGTCGCCTGAAACTGGTCACTCTCATAATGGGTATTGCCACATTTTGGACATTCATACGCTTGCCTTTTCATAACAACCTCCAACATTACGTTAGTTCGTAGGGGCTGCCGTGTCTATACTCTTCACAAAGCCTCCACTAATTGCTTTACCACTGGATACCAGTGAACTTTTTGAAGCTGTCCATGCTGATACGGATGCTTTCCAGCTCATCCCGTGAGCTGAAGTCCTGTTCAAGAATGATATAATCTGTTTTGCAGACCTCATTCCCCACAGTGATAATATCCTGGATATTCATGATTCCCGTGCCAACTTCTGTGAAGGTCTTGCTGTCCATGATTCCTCTCATGTAATCCATGTCCACGTGCAAGCCCTTCTCGTTAACCACATCGATCAGATTGATCTTGTCCTTGTATTCCGCTGGATAATCTTTCTGATGGATCAGCCGCACCCGTTCACCGTATTGCCGTAGCAGGGTTGCCGGGTCTTTGCCGCCCCGCATAGCCCAATAGGTATCAAGCTCAATCCCCACCAGCATGGAATCGGTGTTTTCCATTAGCATACTGAATACGGTCTGACCGGCAAAAAGCTGGAATTCATGAAAATGGTTATGATAGACCAAGCTCATATTGGCCTGGGCGCAGGCTTTCCCCAGCTTATTCAGCGTTTCCGCGTTTCTTAAGACATGCTCACGGCTGTCATAAAAATATGCTGGCACTACCAGGTATTTAGTACCTAGTTCATGATGATACTCCAGTACCGGGCCGATGGTCTCATCGTTTAGGGGGGAAATATGAGCGCTTATCATTGCAGCCCCTGTATCGTTTAGAACTTTCTTTATTTCCCTGGCCTCAACCCCGAAACCCACACCGCTGTCTTGAGTTGCGTTATGGTTAGCCGCCTCTAAGAACCGATATCCCTCTTTTACCACTGTTTGTATGGCGGCGATAGGATTCGCTGCCATGTGATTACGCAATGAAAAGAGCTGAATGCCTACTTTCATATTTTTCTCCTACTCTTCTATAGATTGGTACTTTGTTACCCGCTCGTCGTTGATTACGCCTTGCCAGTTCAGGCCAAAGGCGAAATCCCAGGCGTTACCGACAGCATCGGTATAGGGGATCATGTCTCTGGCGATGTCCTCGGACTGGGTTTCCACGGTCTCCATATCGCGGGGCATCTGGAAAGGCAGAAGCGCCGAAGGCTCTGCTTTGCCGGCGGCCAGGTCTATCAGGGTGCGGCCTTCCACCGCGAAGTTGAGCAGAATAGCGTCAGCGCTTTTTTCAAACTCAGCCGCGACAAAGGGGTTTCTCGTTTGAACAAAAACAATAACAGGCTTTTGCCCCATTTTTTTCTTTGTATCCAGCACTAGGTCAAGGTCAGGCTCGTTGCTGACGGTTCCGGTTTTGCCCTGATAGGAACGGTCATCGGTTCCGGCGATATTTTTCGCGCGGGCGTTTTGCGCTGTGTATGGTCGGTATTGCAGACTCAGGGGAAGATAGCCGGCGTCTTTGCTATAAGCCGTGCCATTGGGACTAGCGATAAAACAGAACGCGCAGTCTGCCTGCTCAGGATCATCCACCACTTGGAAGTATTCTTCCACGAGTCTATGGTCGATGGGGTCTATATCCCTTGCCGGTGTGGGAAAGCCCAGAAAGCTGGTTCCCGCGTTTATATGCCGCTTGGGGATATACACTTTTGTACCAGAGGCCAGTGGCAGAACCTTGTCTGCGTTCTTGAGCAGAACAACGCTTTTCAGTTGAGCCTCGTAGCCAGCCTTCACGAATTCGGCATTGCCGGCGATGGCTCTGGATTCCTCCGCGTCAAGGTACGGGTTCTCGAAAAGCCCAGTGCGGAAGATGTTCCGCAGCAGGCGTCTGGCGGATGTGCGGAAACGGTTTTGCATGAACTCCTCACCGTGGTCTCTGACGCCCATAGCGTAGGCTTCCAGCACCGGTGCTTTTTCGTTGTTCCCGCCAAACTGGTCGACGCCAGCCATGAGTACCTTATAGTGTCGTTCAGCCACAGAAAGGTTCTCTACACCCCAGCACTTGCCGCCAATGAACACGTCGATAGGTCCAGGATCAGCGGTAATAAGCCAGTCGGTGCAAACCACGCCATCGTAGCCGTACTTTTCCCGCAGAAGGTCGGTAATAATGTACTTGTTGTAGGAGTTGCCGACGTTCTCGCCATATTTTTGGTCAATGTTCCATGAAACAGTGTAATAGGGCATGATTGCCGCGGCTTTGCCGGTCTTGCCTTCCAACTTGAATGCCCCGTTGATAAACGGCTTGAGATGTTCCTGAAAGCTTTTACCTGGATAGACCGCATACTTGCCGTGGCCGAAGTGGGCATCGCGGCCAGCCTCGCCAGTACCGCCGCCAGGCCAGTGCTTAGCCATAGCGTTAACGCTGTCATAGCCCCAGCCTGAGTCGCCAATTTCACGCTCGCCTTCGCTGGTCTGGAACCCGTCGCAGTAAGCGCGGGCTAGGTCTTCGCTAAGTTTGACGCCTTCGCCGAAGGTACCGGCAAAGCGCCACCAGCGCGGCTCAGAGGCCAGGTCTATCTGCGGACTCAGCGCGGTAGTGATACCCATAGCGCGGTATTCTCTGGACGCGATTTCGCCGAAGCGCCTGACCAGTGCCGGATCAAAGGTGGCAGCCAGTCCGAGCGTATCCGGCCATACCGAAATGTCCCCGCCGGAACCCATGTCGAACTCGGCAGTGGCCACTGGCGTATGCCGTGGATCGGAACTGATGTTGATAGGAATACCCAAGCCCAGCGATTCGGCCAGCGCCTGCGCCTGATTGTTCCACCGCGCTGCTGACGGCGCGTCATCGATCATGGCCACGAGAACATGCCGTAAATTATCTTTTATTAAAAACTTCCTCTGCGCCTCAGTAAGGTCCCAGATATGCTCACGGGTATCTTTCTGATCCTGTCCGGTGTACATCATTGCCGCCAGCGGATTCACTTTGGCGATGGCCTGATGCGCGCTGTAAAGCATAAGCCCCGCGATTTCGTCAATGCTCATGCGTGCCGCGAGATCGGCCACGCGCTCCTCAAGAGGCAAGCGCCAGTCCTCATAAGGATCGAGTTTGCCGTTACGGTTCAGGTCTTTGAAGGCGAATCCTTCTATTACAAGGATATGCTCCTCCATTGCCGACCCTACGCCGATAACAGGGCCGCCGCTGTTTGCGTAAAGGCAATACCCTTCTTTTTGTATCTTACTGAATCTTTCCATAGCTAACCTCCCGTCGGTTTGATTCATCTTATTGTAACACATCTGTACCAGAAAGCGCCTTTATCTTGTCCAGTTTATGACCAAGTTTTGCGGCATCATAGGAACG
>JAITIX010000078.1 GCA_031279205.1 Treponema sp. | reverse complement strand
GCCTACCGCAACAAGGACAGCCCTAGATGGCTCCTTCGCCCCACGTCCTATGTCCGCAACAACCCCCTGCGATATACCGAGCTTTTGTGCGAATTCCTTTTGACTGATGTTTTCCTTCTGTCTAATAGAACGGAATCTGTTAGCAAGGCCATTTCTGTTCATAACTTCTCCTATATCTCGTAATAAGTTTTTTCTCAAAAAAAGATATAAAATCTATTGACAAACTTATTTTAAGATATTGCTATCTTAAAATAAGTTTTTGGTTAAAAATAACCAAACTAATAAGGGAAGTATGGAAGATATGAAGCCAAAGAGCAAGGTGTGGAAGCAATACAAGAATTGGGAACGCCATGCCCTGTCCTAAGTCTGATACAAAAAAAAGACGACCCTTACGGCAATGGCTGGTGCAATCGGGGAACGAATTCAACACGTTTCCGCCTGTGCGTGGGGTATCTATGGCTATACACCGGCAGGTGTGTGAGCTATACACCGACAGGTGTGTGAGTGGATCACTGGCACCCACATGCGCGCATGTCTGACACTACGCCTGCGTTATGATAACTATCTAGTCTATTTGTGAACTCTTCGTTGCACTTGTCTTAGTGTCTTCCATAGGGCATAGTTAAAACAGTCATGACCGAAAAACAGGAAGAAGCATTGTATAGCTTTCTTGAAAACACTGTCTCCCCATTTTCGCTGGAAGATGCGACAGCTCACATCCGTAAGCATGGTTCTCCGCAGGGGGGACGTCATCTTATCGCGGAACTGAGCAGCCTTTTGGAGCTTCGTAATATTGCCTTTCCCGCGGGGTATCAGAAGTGGATATCCCGGCGCGGCTGTTTTGAAAAGGCGCGTTTTGCTATAAGCCCAACACGAGAGGAATTGCTCAACGGGGTGCTGATTCCGGGACACCGTTGCGCACCCTTTGCCAATCCAGTCCTCCTGCCACAGGAGTATGAGTTCTTCTGGAATAGTCGGCGTATACCATCTACTACCAGTGAGGGAGACCCTGAAGATTTCTATCCTTACTACAGTATCTTTGGGGAAGAGTACGCCCCCCAATATGTTGCCCGTGATAACCCTGAAAATGAGGTAGCCTTTAATGAAGACCCTTACGAAGACCCAGTGGAAGTTTCCATTCATGTACTTGATATGCGAAACATCTATCTCTCAAGCGCTTTCGTCCCTGGCGACCGCTTTGAAGCGCGAATTCTGGACTGGAAGAAGGGCAAATTCGCGCTAGAGCGAGTGGCTAAAGATCAGTGGAGCGAGGAAGACTTGCGTTCGTGGCTTGTCGTGGCGGAACAGGGCTTCATGGAATCATTCGCCACACTTGGCCCCGGATTGTCTACTGAGGAACAGATCGCCTTTGCCTACTGGTATGGTGGCGAGCGTATGCGATCTGTGCCTGCTTATGCCCTGGAAGAATTTCTTTACGAGAAAACTGAGCGTATTGAGACCGTGGGCTATGGGATCGAAACCCGTTTCTGGTATACAGGCAAGGAGATTCCAGACAGCCGGGAGCTTGAAAAAAGCCAGATACTGCCTGACCGTACTCTGCTTGAGGACATACTCTTTCAGAAGCGAATTCCAATATCCGAATATGTGGTCATGTCATACGTGCGGGACGCCCTGTTCCGCGGGGATATTGATATTGGGCATGTCATTGAACGGATCATTCCCCGGTCTGCCGGCTCCCTAAGCGGACGGGAGAGGAACTTCCTGACAGGCTATATAGTTGAGGTCTTTAATGAATTCAGGGGTACTTACAACCGTTTCGCGGATAAGAACATGGGACCGATACGCCAGCGGATTGGCGAACTGCATACTGCGGCGCTTGATCTCGCGGCGCGCTTGCGGAAGGGCGACATTGACGAGATTTCCCTGCCTAACCATACGTTTATCATTCTGTCCCAGATACAAGAACACGCCGCAGCAGTACTTGAAGACCTCAACATTGGTGAAGAACCGTCAGAATCCGACCTTGAAGCCATCGACAATTCCATTGACAGCATGATCGATACTTACGAGGATATCCGTGAACTCATCAATGAGTCCATAGATAACTTCAGACAGCGGAACTTTTCCGTAGTGCGGAACATTGACAGCGATAGCGGGGAAGGCCGAATAGTCCAGATCAGCATCACCGGAACCGACGTGTGGCGTCGTCTTGACATGAGCGGCTCGTATTCCCTGCTCGACGTACACCGTATGATTCAGACCTTGTTTAACTGGAAAGGTGCCTATGGGTTCCGGTTTCTGTCCGGGAATAAAACGCTGGATTCAAAACTGTGTCTGAATGAACTAAACGGGACCATGGAGGTATCTTATGAGTATGGGCCAAAGTGGATTGTGAAGCTCATGTTCCTCTCCGCGTCCGGACTTGACAAGGGCGTCCGCTGTATCGCTGGCGCGGGTTCTGCACCGCCTGAAACGCTTGACGGACCAATACGGTTCAGGCGTTATCTGGATATCTTTGAAAACGGCAGTCCATCTGAAAAGCGAAAAATACAGCAAGAGCTGGGCGAGGATTTTGACCCAACAGCCTTTAATACTGAAACCTGTAATACTATACTAAAGGAGTTTTAAAAATGGAAAATGATCTGATTGAACTGATTCGGCGGGGCGGTGTTTTTCGAGACATTCTGGGAAACACGCCAGAGGAAGTGCTGACCGCAGCGTTGAAAACCATACCCATACCCGCGCCCCTTGACAGCGTTGTACTTCTCAAGGCGCTTCTTGAACGGGAGGCGCTGATGAGTACGGCCATTGGCAAGGGCATTGCCCTGCCACATCCCCGTAACGCCCTTATCAGCAACCCCAAAGACCAATTCGTGGTTATCGGCTACCTGCGACGGGACATTGACTGGAAGGCGCTTGACGGTAATGTTGTGCATAGCTTCCTGCTCATTGTGTCCGCGTCTCCAAAACTGCACCTGCAAACCCTGTCCCGTGTCAACTTCTTCTGTCAGCGGGAAGATTTTCGCACCTTTCTGCGTAACCGCGCATCTCAGGACGAAATCATCAAGATGATTGAGGATACCCAAAAGGAGTGGAAGTAGGAATGACAGACAAAAACCTAGCCTTATCCCCTCGAGATGCGCAGATAGAGGAGCGCAAGAATCAGGCGATTGAGGCGCTGTCAGAGCAGTTTTCCCAAAACGCTCTGCCGCTTGAGGAGTACGAGCGCCTCGTTGAGTACATCAATCGCGTGGAGAGTGAGCGCGAGCTTGTTATTGTTAACAAAATCGTGAGCGAGACCGCCCTCTACGCGGGCAATCTGACCTCAGATGCCGCGCCAGCCTCCGCCACTCCCGTGTCAGCTGACGCTGGCAAGCCAAAACTCGACCTCGCCCTGTTTTCCAACCGCGGAATCTCTGGCGAAATGCTCTTGACCCGCAGGCGCTTGTTTATAGCTCTCTTTGGCAACATAATTATCACAATTCGTGACGGCGACCTCCCAGTCGGTCGTACCGTACTGCACGTTAACGCGGTGTTTGGCAATGTTACTATCAATGTTCCGCCTTCGCTGGTGGTCAGCATGGAAGCCACAGCCTACTTGGGCAATGCCATGTCGCACAGCCATGGACAGCGGCTTCCCGGCAGCCCAGAACTCGTGATCACCGGTGGCGCGTATCTGGGTAACATCGAGGTGAAAGTTTAGACGGATATGTACCCGTTATGACAAACCAGCCAAGATATTTTCAGTGTATATTTATCTTGCCTTGTATCTCATCATCCATCATCATTTGTTCATTAGTTCCTCGTAGTGTGAACACCTCCTAAGACTCGCCCAACACTAGGTCTTTTTCACGCTTGACCGTGACTGCTATTCGGCATATTGTGGGACCCGCGTAATGTCAAAGCCGTCGCGCACGCAGAACATCCAGCAGGGATCAAAAAAGGACGCCGGCATATTCTGCTTATAAGGGTCCCATTCTCGCAGTTTTTTAGCAACAGCGGGGGAAATAACGCGATATTCCTGCATTAAGGCGGATATATCGGCGCGGATTCGCCGGTCGCTATGACGCGACAGCGTCTTTTCCTTCGCGCTTGTCGCATTTAAATACTGATGGCGAATTTCAAGCAATTCGCGCTGTTTTATTTTGATGAGCGGGGCATTTAACATAAAGAGCTTATCGCTGTTTTTGGGTATGCCGACGCGCGTGTTCACCACGGCAAACTGAGTTTCAAGGTTCGGCAGAGGGCATATACCAAAGTTGTCTCTTGTTTTATCAGGACTTTGACTGGCAATAAACAAAATGAGAAAACGTAGTTTGCTGATTTCTATCGCGATGGGTTGTATATCAATACCATAAATGCGCTCGATTAAATACCATTCGCGGCGTTCCTTATTATCAGGATCGAGCTTGTCAAGAATAAATATGAGTTTATTCAGAACGTCCATGAGAAAAGCGCCGGAACCACAAGCCGGGTCAATGATTTTGCAGGTATCAATGGCGTTCAGTAAGACAGCGGTCTGCTTTTTGTTGAACCCATGAGGAGCATCGGTATACAAAAAAAGTGTATCCAGACTTTCGCTGTATTCAGCGCCGGTATTTTTCAGCTTTTGCCATAAATACGTTTTAAGTGATTCGCTTTCGTGGGATGGGTAAGACGCGCCGGAGATGTTTTCAAGCACATTGCCCATGATTTCTGGGGTAACGGCTATGTCAATATCTTGCGACGTATTTTCCTCAAGCGTAAAATAATAGCGGCTGAAAAGCGGAATGACGCCGTCGCACGCGCCATCGCCCCAGAAAAGTGCGTTTGGCACAAAGGCGGCTCGGTCTTTTTCGCGGCTGAAACCGTCGATATATCGCTGGCTTATACCGCCAGCCATGTTGTCCAGACATTCAAAAAGACCGCTATTAACAAAAGGAATTGTTTTGAATAACTCAATAAACGCTGAATGGCTTATGGCAAAAAGCGACTCACCTTTCTGATCCCGGTAGAGCGTCTTGATCCCATAATGGGGATTTTGCCTTGATTTGCTATCATCGGTAAAGGCGCGCTCGGCGATATACTTATTTAACGTAGCGAAAAACAGGTTCTGGATTATGCCGTTATAATACACGCCGCTCGTTTTACTCGCCGCGTCAAAATGATTCAGGATGCGCTCCATTTCTTGTTTATCAAAAATCCATGAAGGAATAAGACCCTTTTGCCTGATAAACCAGACAAAAATGAGCCGTGTAATAAGCCGGATAAGGCGCTGTTTGTTGTCGTTCTGCGTTAATATAACATTATAACCACGGCCTTCTGGAAAACGCGCCAGTGTTACGGCCCATTTATGCCACTCGGCTATGTTTTGACAAAAATCTCTGCCAACAGCGTCAATGGCGAAGCGCGAGAACAAGTCTTCCACGTTGCTTACTTTTGTGGCAAGCGCCTTTTCCGTTGCACGGGCTTCGCGGGTTTCTCCCAGCGGGAATGAGTAGCGGCAAGGCTCGCCCCGGCAAAACTTACCAGTGCGCACCAGCGAGAAACAATAGGCCGCAGGCCTGCCCTCTGGCGCAAAAATGATGAGGGCGAGGCTTTTGTCGCTATGCCTGAGCAATAAACGGAAAGCCTCTTTTGCCGTGCTGGAGCGGCTTGCGCCACCGGCATGGATAAGCTCGAAGATATCAAGCCCCAGCGAGGGACTGGTTCCCAGCCGCGTTACCCGCCGCGTGTACTTGCTGGAGAAAGCGATTGCTTCGCCGTTCCCACCCGCCCGACGAAAATCATCTGGCAGGAAGGTTCCGGTCAGGAACTGGAGAAAGGCGCTACGCGCGTATGCCTGCCCAAAATCAAACGAGTCCATGAACACCATTATACCACAGCATAACGACGTACTCAAAAACATCTCCATCGGGTCTTTGAGAGTGTCCATCGATGCTCTGAGAACATCTGGCGGGCAAGGGCTTAGCCCGTTTCAGTCCCGCCGCCCCATTTCTTGCTACCGGGGAAGCAGTTTTTTCAAGTCTTCGTAGATATGGCCTTTACCGGGGATGTCTTGTTTTGCCGCACCTGTACGTTGTGGTAGACCGCAGATGCCGCATGGTAGGCTTCGCTCCCGGCTGCTATAATCGTGCCCTCGACGGCTTCCTCAAGCGGCGTATCGCCGTGCGGGTGGGGTTGTCGCAGACGTAATCGTGGTTTTTCCCACGAAGTCAAGGCTTTTGTCGCCCATCTCAAGCACCGTCTTCACAGCCTTCTTCTGACACCAGCCTTATGTCAGAACGACATGACTGGCACGTGTTGGATGCGGTGAACACTGCGGTACCAATAGAGAAGGATGATGTCCCGCATGTCGCTTCATGAGGCGCTTGTCAGAATTTGACACGCCGGGTATGCTCACCAGCAAGGAGTGATTACATGGCTAGGTACCCATTCGACAGTATAGAACCCAAGTGGCAGCGCTACTGGGACGAACACAAGACCTTTAAGGCGCGCGAGACTGACGCGCCCCGTGATAAACGGCGCTATATACTCGATATGTTTCCCTATCCTTCGGCTCAGGGACTGCACGTGGGTCATCCAGAAGGCTACACAGCCACGGACATCTACTGCCGCTTCCTGCGTATGAACGGCTATAACGTCCTGCACCCGATGGGCTTTGACGCCTTTGGTCTGCCCGCCGAAAACTTCGCCATCAAGACCGGCGCCCACCCTGCGGTAACAACCGCCGCCAATATCAACAAGTTCCGCTCACAGATCAAGGCGCTGGGCTTTTCCTACGACTGGGATCGGGAGGTGGATACCTCAAGCGCAGAGTATTACCGATGGACTCAGTGGATTTTTCTCAAGCTGTTCGAGAAAGGGCTGGCTTATGAGGCGGAAAGCCCCATCAACTGGTGTCCTTCGTGCAAGACCGGCCTTGCCAATGAGGAAGTGAAGGAGGGGTGCTGTGAACGCTGCGGAACCAAGGTTACCCGCAAGCGGATTCGGCAGTGGATACTCAAGATTACGGCGTATGCCGAGCGCCTGCTTGCCGATCTTGATGGGCTTGACTGGCCGGAACCTGTAAAACTCATGCAGAAGAATTGGATCGGGCGGTCTGAGGGCGCCAATGTGTTCTTTAGTATAGAAGGTTTTGATGACAAGCTGGAAATCTACACCACGCGCCCGGACACGCTCTTCGGCGCTACCTACATGGTGTTGTCGCCGGAGCATCCACTTATAGGCAAGCTCACCACGTCGGAACAGCGAAGCGCCGTAAGCGTCTATCTGGACACGGCGGCAAAAAAGAGCGACCTTGAGCGTACCGACCTTGCTAAGGTGAAGACCGGTGTATTTACCGGCGCTTACGCCATCAATCCGGTGAATAAGGAGCGGATACCCATTTGGGTCGCCGACTATGTGCTTATCTCTTATGGAACCGGCGCAATCATGGCTGTTCCCGCGCATGACGAGCGCGACTGGGACTTTGCCAAAACCTTTGGCCTACCAATTAAGCTGGTTGTCGCCGGTGAAAAGCCGGATAGCGGCGCTGACTACAGCGCGAAACCCGCCGAGTGTACTGTCGCCAACGGCTGGGCGGTCAACTCTGGTCGCTTCAACGGCTTGCCTACACCCGAGGTAATTAGACAGCTTACCGTGTGGCTTGAGGAACAGGGGCTTGGCAAGAAAGCCATAAACTACAAACTGCGCGACTGGATATTCAGCCGTCAGCGCTACTGGGGCGAGCCGATTCCGCTTATTCACTGTCCACACTGCGGCATAGTGCCTCTGCCAGAAAGCGAGCTTCCACTGAAACTGCCTGAAGTGCAGTCCTACACGCCAACCGGCACCGGCGAATCACCGCTTGCCGCTATCGAGGACTGGGTTAAGACCATCTGCCCCAAGTGCGGCGCTCCGGCGAGGCGTGAAACCAACACCATGCCCCAATGGGCCGGCTCCTGCTGGTACTATCTACGCTATCTCGATCCCCACAATGACACAGCCTTTGCCGCCAAAGACAAACTTGAATACTGGTTGCCGGTTGATCTTTACGTTGGCGGCGTTGAACACGCGGTCTTGCACCTTCTCTACAGCCGTTTCTGGCATAAGGTACTCTACGACATCGGGCTCGTGAACACGAAAGAGCCGTTTCAGCGCCTCCTGAACCAGGGCATGATTCTGGGCGAGGATGGCCAGAAGATGAGCAAGAGCCGCGGCAACGTCATCAACCCAGATGACATCATAAAGAGCTACGGCGCTGACGCTATGCGGGTCTACGAGATGTTTATGGGGCCGCTGGAGGTAACCAAGCCCTGGCTGACCGCCGGTCTTGTGGGCGTGTCGCGTTTTCTTGAGCGCGTCTGGGCTATTAGCGAGAAGCCGCTGACCCACGATAACGCAGTAAGCGAAGAACTGACGCGGCTCTTGCACAAGACCATCAAGAAGGTGAGCCGCGACACTGAGACCCTGAACTTCAACACTGCCATCAGCGCGATGATGGTGTTCTCCAACGAGCTTGTGAAGCTGGAGCGTATCTCCCGCGCACTTTGGGAGCCGTTCATACAGCTTTTAAGCGTCTATGCCCCGCACCTGGGCGAGGAACTCTGGCAAAACTGCGGGCATAACGAATCAGTGTCCAAATCCACATGGCCGGCCTGGGATGAGACCCTCTGCACTGACCGCGAGGCGACCATTGTGGCGCAGGTGAATGGCAAGATACGCGAGAGGTTTACTGTGGCTATAGGCACGGACATAGCCGTGCTGGAAAAGACCGCGCTTGCCCTGCCCGCTGTTGCCAAGTGGCTGGAAGGCAAGACCCTTGTCAGGATCATCACGGTGCAGGATAAGTTGGTAAACATCGTTGTGAAGTGAGCAGAATATGCTGGGGGCGCGACGGAAATTATCAAAACCGCCGTAAAACTCCTAGCATGGGAAGGCGACACAGTGGCAAGAGATAGCTTGGAAAAGGCCGTTGGCGCTTAGACAAAGCAGAGTACAAAAATGGAGAACACGGCGCAATAGACAAACCAGTTCAAATAGTCGGTAAAGTGGAGGTTATTATGTGGATCGTATATGCTTTCTTATCAGCTTTTTTCGCGGCATTGACCTCAATTCTAGGGAAAATCGGTATTGAAAACGTAAATTCCAATTTGGCAACCGCAATCCGTACCATTGTTGTTGTAGTAATGGCATGGGTCATTGTGTTTATAACCGGGAAATACAATGACTTGGTAAACATTAGTCATAAAAGTTTATTTTTTTTGATACTTTCCGGAATAGCAACCGGCTTATCATGGCTTTGTTATTACCGGGCTTTACAGATTGGAGAAGCCTCAAAAGTTGTGCCGGTTGATAAATTCAGCGTAGTTATTGGCATGGTCTTAGCCTTTGTTGTATTAAAAGAAACAATGACAATAAAAACAATTATTGGCGGCATATTAATTACAGCAGGTACATTTGTTTTAATATTTTAATAGACTTGTTTAAGAACCGCAAGGATGCTTAATGGATAGCATGGAAAAGAGGGAAAGTGCTGCAGATGCCCAAGAGAATGCTTCCCCAAAAATCTTCCAATCTTCTTAAATAGCCAGGATAGACCGTTAAACCACTTGTGGCGTGCAAAGCGAGTATGCTTTCAAGGGATCGTTCTGCATAATGTCCATTTGATAGATTCGCCCTGGGACATGGGCTTTTCTGGGGATTCCATAATCACGGGTTTATCTTCGGTCATTCTGTTGCTTTAAACCTAGTCAAGTACGCTCAGAACTAACCGCGGTAGCTTCTGAGCTAACCGCGGTAGCTTCTGAGCTAACCGCGGTAGCTTCTGAGCTAACCGCGGTAACTTCAGAACTAACCGCGGTAGCTTCTGAGCTAACCGCGGTAGCTTCTGAACTAACCGCGGTAGCTTCTGAGCTAACCGCGGTAGCTTCTGAACTAACCGCGGTAGCTTCTGAGCTTACGCAGCACTTTCCCTCTTTTCCTGCTGTCCATATATAGCATCCTTGCGGTTCTTAAACAAGTCTAATAGTAACAAGTTTGTATATGCTTCGCCGCCAATAGACGGGAGTTCCATCCGCTTGCTTATCAGCCCTGCCAAAATGTTATATACAGCGAAACAAAATCACGCGAGTCGTCTGTCTTTTTTGTATGTAAGATGAATTATAATTCATCCCAGTCAAAGCAGAGTACGTCTTTTATATCAACGGTGTTGGTGAACAGCATACACAAGCGGTCAATGCCAAGCGCCATGCCCGCGCCATCGCATAAGCCGCTTTGCAGCATGGCGAGATAGGCTTCGTCATATTTTACGAGGGGTAAGTTGTTATTCATGCGATTCATGTTTGCCCGTTCAAAAAATAGCCTTTGCCGCGCGTGGTCCCGCAGAAACGGGAACCCGTCGGCAATTTCAATGCCGGTAATAATTATTTCCGTTCTTTCCGTCCACCGTGAATCCAGCTCGGTTTCGGCTGAACTGGTCATTGCTGAAGGCCACTTCTTTATCAGTACCGGCGCGCTGAATCCCATCTTTTTTATCGCTTCATCTAATAGCACGGACAAGAGCAATCCGGGATTGTTCAGTGCTATTTTATCCGGTTCAATGCCAGCCTTTTGCGCCAGTACGACTGTTTCTGAAATGTCGTAATCATCAGGAATCACAATGCCATAATAATCGTAAAAAATGCTTTGGAAGCTCATTGTCTGCCATGGTGTTTTTATACTTATTTTTGAATTCTGGTATTCAAAATAATCTGTGTTCTGATAAAATTCAGCGCATAGGGCGGTAATGATATGTACCACATCGTTTTCAATGGTTTGTAGCGTGGCGTGAGCGCGCCCCCATTCAAGCATGGTAAATTCAGGGTTATGATATTTGTCAAACTCGTATTCTCTGAAATTTTTTGTCAAGGTAAAAACTTTATCAAAACCGCCGGCAATCATTCTTTTTATATGATATTCAGTTGATGTGGTCAAATATTTATCTTTTACCTCAAAAGACTGAATGGCTATATCAGGGCTTGTTCCAGAAACAAGCAAGGGGATTTCAGCTTCAAAGAATTGACAGGCTTTGTAATACGAGCGAATCAGCTCGATGATACGCTGTCTTTTGAAGAGTTTATCTTTGCGCGTAAGCCCACTCTTATCTTTTTCCAGCCAGCGTGTTTTATCTGATGAATAATCCACCATTTTAATGTTCCTTTAAATAAAAATAGATGCTGTCAGGGACTGCGTTTTCATGGGCAGTGATGGCGCCGATTTTTCTCATGTTAAATTGTTCAGCCACCCGCCTTCCATCGTCAGAAACCGTGGCGCAGAATAAGCCATCGTATTGAAGCGCGGATAATTCCTCTGCGTAATTTTTAATTAACGCGCGGGAATATGCAGAATGAGTTAACGGTGGCGCTATGCTGTAATTAAACAGATAGATATAGGGAGTTTTCTCCTTCGCGGGAAGAAAAAACCGGTTGCTTATTTCAATTGTTTTATCATGGCGCATCATAGCGATATGAGCGAATACGTTTTTTTCAACATAATACCAGCCGGTATATCCCACTGGATATGCTTTGTTATTCATTCGCGCCCACCAGACCGTAAACCCTTCAGGGAACGAGTTCACAATATAAAGCAGGCGTGGAAAATCGACCTGATCTTCCTTTTTGGTATATGACAATAAATCAGCGTAATATACCGAAAGAAGAAAATCTCTCCAATCGGAATTGCTTATATAATCAAAATAGTGGCTCCTGTTCTGGTTCACGCCGAACTTTACTTTGAAAAAGTCCTGCGCCTGAAAATTCGTAATCGCGTTAAAATCGCTTATCAGTCTTTCCACCTTGCTGTCTATATCGCCGCTGAGAAAATCATCGAGATATGGTTCCACAGTTATCATAATTTTTCCTCCCAATTTTCTAAAATAGTACAAACCGCTTCTGATACCGAGGGAATACAATACCCACCTTCAAGAACCATCAGCAATTTTCCTTCACACAATTCATCAGCCCAGAGACAGACTTTCCGCGTCAATTCACGGTAATCTGTCGGCACAAGGTGCATAGCTCCTTCGGAATCCCCTCCGAGCGCATCGAATCCCGATGAAATACAGAGTAACTGCGGAGAAAAGCGCCTAAGAATAGGATACGCCACGGCATCCATAATGTCAAGGTAATAGTTTCCATCTTTACCGGCGGGAACGGGAATATTTAACGTAAACCCCTTTCCCCTATCACGACCCGTTTCGTCGACATTGCCGCTGTTTTCAGGAAATAAATTCTCTTGATGTATATCAATAAAGTATACTGCGTCCGTTTCAAAGAATATCTCCTGCGTCCCATTGCCATGATGGACATCCCAATCAATGATGACGATTCTTTCCAGCCCCATAGCCAGCGCTTTATTTACAGCCACAGCCATGTTATTTACAATGCAGTAGCCCATTGCCCCGGTGTAAGTGGCGTGATGCCCCGGTGGTCTGACAAGGGCAAAACACTTTTTATACGTTCCCTGTATGATATGTTCAACAAGCTCAAGGCAAATCCCCGCCGCTGATAACACCGCGTCAAGAGTATGTTCTGAAAAAAATGTTTCATAATCCAAATCCACAGAACCTCTAATAGAAAATAAATAGTTAATATAATCAAGTGAATGAGCCAGATACAATTCTTCTTTCTTAGCCTTTCTTTCGATGATTGTTATAGCGTTTCTTCCAAAAGCGTTTTCAACAGCCTTCCAGATATACGCGATTCTGTCCGGCTGTTCCGGGTGCCAGTCAGGATTTTTGTGTTTGAGCATGGTTTTACAAGATGCGTAAATCATAACGGTATAAAAATTGTCAAGCGGCCATTACTGGTCTGACAAAGACAGCAACGCTGTTGAATATGGCGGCAGTTCCAGCGCGGCGTCTTTTAACGACGGCGCGGCTGAAGCGGCGGCGCTCAGAAAACCGGCAATGGATTTTGCATCCGTAACGCTTACGGTTTTAGCGACACTGGCGAGGTTATGGATAATGGCGATGCGAGTGAGGCTGTCGGACACGATATAGGCAGCGATGGCGCGATCCTGCGATGGCAGTTCCGATGGGACGCCGTTATAAATCACGGGATATTGATTCTTCAGCCGTATCGTGTCGATGTAAAAGCGTATCAGTGAAGAGGAGTCGGAGAGCTGTTCGGCGACGCCCGCGCTGGCAGTCCAGCGCTGAGTCATGTTGTCTGGTCCGCGTGTAATGCCGGCGCTGTCGCTTGTTGACCAGATCATGGGGCCGCGTTTATTTTCATCAATACCGCGTCCTTCCATGCCAATTTCCTCACCATAATATATAAACGGATTGCCGGGCATGAAAAGATAGAGCGCTGCCGCCATTTTCATTTTCACGATGTCGCCAGCAAAATAGCCGGCGGTACGGTCGGTGTCGTGATTTGCCACAAAAGGCGCGTCGATTGCCTCCGGGTTCTGCCGCGCCATGAGCGCGCGCCAGCGAATAACGTTCCGCGCAAAATCCGCACCAACGCCGGTGTTAATAGCCCTGGCAATGACGCCATTTTCCTGTGCCAGCGAAAAATTAAACAGCGACGGAATACCACTCGTGTAAAAAGCGATAATTTCTGCATCGTCAGACCAGACCTCGCCGACAATATACACGTCATCTTTAATCGATTTACAATAATCGGTAAACCAGCGTGTAACCTCAATGCTTTTCTGCCGCGCTGTGTCAATATGCTTTATCGCATCGAGTCTGAAACCAGCGATGCCTTTTTCAAGCCAAAACGCCGCTATTTTCTCGAATTCAATGCGAACCGCGTTGTTATCGAAATTAAGGTCGGGCATTCCAGACCAAAAATCACCCTCATAAAACTTGCCAGTATCGCCTAAAGGGTAATAATTGCCGGGCGGCTTGGTATCCACCACATGATAATAGCGCTGATATTCCTCATCGCCGTTCCACGCCCGCTGAAACCATTCGTGTTCCGACGATGTGTGATTCATCACAAGGTCGATAATCAGCTTTATACCCCGCTTGTTGCACTCGGCGATCAGCGCGTCAAAGTCGCCGATATTACCATAGACTGGATCAATGGCGTAATAATCAGTGATGTCGTATTTATGATACGATGGCGACGGCATGATGGGCATGAGCCAAAGTCCATCAATATGCAGACTGGTGTTTGAATCAGGCTTGGTATCGTTAAGATAATCCAGCTTTTGTATAACGCCACGCAGATCGCCCATACCGTCTCCATTGCTGTCGTAAAATGAACCGACAAAAATCTCGTAATAATTACCATATCCGGCTGGCGTCTTCTTTGCCGTCATCGCCGTCTCTTTTTTCGCGCACGCCCCCAGTGTTACAAGCGCGATAGCCATAAGCGCCGCATTCTTAATATTTTTAATATATCGAGAAGACTTCGCTCTCATTGTTACATTCCCATAGACCATATTCTCTGTGCGTAGTTCCACCTGAAACATATATTGTCCTTCCCTTTGATATATAAATTCCCCGCATACTTCCGGCCGGAACCCGCGCCAGTTCCGCGCCCTTGAAATAGCCATTGACAAATAATACCAGAACTTCATTAGTCTGGTTATCAATAAAAAACATAATTCTACCATGCCTGTCATCCTGTGCTTCGATGGAATTCATAAATACCAGCGTTTCATACAACAAGGGCGCCCCAGCGCATGAGTCGAGCGTTAAACAGATGACAGAGACAATTATGGTGTGTTTTCTCGCGCTTATGTTAATCAATTTTCTCAGCCTTATCATACGCGCGGGAAAGCGCGAAGCCGGTAAGGATTTCAGCGAAATAAAACACAACGATGTGCAGCGCCGGCACAAATAGGCCGAGCAAGGCCGATCCGACTACCGGCAAGGTTGACGACATAATAAACACGCTGAGTCGTTCCCTGAACGAAAAGCGCGTCGAATTCATGCGATGTAAGCCCATAAACACAGTGGCAAGTGTGTAAAACACAAGCTGTAACACCAGCACCAGTATGAACGCAAGCAGCAAAACCGAAGGCAGCATATTGCCAAAACCAGAGCTGTATAGCGCATCGTTAAATTCATCGATGAGCGCACTATCGGCAAGCGCGGGATTTATTGTTTGCCCCAGTTCCGCGCTAGCGATTTCGGCGAACTGCTCACCATAAAGCCGCGAGTAAAAATCCCACGGCGCGAGCCGCGCTATAGCAAGCATCACGGGGAAGTTCAGCGCGAGTGTAATAAACAGAAAATGCAGAACAAGGCAGCGTTTTTTCAACCCCCGCGCTAGATCAACAAAGCGTTTCGCGTTGCCATTGCCCAGCGCCGCCGCTAAAAAATAGTCCTTCATAAAACGCTCCTTTTAGTTAAAATGGTCTTACGCGAACCGCCGGTTCGTAAACCTTTGGTTCGCTTTGCTCCAGCAACTCAAACTTGCTTGCCGCTACCACTCAGCATAGCCAGCAATCACGTCGCGGAAAAAGTAGGCGCTGTCTTTAGGTGTGCGCTTCTGGCTAACATAATCCACATGGACAATGCCGAAGCGCTTGGTATAACCATAAGCCCACTCGAAGTTGTCAAGGAGCGACCATGCGTAGTAACCCTTGAGGTTAACGCCCTCGCTGATGAGGCTGGCGCAGACTTCAAGGTGCTTCTTGATATAGTCAATGCGCTCGTGGTCGTGAATTCGTCCATCCGTTCCCATCACGTCGGAGCAGGCGTAACCGTTTTCGGTAATGTAGATAGGCAAGCCGCCCGTTACCTCATGCACCCAGCGGATAAGCCGGCCAAGACCACCCGGCACAATAGGCCAACCCATGTCGCTTACTTCCTGCCAGGTGGGTTTGTCGCTGTACTTCCTGAAGGCCGTTTCATCATAAAAGACCGCGCTTTCGGTGTAGTAGTTTATGCCAATGAAGTCGAGCTTCTGGGCTATGAGTTCAAAATCAGCGGGTTGCGGGTTGAAGTTTCCCATGAGTTTCAGCGCGGCTGAAGGGTAGCCTTTGCCGAGGAGTGGGTAGAGGAAGACCTCGCTCTCAATGGCGCGGGCGATGAGCGCGGCCTGCTTGTCTTCTGGGCGGAGTGAAGCCGGGCGCGGGGAGCTGAGGTTAAGCGTTGTACCGATGGGGGCTTTGAGGCCTGTGGCGCGATAGGCTTGCACTGCCGCGCCGTGAGCCAGGTTCAGGTTATGCACAGCCCTGACAGTCTGGTCTGGGTCTTTGATGCCCGGCGCATGAATCCCGAACATATAGCCCAGATAGGTAACACAAAACGGCTCGTTAATCGTGATCCACTGGTCTACAAGGTCGCCAAGTTCGGCAAAGCAGACTTTGGCGTATTCAGCAAAGGCGTCAACGATGAACCGCTCGGCCCAGCCGCCTTTGTCTTGCAAACATTGAGGCAAGTCCCAGTGATAGATCGTGGCGCAGGCTTTAATGCCATGTTTATGCAGTTCCATACAAAGAGCGCGGTAGTAGTCCACGCCTTCCTTGTTGACCGCGCCAATGCCTTGCGGCAGTATCCGGGGCCAGGCTATTGAGAAACGGTACGCCTGAAAGCCCAGTTCCGCCATGAGCGCCACATCTTCTTTATAGCGATGGTACTGATCGCAGGCGATTTCGCCATTCTCACCGCCGTACACAGCACCGGGTACGCGGGCAAAGGTATCCCAGATGCTCTCGCTCCGCCCTCCCTCATGCAACGCGCCCTCTACCTGATAACTTGCCGTGGCTGTCCCCCAGAGAAAGTCATCAGGGAATTCCAGTTTTTGCATATAACACCTCCATAAGTACGCATTCACACGCACATTTTTTGTTCATGTTAGAACGATTCTCTCTAATATGCAATAGGTACTTATCGGACCAAACAGCACTTGCACTGTAGGAGCGGCGCAAGTTTCACCGGCCGCATGTTTGATAAAAGAAGGGGTGCTAGCGAATGGAAGAACGGTTGGAGGTTGCTTTGCCGCCACATATCCCGGAAAAGAGCGTAAAAAGAAAAAGGCCGCCCAGCAAAACTCCCGCCAATATCCTCATACGCAGAGCTATGTTTTCAGACACGATATAGCTGAAAACGACCGGGCCTGCCGCCATTGACGCATTTTCAACGGCGGAATAAACGCCCAGCGCCTTCGATGATGAAATCCCGGCGTTTTGATACAGCGTCGCGTAATAGGTTTGAATGTTGGTGAGGGCAAAAATATTGACAATGGCGAGAATGAATATAACAACAACCAGTATACTCACGGACATATTCAGGGAAAACAAATAGATGGCTCCCGCGTTCAGCGCGAGAGACAAAACAATAATGAGTTTTATGGCTATTTTTCTTGCGATAAACTCGCAAAGGGAAGCGCCAAAAAGAATTGCGAACAATCCGTTGAGGAGGATGAGCTGTCCAATATTGGATTCCCGCAGCCCGTTTTCAATACCGTAAATGGGCATGAAATAACTGGTGAAACTCAAAGAGGCGACATAGGGAATTATCAAAAAAACGAGCGCAGCGGAAACGGCGGGTTTCACCATGAAACTGGCCAGCGAACCGCCTTCTTTTTTCCGCTGTATGCCGATATTATAGATGTGTTTTAAGTGCTTTGAACGAACGGAAAACACCGCGATTCCTATCAGCGCGAGGGCCAGAAACGAGGAAAAAAGATACACAATCCGGTACGGAAAAAACTGAGCGAGAATAGAACCCAAAACAACACCGGCATTCATTCCGGCAAGGTATGAGGCGTTAAAATGGGCGAACCCGTTGTTCACATCCCGGATATTTTGCTGGCTGCCAATAATGGTGTTGATTACCAGAAGGAGGGACCCCCCCGCGAAACCGGTAAAAACATGCGCCGCCGCCAGATAAAGCGTATCGGGCGCGGCAAAGCATAGGATGTTCCCGATACATATAAAAATGACCGATGCAAGACAGATCGGCTTTAGTCCAGCTTTTTCGAGCAAAATCGGGATAACCAGCAGCGCCATGGCCGCGGAACCCATATCCGCGATAATTGGAAGGGTTACGATAAATTCTTTGGGCAAACGCAAAAAGGAGACATAAAGTTGCGCGGCATACGTGGGCAGCACCGCCGCTTCAAGATTGTTTACAATAAACAAAAAGAACACAATCGCCCGAAGGAGTTCGGGATAAAACGGCGGATTTTCCGCTTCGCCCTTTTCTATTTCGGTTTTATTTTTTTTCCACGCGGCAAAAACAAGAATAAATTCAATAATGGCCAAAAAGAACGCCACGCTTGCCGCAGCGACGATAAGCAATGTTTGGATAATGATGGAATGTGTCTGCTCCTGAACCGCCAGCATATCGTACCCGGTTTCGATCAAAGCGATGATATTGCCCTCTTTGTCAAATATGGGGCCGCAGACAAACAACCAGCTTCCTTCAGATGTCTCCTCGCCAAAAGTATGAACATACTCTCCGCTTTCGTAAGCCTCCTTGTAATGACCTTCGACGTATTTGTCAAAAGGATAAAATAGTCCTATCGAACTTTCCAGATCGTACATAATGACGAGATTCGTATCATGCTTCATTAAAATAAGCTGATATATCCGTTCCCCCGTAAACTGCGTTTTGGAAAACAGCGCCGTCAGGGATTCTTTGAAACGCAGATACTCATTTGTGTCATAATCCGCAGGAGAAGTGAGGGATAGCAGCGTCTCTGTGTCAATGGCAGTTGATACCACCCGTGAAATGTTTTCAATCTCTCTGAACATTTTATTGTTGTATTGCCTGCCCATCTCGTTGAGAATAAGGAAAGATGCGATAATCCCGCCGAACGCGATGCTGGTTCCTGTAATCAAGATTATTTTTAACGAGCCGTTCAGCTTCTTTTTCAAAAGAGGCCGCGCTGCTATAACCAGAACCGCCAGAACCGCCAGAAATACCAGAACATCGAGTATTCCGCCCGCAAACAAGGCGATTCGCAGCTTTACGACAAACGGCGCGTACCGGTACGAGCCGATTATTTCATATCCGTCCGCTCCGCCGATAAAGATATTATCATTGGAGGTGGCAAAAAGTTTCCCGTAGGCGTAATTTATCCGGTAATAAGGGCTTTGGTCTTCCCACGCCGCGTATATCTCCTTCCGCGCGCCGTCCCGCGCATCAAGGCTGAAAACAACGCCCGCCATGATGTCCGCGTACATAAGATTATTGCCGCTGTCCGAAACAGCCGTCCAGGGGAGCGCTTTTTCAGACGGTGCCGCGTTCCACGTATAGGCAAGGCCGCCGTTGAAATCAAACTGCTTTATGGTTCCCGCTTTGCTGGTAATCGTAATCCGCCGGTTTTCCGCGCTGATATGCCCGTAGACTAAATCACGAAAAGCATTGGGGTAGTTAAAAAACACCTCATCCGCTTTTCCTTTTCCGTCTGCCGCCCGCTGTTCCAGCCAAAAGCCATCCCGTTCCAGCCGCAGAAGGTATATCAAGCCTCCGTAACATGCCATTCCTGCGATTTTTCCTTTGGTGAGAATAAAATCCTCGTTGATATACTGGAGCCGATACATCTCGCCGAGATAGACGCCTTTTTCCGAATATCGTAAAACCCGTTCAATATTATCCCCTCGAACACCCCCGAAACGCGCATCAAGTACATAGAGATTGTTCTCCTGGTCCAGCGCCGCGAATTTCGCCACGGAAAACCGATTCTGCTTTCCCGGATCGGCGCGAATCTGGTACAGCAATTCTTTTTGGGCATTTAATACCACCACTGATTTTTCCGAATCAGTGATTATCGCCGTTCTGTTGTCATTCCCTGCCGTGTAGGTTGGCAGATCAAGCGTCCCCGCGGTCTCCCACGGGCGGAGAGTTATTTGTTCCCGGTTCGCCAGCAGAAAAATGGTCAATACAACATTTACTCCCAGTCCGATATACAGGACTTTCCGGCGAAAGCCTTCTTTCATGGCGCGTTGTCTTCTTTTTTACGGTACGTGCAAATATATTTCCGCCAAAGCTCATAAACGCCCAAATGCGTCTTGAACATACGCAGCCCCGGATTTCCAACGTCAGAATCCAGATTTACATATTCTATATCACTAAAACAAGTTTTCGTGAGCATATACAGCAGGTAAAGAAAATAATTTTGTATGGGAGATTTTGCAAAATACGCCATACCAGTTTTAGCATTGAGCGTTTCGCCAATGACGTACCCTGCCGGAACGCCGTCATAGCAGAGAAAAAGCCCTTTGTGAAAACGCTCGTCAAAAATAGCGACCATAACTTCAAGCGCTTTTTTTTCACAACCAATGTAGGACGCGCAGATGGCGCAGTCTTTGTCATCACACCATTTGTTCTGTATTTCCAGACACACGCCGGCATCTTTGTTTGTGATTGGGCGGAATGAAACGCTTTGCCGCTTAAACAATTTTGTGAGCCGCTGCCGCTTGTTTAAGTTGACACTTCCCTTTAATTCAAGAAAATCCACCGTCCGGTAGGCGTATTCGCTGTCGTAATCCCGGTACTCGGTTTGTATCTCATACCCATCCATTGATTCGTATTCATTGAGAAAACGCTCCTCAATACACCGTATCTGTAAAAAAGAAAGCCCCGCTTTTCGGGACAAATCGTAAAGCGCGTCAACGGTCCGCCGCACGGCGCTCGCAGGCGTTTCCGGCAACCTATGCAGCGTGAAATAGACCGGCAGTTTTTCGTTAAAATAAACAATAGTCAATATGCCATTCAGAACTTTGTAAAGCCCGTTATAGTTGAAAGCCCACGTCAGAATAAGCGCGGCGCTCATCTCGGCAATCAAGGTATCACGCTGGTAGTCCCGCAGCAAAGGATGCGCGTGTATATCCGCAGGAAGAAACCCTTCCCCCAGAAAAAAAGCGCGTGATTTTTTTTCGGTTTCTGTCATCTCATTCCCGATGCTGCCACCACGTTTACCATTGCCAGAGTTTTTCAGGATAGATCACCATCCCCAGAGTAAACCACCAGATGGAGCTTTCTATTTTTGAATAGTTATTCTTGCCAAGCGCCATGCTCGGATCCGCGCCTACGGCTCCCAAAGATATGCTCCCCTTATTAGAATAAACCCCTTCCCAGCCGATGCTCGCGATAAAACTCATCTTGTCGGAATGTTTGGGATAATAGGTGAATAAGGTTTCCACGTAAAACCCCATGCCGCCCTTCATGGTATCGTGGAACCGGGTCTTCCGCAGAACATGGGTGTCTATCGTGTTGACTTCCATGTACGGGTAATAGCTGCCCAGGAGGTACGCCTGAAAGCG
>JAITIX010000135.1 GCA_031279205.1 Treponema sp. | reverse complement strand
TTGTCTATTCATGGAGCTTTGAGGGCAACTCTGCCGTGCTAATCAATCCCTCAAAGGAAAATCCGTCTGGCTACATAGAACAGTGCGTAACCGGTGTTTCCAATGGAATGTACGAGTTGTATTTTGATATTGCGGTAAAACGTATAGAGCAAGCGTATCGGCAACCCACTTTGATGGAGGCGGCTTGTGTCTAGGAATAAAAAGAACCCGCGCGTAAGCCATTTTAAGAAATGGGGTCCGGACGTCCAGACAGGCGCTGGAGCGCCTGTTGAAAAGATTGACGAGCTAAGGGGTGGCAATCATTTTGCGACCCGGGAGTGCGCGAATGACTTTGTTCGGCTCATGCGGTCATTACCCGACCCCGATCCTATTCTGGAGCAGATGGGTAAAGGCATAACGGCGTTACCGGGTTTGCTTTCCGACAGCCACATGGAGAGCGTGTGGAGCGTGCGGTGTTCGGTAACTTCCGGCGCCGAGTGGTTTATTTCCCCCGGCGCGGACGGGTGGCGTGAGACGGAGGCGGCTGAGGCGTTTTCCTCCGAGCTTGCCGCATTGGATATTCCGCGCATCATCGAAGATGATGATAGACGCGGTGGCGTATGGGTACGCGCCGCTGGAAATTATCTGGCAGGCGAAGGGCGGGCGCTGGTCTATTGGCAATATCGTGGGGAAACCGCCCCGGTGGTTTGAGTTTGATCAAGACAATAAGCTGGTATTTAAGAGTGGCGTTACCGGCACGGAACCCCTGCCTGAGAACCGGTTTTTGGTGGTACGCATCGACCCATGTATGCCAATCCGTATGGGGATAAAGTGTTTAGTAAATGTTTTTGGCCATGTACGTTCAAGAGAAATGGTTTTCGCTGGTGGACAGTGTTTGTGGAGAAATACGGAGGCGCGTTTTTATACGGCGTGTATCCGAGTATTGCAAAAAAGCGATGAGTGACACGCATACGAATAGTGTCAGACGCGATGGCACTCATCCCCGTGACGGTAGGTTGCAAAGAGCTAATTTGCTTGACGCTTGTATCTTTATAGCGCGTTATATGCTGACCGATTTTGAGGACACAGTCAGTATAGGGGAAAGTTTCTTTCTTGGGATGCGGTATCACCATTTCAGGGACGGCGCCCATAAAAGAGATGGGACAATCCCGCGTAACGGCATGATGTTAATTCCTCTGAGATAGATATATTTAGGAGGTTTATATGGAAAAAGAAAAGAACAGCGGCGCTCGATTTGTAGAGAAAGCCGCGTTTCGTGGAAGACTGTGTTACACAGTCTTCAAAAGCAGTGTCCCGATTGAAGAAATCGAGGACGATAACCTAATCGTCAATGGCGCGCGTCTGCAAATGGCGCACCTTGTCGCGGGGGATGTAACCCAGCGGAGTATCAATCGGATATCGCTTGGTACAAGTGGCGTCGCGCCGACTGTTGGCGATACCCAAATCACCGATGCTTTTATCAAAGCGGTTAGCGGCTTCGAATACCCGGACAACGGGCAGGTCAAAATAAATTGGACACTGCTTACATCGGAGGCCAATAGGAAAGCGATCCGCGAGTTTGGTCTGCTCACCACAAATGGAACGCTGTTTGCCCGGCGCATCAGGAAAAATCCGATTTACAAAGAATCGGACATATCCATCGAAGGGGAATGGATAATTATCTTTATAAGGAGGGGAAGTACATGGCGGTTTTAAGTGAATCAGGATTATGGGAACCGGGTGTCTACCAGCTTGAAGTTGAGGACAATCCCCAGGGCGGCGCAGAAGGGATTGACAATGTCCCGCTACGGCATCTGGCGAACCGCGGGAGATTTCTCAATGACGCGAGGCTGTCGAGTTATATTGTGGGGAAAGGCCGCAATCTTTTAACCGTACTGGGCGTGTCGACCATTGCCCAAGCGATGGTGGCGTTGCGAACCTTGTGCAACGGTACCGGTACGCCTGACTTTTCCAAACTTATGCTTGGTGATTACCTTGACGGGATTGACTTGTCGGTGATTCCTGCCGAGAATGGAGGGACTGCGGGTCAGGCGTAGAACGCGACATACAAAAACAATCGGATTGTGGTTTCTGCGTTCAATCCATACAAGGGCGTAGGCGATACGGAAGTTACTAAGAACCACATCCGTTTTGACTTTGCCAATGCGTCTTTGCATAAGCGGGTGAATCCCACGAATGACGCACCGGGGGTTACAAAGCGACAGAGGTTCGGGCGTTTCTGGAGGGAGTAAACGGTGATGGGACGGGCGATTACGCGGGGGCGACAGCGGTACAACGGAAGCAGAGACTGGTGGTGGCTCTGTACCCCTTTTCCGCGTCAGTCGCTTATTTCTGCAATGCCAACAATAATGGAAACGCGAACTATACGAGTGCGAGTAGTGTGGGTGGCTGCGTCCCCGATTCCGTGAGGTACGACACAGTAGGTCGCTTGCGACCGATGTACCCAACGCAGAAGGAGAAAACGTCCTGTTGTAAAACCGAAAGGTTTTGCACAAATATCCACCTTGATACATCCGGGCGGATGCTTCTTGCATGGCAGGCCGATTGCGTTAAGCCTGTTTCATGCCCGATGATGTTACACGGCATACTACGCAAAACGCGTAACAGGGAGAGCCTCTGCGCGTATGCCGTACAAGGTTTTTATAATGTTAATGGGGGATATATATTTTGACGAGTAATGAAAGACACGAGGCGCGCTACCAACGACGAAAAGCCACCCGCGATACGAAACGAAAAGAGAAGCTCAAGCCTTACGATGATTTCTCCCAAATCATCGATGTCGATAATTTATACTCATCATTCAAACACTCGCGCCGCAATGTCGCGTGGAAGGAATCTGTCCAGCGCTACGAGGCGAATGCCATGTGGAATATCGCCGAGACGCGCCGGAAGCTGATTGCCGGAGCGTCTATCCAGCACGGTTTTGTGGAGTTTACGCTGCACGATCGCGGGCAAAACACGACACATAAAAGGCGTCCATATTTCTGAGCGTATCGTACAGAAATGTTTGTGCGATTATGTGCTGGCGCCTATTCTGTCCCACTTACAAATTTACGATAATGGCGCGTCAATTAAGGGGAAAGGGCTTCATTTCGCAATCCACCGCCTTATCGTCCATCTGTCCCGATTTTACCGGGAGAATCATTTTTCAAACAACGGATACGCGCTTCTGATTGACTTCAAGAAGTTTTTTGATAATATCAGGCACGATATTCTTTTTAGCTTGCTGGACAAGCATATCAGTGACGAGCGCGTCAAAAACTTGGTTCGTTCTTTTGTAAGCGTATTCGGCCCCGGTAAATCCTTGGGACTGGGAAGTCAGGTATTGCAAATCGCGGCTGTTTTCTGTCCTGACAAACTTAACCATTTCATAAAAGAGAAAAAGCGTGTCAAATACTATGGGCGCTACATGGAAGATCTCTATTTGTTACACGCTGACAAAGCATATCAATCGCAATGTCTTGTGGAAATCACAGCGGCCTGCGATACCCTTGGTATCACCATCAATACAAAAAAGACAAAAATGGTAAAACTTTCAGATGGCGTGGAGTTCTTAAAGGGTAAATACATCCTCTTGAAAACAGGAAAAATACTCCGCTTGCCGTGTAAGGATTCCACTAAACGCATGCGCCGGAAGCTCAAGAAGTTTAAGGCGTTCATTGAAGCAAAGAAGATGAGTTTCGATGACTTAAGAATCGCCTATCAGTCATGGCGTGGAAATTATAAACGGCGTTTTAACGCCTATTATCGAGTACACTATATGGACAAACTGTATCAGGATTTGTTCGTAACAAATAAATAGGAGAATAGTATGGTATATTTAGCAAAAAAAGACGGTGCGGTAATCCGCCACACCGATTTAACCGCCATGCAGGACTTGGACGGTATCAGCACGCCAGACCTGACCATAACCGACGAGGAATTCGACGCGGCGGAAGGCTTGGCTCGGATTATCGATGGAGCGATTTACCTCGGCAAAACAGAGGCCGAGGTACAGACTGAGCAAAACGCACAGCGTATCCGCGCACTCAAGGGACTGCTTGCCGGCACGGATTACATCGCGGTCAAAATTGCCGAGTGCGCGGCGAGCACCTCCGACTACGCTGACAAGATAGCCCAGCGGCAGGCGTGGCGGCAAGAGATACAAGCGCTTGAGGGTGTGGCATAGAGCAACCATCCGGCGTCGCCGGATAAAAAAATAACGGGCGATATCCCGGCAGATTCTACCTGCCGGATAAGCGTCTTGCGCGCCTATGGGATTGACCCACTACCACCTGACCTAGCACTAGGTGATTAGAGTATAGGTCAGTCCCGTCTTATGGTTTAGCCCTCTTTAAGGAGGGTGTTGTGAAAACACCAATCTCGTATTACGGCGGCAAGCAGCAGCTTGCCAAGACAATCCTGTCGCTTATCCCTGAGCATCGGCTCTACTGTGAGCCGATGCTCAGGGATAAGCGGTATTTTTCGCCAAGGAGCCGTCCAAAGTTGAGATCATCAATGATACTAACGGGGAGTTAATCAACTTTTATCAAGTCCTTAAATATAATTTTAAGGCACTTGATAAAGAGATCGGCTTGAGTTTGCATAGCCGCAGACAGCATGATCAAACGTGGATGATCTACCGCAACTCTGACCTCTTTGACCCGATCAAACGGGCATGGGCGGTCTGGCTCCTTGCCAACAGTTCTTAAGGCAATAAGCTGTGCGATGTCTACGGTTACGACCGCATCGGCAACGCATCCAAAAAAATGGACAACAAGCGTCGAAACTTCACGGCTGCCTATGCCGGCCGACTCGATCAAGCACAAATTGAAAACTGCGACGCCCTGCGGATTATCAAGAGCAGGGACGTGCCGGACGGGTTTTTCTATCTCGACCCGCCCTACGTGGGAGCCGACCAGGGACATTATGACGGATACACCCAAGAGGATTTCGATAAACTTTTGGAAATCCTCGAAACCCTCAAAGGGAAGTTCCTTCTTAGCTCCTTCCGAAATAAAGGTCTGGCGGAGGTTTCAAAGCGCAATGGCTGGTACACCATAGAGATCAAGATGGTCTCCTCCATGACTGTGCGCTTTGAAACCAAAGATAAAATCGAAGTGCTGACCACCAACTACCCTATCGTGGTAGAAAAGCCGCCTGAACTGGATGTGGCTGAGACCGGCCGGATTCCTGCATTGCACTACTACCTAGCGGATCTCGCCGGACGACAGGAAGCCCTGTTTGATTCGGAGGCGTTAATAGGGATAGCCCATAACTTGCTCCAACATTTTCTCCTTACTGTATAGTTTTTATACAGTAAGGATATTCACTGTATACTTAATTATGTTATCATAGCGTATAATTAGTCAACCCCATATCCAGATAAGATTACTGTATATACACCTCAAAATCCTACTTTGCGTGCAAAATTGTCCTAATTTCCGTGCAACGTTACAACACGCACAACGCGGAGAGCTACGCGCCAGAACGCACACGCGGTGCCAGAGACACGCACAACGCGGAGAGCCACGCGCCAGAACGCACACGCGGTGCCAGAGACACGGGTCAGAGATGCACACGACGCAGTGTCCGGTCGAACTCCGTTAAACAGTAGCATAGCGATTTCATAGCAACTATGATATTGTGCATAACAAAACAATAAGGAGCAAAGTTATGATTACACGCAATCCCTGCCTAGCAAACATCAAGGCCGGGTATCTTTTTCCTGAAATAGCCAGACGGCGGCGGGAATTCGCCGCAAGCCATCCGGACGCGAAGATTATCAGCCTAGGCGTGGGTAACACCACAGAACCAATCTTGCCATACATTGACCATGGGCTTGTGGAAGGAGCGCGGCAACTCGCTACACCTGAAGGGTATTCAGGGTATCAGGACGAGGGGCTGCTCAGCCTACGGAAGCGCATCTCAAATGTCTTTTATAAGGAAACTTTTGACGCTGACGAGGTGTTTATTTCAGACGGGGCCAAGTGTGATATTGGCCGGTTGCAGCTTTTGTTTGGGGCTGGAGCGCGGGTTGCGGTGCAAGACCCATCCTATCCAGTGTATGTGGACGGCTCGGTGTTGAGCGGCGCAGCAGGCGGCTGGAACGGCGCGGGTTACGCGGGCATCACCTATCTGCCCTGTACGCCTGAAAACGACTACTTCCCGGATTTAGCGCCCTTGCCTGAACAGGGGCTTCTCTACTTCTGTTCGCCGAATAACCCCACTGGAGCAGTGGCAACGCGGGTGCAGCTCGAGGCACTCGTAAAGGGAGCAATCGCAAAGGGCCTGCTCATTATCTTTGACGCGGCATACAGCGAATACATCCGCGATCCCGCGCTTCCCAAGAGCATCTTTGAGATTGAAGGGGCAAAAACTTGCGCCATTGAGGTAAACTCTTTCTCCAAACCCGCAGGCTTTACTGGTGTGCGTTTAGGCTGGACAGTTGTTCCCAAAGACCTCAAGTACGCGGACGGCGAAAGCATCAACGCAGACTGGGCGCGTATCTGTGGCACAATCTTTAACGGCGCGTCCAACATCGCGCAGGCTGGCGGACTGGCGGCGCTGGATGACGAGGGGCTGCTGGAGATACGCCAGCTCTGCGACTTTTATCTGGGTAACGCAAAACTCATTCGCGCCACGCTGCGTGATCTGGGTATAGCCTGTGTCGGCGGCGATAACTCGCCCTATGTTTGGGCACACTTCCCTGGCAGGGATAGCTGGGACGTGTTCGCAGAAATACTCGAAAAGTGCCATGTGCTTACAACCCCGGGTTCTGGTTTTGGACCTGCAGGTCAGTCTTTCATCCGCTTTTCAGCCTTTGGCCACCGCCCAGATGTGGAAGAGGCGTGTAAACGACTTGCCAGTTTACAGAAATAAAGAATCCTTGCCACAGCGCATGAGAGTACAGGATAGTGAAGCAAAACCGCGCCTCCTCGCCTTAAAAACAGGGAGGCGTTACTTTGACTCATAACATCGATCCCATCACTGATACGGTGCGGCGACTCTTTGGCCTGCCGTACCTTTTCCCCTATCAGCGTCTTGTCATTTCAAACATTCTTGAAGCCGCTAAAGCAGCACGTATCCCAATCCACTGGCAACAGGAAGACGGGGAAGCGGAGCAGGCACGGGAAAGCGACGAAGATCGGGAACAGGGAAACAGCAGCTTACAAATCATCATACTGCCCACTGGCGCGGGTAAATCGCTCTGCTTTCAGGTTCCTGCCATGTTACTTGGCGGGGCAACGTTGGTTATTTACCCTTTGCTGTCGCTCATGACCGATCAGGAGCGGCGGCTGCGGGAACAAGGTTTCACGCCGATTGTCCTGCGCGGAGGACAGCGCACGGAGCGGGATGCGGCATGGGAAGAAGTCCGCTCTGGCAAAAGCCGTTTCATCATCGCGAATCCAGAGGTACTGCTTTCCCCACAGGTGATGGATAAACTCGGAACACTCGGCATTGTCCATGTGGTGATTGACGAGGCGCATTGTGTAAGCGAATGGGGCGAAAGTTTCAGACCCAGTTACCTTGAAATCACGAAGATCATCAGGGCAACAAACGCGCCGCTGGTGAGCGCCTTCACCGCGACTGCGTCCGCGCCAGTTCTGGAGAAAATCGAGCGTTACATATTCGACGGGCGCGCGGCGCAAAGGATCATCGGTAACCCCGACCGTAGTAACATCAGTTACGCAGCGCTGGGCTGTATTCTGCATAACGTGGCGACGCGCGACCTCATCATCAGTAACGAGCGTCCCGCCATTGTGTTCTGCTCCTCGCGTACTGGCGCGAAACAGCTCGCCCGCTACTTACGCGATGAATCGCGGCATAATTCCTCGCGACAGAATGCGACAAACGGGTGTACGCCCATGCACGCGATCAGTTCGCCGCCGCTCGCGCCAGCTGACTTCCGCTTTTATCACGCAGGGCTGACTTGCGATGAAAAACGTGATGTGGAGCAATGGTTCTTCAATAATCCACGCGGCGTTCTTGTGGCGACCTGCGCCTATGGCATGGGCGTTGACAAGGCGGACATTCGTACAGTGATCCATCGCGACTGCCCGCCTTCAGTGGAAGCCTATCTTCAAGAATCCGGGCGCGCCGGACGAGATGGCCTTCCCGCCAAGTCTATTTTGTTATGGGGACCAGGCGACGATCTGCGACTCACCCGCACCGCGTCGGAAATGGAACACCGGCGTTTCGCGGCGCTGCTTGCATACGCTCGCAACACCAGCGCCTGCCGCCGCCACGCCTTGCTTGACCTGCTTAACTATGATGGCGAAAACGAAACGCCAGTCTCCATGTGCTGTGATGTATGCGAGGGCAAGGCACAGCAAGGCCTGCGGGAAACGCCCCTGCTCGATTTCTTCAAACGCAACCGCCGCCGTTACACCACCTCTCAGGCCGCCGTTGTACTGGCGGAATCTCAGCACTACTCATGGTCAACTGACGATGCTAAACAGGCAATACAGGGATTTATCAGCATGAAGCAGCTTAAGGTCAGCAAAAACATCTTATGGAAGAACAAGCTGACCATATAAACCAGAGCAAGAGATCAGGCAAGCTTTCACCTGACCTCTCACGGCTTAATTCATGAGGCCGCGGTATTGCAGAACACCAAGCCGCTCAAGGCGTTGCTGATGCACCGGAAGGCGGCGAGTGAAGGAGTCGAAGTCTTTCGCAACGGACGGAGTCCAGACCGCTTCGGCAAGGGCGCAGAGGCGTGGAAAGATCATGTACTCGGCGATTTTGCCAGCATAGATCAGTTCCGACCAGAGATTCCCCTGCCCGCCCAGCACCCGCACAGCAGCGTCGGCGGGCATATCAGGGCTGACTGGGTTCATGTGGTAAACCTGCTGTATGGTGGATACACCGAGCTGACCCGGTTCCTCCGGGTCTTTGCGATACTTGTAGTCAAAGTAACAGCCTTCGGTGTTCGGAGTCATAATCACATCATGTCCCAGCCGACTCGCCTCAATGCCACCCTTCGTGCCGCGCCATGACATCACCACAACATCTTTGGGCAAAGGATACTGCGCGGAATCCTCCAGCACCTCGTCCCAGCCAATGGCGGTCTTACCGCGTGTGGCGAGCATCCGAGCCAGCCGTACCGTGATCCAGCTCTGAAGTTCGCGAGGACTTTGTAGACCAGTCTCAACGAGCCGTTTCTGACACTTGGGACATTTTTGCCAGTGATTGTACAGCACCTCATCGCCACCAATATGGACGTATGGCGAGGGGAAGAGACGGGCAAGGGTATTAAACACCGCGTCGCCCAAGTCGAAGATAGCGTCATTACCCGCACAAAGCACATCCTCAAAGATGCCGAAGCGGTCTTCCACGCGGTACGGACCGCCGCTGCAACCCAAACCCGGATAAGCCGCAAGTATCGCACTGGCGTGACCGGGCAGGTCGACCTCTGGCACGACTTCGATATGACGCGCCGCAGCATAGGCAACCAGATCACGGATTTCGTCCTCAGTATAGAAGCCGCCAATGTAACGCGCGTCCCGGGGCTGATGACGGACGCTCAGTTTCCGCGAACCAATCTCGGTGAGCAGAGGATACTCTTTCACCGGAAGCCGCCAGCCCTGATCGTCGGTAAGGTGCCAGTGGAAACGACTAATATGGTGGAGAGACAGGGCGTCAATCAGCTTCTTGGTGAAGTCAATCGAATAAAAGTAACGAGCCGTGTCCAGCATGAAGCCGCGCCACGGGAAACGCGGGGCATCCTCAATGTCCGCGCAGGGGATGGATACCGCTCCAGCACCGGTGATGCCAGACAGGATGAGCTGGCGCAGACTCTGTAAGCCGTGATACGCGCCAGCGCCAGTGGCTGCGGTCAACGCTATGTTTTGCGGTGTGATACTCAGACGGTAGGCCTCAGACGCCAGACCCGCGTCATGGCGACACTCGATAAGCGCACTTGCGCTCAGTCTGCCCAGCGCCGCCATTTGTTCGCTGAACACCGCCAGCTCATTCTTGAACGCCGCGTCGCCGCTTGCAGAAGGAAGCTCCGCACATTGAAAACATCCATCCTTATAGCGGATGGAAACCGGCTGTGGAATCAGGTTTAACTCATTCATAAGATGTAACTCCTTTAATACTGAAACTATTCAACCTCACGTCATAAGGCAAGGAGGGGGAAGTCTCCCCCTCGCTTCAGCCCGCCTCTGGCGGTCTTCCGCTTCCCCCTCTGCGGGGCTGCCGCCCCGCGCAACGCGACACAGACACCCGCACTGATAAGCGCGCAAACCGGCTTATAGCGCGCCTTCACCCACCCGATTCCGACACATGAAACCGCACTGCTCTGACATCCAGAACCGTGCGGGATACCCGCTCTTCCCTGCACGGGGAAGCCGCTCTTCCCTGCACGGGGAAGCCGCTCTTCCCTGCACGGGGAAGCCGCTCTTCCCTGCTTATACAACCGTGAGCAGACGCTCGAAGACCACGACGCGCGGTTCCTTTAACGTATGCCCTCCCGCAAACTGGGTGCTTACTTCAAGCTGGTAGGTTCCGGTTGCCAGCGCAGGGACAATGATGAGCAGATGGGCGTTCACATTTTCCACGATGTCTGCTGCGTCCACCTTCACCCGCGAACCATCCGCCTGATTCACGAAATACACGCCGCAGGCAGGATCGTCCCCCTCGATCTTCAGCTTGCCCCCGTTTATTTTCGCGTTGCGTCCGGGGGTTACGAGGTCGTTGACGCTGCCAGTCCGCAGGTCGACTACCTCGGAGATGAAGAAGCCGGACTCGGCCTTGCCCATGATGTTTACGCTCACCAAGCCCAGTTCCCGGCGCAGTTCCACGCCCTGACGGAACTCCACCGCGACCGTGTGCTTCGCTGGATCAAAGGCTTCTGTGGGGCTTGTGAACACGCCTTTGATGTGCGTCGAGGCGTTGTACCATGACGTGTT
>JAITIX010000124.1 GCA_031279205.1 Treponema sp. | reverse complement strand
CCCCACCCCACCCCCCCCCCCCGCCCAAACCACCCTCTGAGCCAGCGCTACCAACCCACAGAGACTGCGCTAACTACCCTCTGAGCCTGCGCTAACTACCCTCTGAGCCTGCGCTAACTACCCTCTGAGCCTGCGCTAACTACCTCTGTCTGAGGTAAGCGCGATATATAACATCGAGCTTACCCTCAGACAATTAAAGATGCTCAGAAACTTAAACAAATAGCGCTGATTAAGTATTTGGATATATCCATTTCCAAGGTGTCCATTCTATTCCAGCGGTGGGAAGTAGCCGATGCTGTCGCGGCCTGAGCGTTCCATGAGGTAGACTTCGGCTTCCACTGGCAGGTAAGCGCGGCCAAAGTCGGTGGCGAGCTGGGAACGGTAGCTCAGGATGTAGGTTCCGCTGGGAGCGGCGGCTATGTTGCGTATAACCGGACCTATGCCTTGGGGCTGGTAGAGGGAAAGCACTTCACCGCCGGTTTGGTTGCAGAGGTAGCGGAGTTCTTCGCCGGCCTGATTGTCGCCAAGCATGATCGCGTAGAAGATAATGCCGTTGTTGGCAAGATAGGAGGCCAGTTCGGAAAGGCTGTACTGCTCAAAAGCCAGTTCGCCAAGATTACCTGAACCGACAAAGACCACGGCGCGTTTCTTTTCCATTGGGAGCAGGTCGCTTGCGGCAAGGCGCAACCCCAGGTCAAAGCGCCAGTTCTGGCTATACGAGGCTGGATTGCCCCGCGCCGTGCGTGCTATATCGGTGGCAAGCTCGCTGACTTGCTCCTTAAGCGGCTGTTCACCGGCTGAAACCAGCGACACCAGGTTCCCCGACAAGTTGGCGCGTATGTCTCTGAGCGCCACTTCCATATCAAGTTGCGCGTCAAGGGTCAGATTCGAGCGCTCTATGAGTACGCTTATGTCGGCGGTATTGGCGCGATAGCCTGCGCCGATAAAGCTCTGCTCAATAACAACGCGGCCTTCCTCAGTGAGGAGAAAGTTCCGTGCGTCAAGGCCAACGATTGGGCGGCGCAGACGGTCTTGCACTGTTACCTCAAGTGTAACCGTGGGGAAAGAAGAGGTAACCACGCGATCTATCTGCACAAAGAGACCGGCAGCCATATCGTTAAAGCGGGTCATTACCAAAACTTCGTCGCTCTGAAAGTTGGCGGCAAGCACATTGCCATTTTTGTCCATATCTGCGCCAACAATCCGCACGGAACTGTTGCCCGCCATACCTAGTTCCCGAATAAATGCTGAATCAAGCTCAATGACGAGAATCCGGTTGGTGTCGGCCACAAGCAGAGCGCCATCAGGCAGAAAGCGGAGGCTCTCCGGGCCGGAAAGTCCTTCTTTGACAAAGATATCCTGATAGATGCCGTTTCGGTCAAACCGGTAAATCTGCTTTGTTGCGTTATCGGCGACATAGACCATACCATTTTTGGCTGCAATACCAGTTGGGGAAAGGATGCCGGGGAAAATCGTGGTTTTGCTTCCAAACGACAGAATAAACCCACCGTCCGGATCAAACTTGGATATACGGCGGTTACCATAATCAACCACATAGAGGTAGCCCTCTTCGTCTATGGCGAGGTTCTGCGGGCCGACAAACATACCGTTTTCCCGGCCTTTTGAGCCAATGTATGAGAGCCACTCCCCTTTCGAGCTGAGTATGCTTACCCGCCCGCCAAGGAACTCGGAGACGTACATTCGGCCATCAAGACCGCGTACAATGTCGTAGGGTCGGTCGAAGCCATTGATCGGTCCCCGCACGCGCTGTCTGATGACGCCGTTGATGTCAATACGAACCAGTTCATTGCTTCCATAAGCCACAACCCAGGCTGAACCGTCATCAAGCGGCAGTATGGAAGTTGGCTGCTTGAAGTAGACCATAGTGCCTGAGCGTCCTGGGTATTGCCCGGAGGGGACATAGCGCACGTTATCTTCCACGAGGGGCAGAAGACTGCGCCGGTTACGCACGGTCTCAATACGGCTTCCCAGTAGTATGGCCTCTGGCGAAGAAGTTCCGTAAACCTGGGCTGAGTTACTCCAGACTCTCAGCGCGGTTGCCTCGAGGCCGGAACGGTAGTAGGCGCGTCCCAGCCAGTCCATGAGAAGTGGTTCACCGGGCAGGTATGCAAGGGCATGTTCAAAGGAAAGAATCGCATCGTTAAAAGCGAAGCGGTTATACGCCTGCACTCCTATCCGAAATTCCTCACGCGCATAGAGGGTATTCATATCTGTGGGAGAAAGTGAATTTACTCCTGTGGCCTGTGCCTCAAGCGGCATTTTCACTAATAGTGGGAAAAGCAGGAAGACAAGACACAGGCGTTTCACATTACACTCCCGCGACTATCTTGATGTGGTTGCGTATCTCCTTCTGCTGAGGCTGGGGCGCGGCATCCAGCGCCTTGCGTAGCCAGTTTGTGGCTTCGCTGAAATTACCGTTCTTGAAGTATGCCCAACCCAGTGAGTCAAGATAGGCCGCGTTTCTTGGGTTGGTGTTCACGGCTTTCTTACAGAAGGATATGCCTTGCGTTATGTTTATGTCGGTGTCCACAAGAATATACCCTAGTCCGTTGAGCGCGGTGGCGTTGCGTTCATCCATTTTGAGCGCCTTACCATAACACTCAATCGCCTTGTTGTACTGCTTCTCTTTCCATGCGGCAAAACCCATGATCAGGTAGAGTTGTGGGGTCTCAGAACTGGTGTTTATTACATGCTCAAGCTCGAACTGTGCCAGTTTTGCACGATTGGTGATTGTATAAACATACGCCACGGCGAGACGGCACTGGTATACCCGCGGCGGGTACTTGTTCGCTGTTATCACCTGTTCCAGATAGAGTAGAGCCTCATCATAGCGTTCAAGCTTGATATAACACAGACCTAGATAATAGGCCAACTCTACCGCCTCATCGCTTTTCTCGTTTACCTCTACCTGCAAAAACGCCTCAAGCGCTTTTGTCCAGCGTTTTATATTAAAAAACCGTATACCTTCCTGCAACATTATTTTCCCCTCCATTACCGCTAAACAGGCTCCAAGTGTGCCCGGGCAGCGGGTTTGATTTCATATATTATCGGATGAAAACCAAAAATCCTCTCATAGTCTTCAAGTCGGCGCTTGTATTCCTCGATAACCTGCTCTCCGATGATTGTGTAGGTACAGCCACCGAAGCCCAGACCGGTCATACGTGAGCCGAGTACGCCATCCAGTTCCTGCGCCCGTTTCACTAGCCAGTCAATCTCTGGGCAGGACACCTCGTAGAGGTCCCGCAGACTCTCGTGGGAGTGGAGGATAATCTTGGAGAGAGCAGACTGGTCTGCCTTGAGCAGAGCTTCCTCAGCCTCTTCGATACGCCGTAGTTCCTGCACAATGTGCATACAGCGCCGCCGAATCTCCTCCGGCAGGTCTCCCATTGACTCGATCAGGTCGGCGGTAACAAAATTCCTGAAATTGGTTCCGGGGTGCATGCGGGCAAGTAACTCCAACCCATGTTTGAGGTTCTGATGCCGTTCCGTAAGTTCTTCCTCGACCCCCATACGCGGTACCCGCGAATCCATGATGAGTATCTTATAGTTATCAAGACTTGACCTGATTGGTGTTACTTCCAGATTGAGTTCGTCTACGATGAGGAAGCTGTTTTCTTCTGCGAACAGGGCAATGGCGTAGTCAACGGCAGTATCCTTCTTGCCAAAGAAGGCTTTATGGGCGGTGATGAGTTTACTCAACAGGTCTTCGTCGCTGAGTTCTGCATTAAAAAAGCCCCGAAGCGCGACCGTAGCCGCTACTTCAATAGCGGAGGAGGATGCTAGTCCGATCTGCTGGGGAATATCACCGGCAACAGTGAAGTTTAACCCCTTAACTGGAAAACCCAGCCCCGCGAAGATGTGGACAGCAACCTTAAGATAGTTAGCCCAGCGATCTTCGCGTTTATACTTGAGATTGATCAGCGTCGTGCGCTTACGCTCTCCCAGATTAGCGGCAAAGAACCGAAGCGAATTGTCCTTACGGAGGCTCACCGCGACCCGAATGTATCGGTCTATCGCTGATGAGAGAAATAATCCGGCCTTTGGCTCACCATGCTCACCCAGGTAATGAACCCTGCCTGGCGACTCGGCAATGACAACTTTGCCCAAAGATTCGGATCGGTCGGCGTCTAACTCGTATTCCGTACGATGGATGTGACCGATATCGAGCATTTCTGCAAACCCTCACAATTTTTACAGACTTAAGTACATGAACCAGTTCCAAAGCTCGGTTAGTTTTGGAACTGACTTTTGGAAAACCAGTCTAACCCGATTTCCTCTCTAAATCTAAGATAACAACTCCAATCCACGCGCTCACATGGAGCGCACCCCAGCGATTTCACACTAGGGCTTATCTCCCCATTAACAACGTAAACTGATGGTATAGGGAATTTGTTCCTTTGCATATAATACGATTTAAAGGAAAAATCTGCAATACCCTATGACTAAAGACAGAGCTTCTTTCTTAAATAAACCAGAGGGCCAAGCTATAGTTACAGTTTGGTTCGTTCCACGCGTTCATATAAAAAAAGCGGCGGGTGGGAACGACCCGCCGCAGGAGGTATGCCCACAGGGCAACAGAAACACGACGAGTGTAAACCCGCCGATAGCGGCAACGGGGATTGAACCTGTGACACAACGGTTATGAGCCGTTTGCTCTGCCAACTGAGCTATGCCGCCATTACATTGCCTAAGTTACCAGATACACGGTAATATGTCAAGCACATTTTTTTGTGCTTGGAGATAAATTATGCGTGTTCTAAAGTTTGGCGGATCCTCGGTTGGCTCAACCGGCGCGATTAACAGAGTTATCGACATTATCAAGATGAATCCCAGCGACGATGTTGCAGTGGTGGTGGTGTCAGCCCTTTCAGACATGACCGACAGCCTGATTGAGGTCAGCCGGAAAGCCCAGACCGGAGATGCCGGCTATACGGAGCAAACGCGGACTATGGAACAACAGCATCGCGACATCGCCGCCTCTTTCCTCAGCGGCGAAAGTCTCGAAAGTGCAAACCAGTTTATAGAAGCAAACTTCACCGAGTTGACCCATATACTGGATGGTATCGCCATTCTGCGGGAACTATCAAAGCGAACCCTCGACATGGTGATGAGCTTCGGTGAGCGCCTTTCCGCTGCCCTCCTTGCCAGAATCCTCAGTACGGCGGGCGTTCCGGCTGATTACCTTGACACCCGTTCCCTCATCAAAACCGACGCGGACTATGGCAAGGCACTCGTTCTCGAAGCCGAGACCTGCGCCAATATCCGCGCCTGTTTCGCCGAGCCAGGTCAGCGCCTCAAGGTCGCCACTGGCTTCATCGGCTCAACCCTCGACGGCGTTACCACCACCTTGGGACGGGGCGGCTCAGACCTCAGCGCCGCCCTCTTCGCTGCAGCCCTGAAAACCGAACACCCACTTGAGATATGGACCGATGTTGACGGCATTCTTACCGCAGACCCACGCCTCGTGAAAGGCGCATTCACGCTCGATTCACTGTCTTATGTGGAGGCAATGGAACTGTCCCACTTCGGGGCAAAGGTACTGTTCCCGCCAACCATAAAGCCAGCCCTTGAGAAGGGTATCCCGATCTGGATACGCAACACCTTCAACCCGGCTGCCGCCGGAACCCGTGTTGTCCAAAGCGCGGACCCCGGACCGTACCTCATCCGCGGAATTACTTCTATTAATAACGTCGCGCTGATACGGGTGCAGGGTTCCGGCATGGTGGGCGTTGCCGGCTTCTCGTCGCGGCTCTTCGGTGCGTTGGCGCGTAAGGGCATAAACATCATCCTCATCACTCAAAGCTCTAGCGAATACTCCATCTGCTTTGCCATACTGCCGGAAGACCTTCCCACAGCAGATGCCGCGCTTCGGGAAGAATTCTCGCGAGAAATCACCACCGCACTCATTGACCCACCCGTCTGCGAGCGCGGCTGTGCCATCATCGCGGTGGTCGGTTCGTGCATGAAGAGCAGCTCCGGCATTGCCGGAAAAGTGTTCTACGCCCTGGGACGAAACGGGATCAACGTGATCGCTATTGCCCAAGGTTCCTCAGAACTCAACATCTCAACCGTTATTGCGCAACAGGATGAGGCAAAGTCACTCAATGCCCTACACGAGGCGTTCTTCCTCTCCGGTGTCCGCTCGGTGAACCTCTTCCTCATGGGTACGGGACTCATCGGCGGCACCTTGCTGGAACAGCTCAGCTTCCACCGCGACACCCTTGCCCGTGAATACAAGATTTGCATCAATGTGGTAGGCGTGGCTAATTCCCGCTGTATGCTCTTTCGTGAGGACGGCATTGAGCCAAACGCCGTGAAGACCGCCTTGAACACGGCAGAAGATCGAGAAACGTTTTCCCTGCCGCAATTCATTGAGCGCATGAAAGACTTTAACCTTCCCAACACAGCCTTCTGCGACTGCACTGCGAGCGATGACGTGGCGGCGTGCTATGCCGAGGTCTTGCACTCGTCAATCCCCATTGTCACCCCGAACAAACGTGCCAACGCCGGTTCCTGTGAGTATTACAAGATGCTCACCAGCTATTCCCGTAACCGCGGCATACCCTATCTCTATGAAACCACCGTGTGTGCAGGACTGCCGGTCATATCCACCCTTCGCGATCTCACACTTTCCGGAGATAAGGTGCGGCGTATCGAGGCTGTGTTATCAGGAACCCTCAGCTTCATCTTTAATAACTATGACGGATCCAAGCGCTTTTCCACCTTGGTACGTGAAGCCAAAGCCAAGGGTTACACCGAGCCAGACCCCCGCGACGACCTGAACGCCATGGATGCGGCGCGCAAAGCACTGATACTGGCGCGGGAGTGCGGACTGCCGCTGGAGTTTTCCGCGGTGGAGATTGAACCTATTCTGCCGGAGTCGTGCTTTGCCGCCCCCAGTATCGACGCATTTTTCGCGGAACTGGAAAAGCTGGACGATTCGTTTGAGCGCCGCCGCGCCAAAGCCGCTGCCGAAGGCAGGTCCCTGCGCTACATCGCGGTTATCGAAGAAGGCTCCGTCCGCCTCGCCCTCCGCGCCGAGGATCCGGCAAGCCCCTTCCGTTCACTGCTTGATTCCGACAACATCGTGGTCATCACGACCGACCGCTATTCCACGCTTCCCATGGTTATCAAAGGACCCGGTGCCGGCGCGGCGGTTACGGCAGGCGGCGTGTTTGCCGACATCGTGCGTATGGCGCGCACGCTGGTCTGAAATCCGGCGCACTATAGGCTGTCCGTGAGTATCATCACGCCGCTCATCAGCCCTTTGAGAACTACCGTTCGCCGAAAGGCAGAGGATTTTTTGTTTCAATCACTGAACATAACCCTAAAATCAAAGCCTCAAAGCCTCAAGCGTCATCGCTTCAATATCTCCAAACGCACATGAACTTTAGATGATGACATCCAAAGTCGTGGTGTCATCACCCAAGTCCCGCTTGCTTTTCCACTCGCCGGCGCCGCGGCGGATGTTCATGTATGGTGGCAAAATCGCACCCGCAGAAGCATAGAGCTCCACTTGCCACTCCAGAAACAGTATTCTCAACCAGTGGTTCGTGTTCATCAGCGCTATCAAGCGCCATCAGGATATTCAGCGCATACGCTATGTTCGCCGCAGAGGTGAAGAGTCCGTACAAACCGCACCCCTCAAGAGACGCCTCCACCTGCACGTTTACTACTTTGTGATTCAGCGGGTGAAAAATGCCATAGCGCTGACCTTCAAACTCTGCAGCGCATCTCGGCATCAGAGTAGACCAGACCCAGCGCGGATACCCGTCATAGTCAAAAACTAGCGCATCCTTAAACACCTTCCGACCGTTTTGTCACGCGCCTTTCTCAGCGTCCAAGTGGCGCCGGACACCGGGAAACAACAGGTAGAACCTTCCCAGCGCTGAGATGGAGACGGCAGTCACGAGCGTTTTTGCGGTTGTCTTCCACAATGGCGCTTACGACCGCTCCGCTTACGAGGCTGGCGCGGTTCAAACCTCGCGCCAGCCATTTTCAGTTACTACCGCCCGTAAACGCGGACAGAGAGCTAGTACCCATGACCTCGTCGCTGTAGATGATTTCCCATGAAGTCTGCGGCGTGTTGCCGGCTGTCCGAGTGATCTTCAGAGCATAGATTTGGCCGCTATGAGTGCCGCTGTTGTTGGTGATACCGGAGAACAAGCCATTGCCATCAAGCACGAAGTAGATATCCACAGCATTGGTTTCAGTCGGAGTTGTGCCATGCGTGGAAACCGAGACTTCAGCCTTGTAAATGGCGTAGGCCGTGGCGCCTTCCACATCGTCCCATTCCAGACGGACATTGTTTCCGTCGCGCGAAGTATTGAAGAACTCAACCGCAGGAAGGACGGTCAAGACTGGCGCGATGAACGTTTTCAGCACACAGGCGTCTGAGTAATAGCCGCCTCTAAAGAATTCCCCATCTACCCTGAAGGTAAGCGCCGCTCCGCCAATAGCCAGCGGCAACGTGTTTTCTCACGAGGGAGAAAATCGGAGACTTACCCCCGGTATCAGCAAATGCCGAGTCATCAGGATTGTACAGGTTGTTAGACTCGCCTGCCTCAGACCCGTAGATAACGCACCTTGTAATGGTTAAAGAATTCTCCTTAATGGTCCACTTCACAGCGAAGAACTCTTTCCATCAATAGGCTTGGACTCAATGATGATATCCGCTTCGTTAGACAACGCAGCCACAGTTCCTAATTCATGGACTGTGGCTGCAACCCTCACGCTCTAACGAGGAGGCGCTGTTCTCTGGTTTGGTTTTGCGCCGCCTCAAAAGCCATTTCATAAGCGGTAAACTAGGTATGAATAGGCGATAAAACGCCATGAGGATTAAATTCCGTCGCGTGAGCGAGCCGCCGCATGGATGATAAGGGTTTTTGACCGCTCCCGCACCCGAAACCGTCCCTTGACACAATTTCGCCGTTCTCTTATAGTCTATTCTTGAACAGATGAGCGTTTCTCATTTGCAGTCATCGGAGGGTGTTATGCGGTGTATCAATAGATACGCCTTATATGCCGGATAAGATGTCGGGTTATATGCCCGGTTAGTCTTGTCCGGCATTTTTTTTGTAACCCTAAGGAGTTTGTGGTATGGATTTGTTACAGGGCAATATCGGCAAAGTTTACGCAAGATATTTATTTGCTTCTTTGGGAAGCGCGGTTGTAATGTCTATTTACAGTTTTGTAGATACCA
>JAITIX010000117.1 GCA_031279205.1 Treponema sp. | reverse complement strand
AGAACCGGATGTTGTAATACACAACAAGAAGGTTTTTAAGAGATAGGAAAAATAGGGACAAGTATGATGTTCCAGGATAAAGATAATTAAGCGCATAAATGAGTAAAACGAATGTAAATTAAGCAGGGTAGGGTAGAGGGGCAAACTCGTAAAGGCTAAGAGGGTGAGATAAAACAACAAACAACAAAAACCGCTTTGAGCGGTTCACGAATTCAAGCCCCCGGCTTTGCCGGGGGTATTTGACTAGCAAATGCGGTTTTTCACGTAAAAAATTCGTGAGGTTCGTGGTTTGATTCCATTAGGCTATCTGTATAGGACAGAACGCCGCTAAAGTGTTATAGGAAGTCCCTCCTTTTTCGTTATCCCCTATTCAACCTTAAAGCGGGAAACTTCACGCACCAGCTGGTCTATGCTGTCCCGGTTCTGGCCGCTTAACTCGTTTATGCGGTTTATCGCGACATTGATCTGCTCCACGCCGGTGGCCATCTCGTTCATGCCTCCGGTTATCTCCTGCGTGACCGATTCCAGGTTCTTGCTTTCCTGAATTACTTCCCTGCTGCCTTCGAGCATTTCCTGGGAGCCGCCTTTTACCTGCCGGGTGATTTCGTTCACCTCTCCTATGGCGTCGAGAATCTGCTTGCTGCCGGTGCCCTGCTCTTCCATGGCGTTGCGGATGTTCTCTTCCTGTTCCGATACGGTCCTTACCCCGCTGTCTATAGCCTCGAACTTGTTGAGCACATTGTCGGTTGACTTGGTGATCTTGTCGATGGATTCCTTGATCTTTTTGAGCACGGTGGAAATGGTCTTGGACTGCTCGCCTGAGCTTTCCGCCAGTTTCCTGATTTCGTCGGCGACTACGGCAAAACCCTTCCCCGCCTCGCCGGCGTGGGCAGCCTCAATGGCAGCGTTCATCGAAAGCAGGTTGGTTTGGCTCGCGATGTTTTCCATTACCGCGTTGATCTCCAAAAGCCCTTCGCTTTCGTGGGCGATCTCCTGAATGTCCGTGGCCACTTCCTGCAGGCCCGTTCTTCCCACCTCGGAGGCTTCCATCAGGTCCTTCACGTTGGCGGCGTTTTTTACCAGCGTCTGGGTGACGGACTGGATGTTGGCAAGCATCTCCTCAATGGCGCTGGAGGATTGGGCAACGCTGGTGGTTTGACGTTCCACGTGGCCTGAGAGTTTGTCGATGTTGACGGTGATCTGCTCCATGGTGGCGTTGGTTTCGGTCACGCTCGCGCTCTGGTTAATCACCCGCGCCTTGACGTTCTGTATATTGGCGGTGATTTCGTTGATGGCCGCGGCGCTCTCGGTCATGTTACTCGCCAGCTCGGTGCCGATGTCAAAGAGGGTCGTCGCCTGGTTCTTGATCGTAATCACCAGGGCTTTTATCTTATCCAGCGTCGCGTTAAAGTACCGGGCAAGGTCTCCCACCTCATCTTTGGAATGTATATCAACCGTTTTGGTCAGGTCTCCCTCCCCTTCGGATATGTCTTTGAGTGTCAGCGCCACGTTGACGATAGGCTTGGCAATTGAAGACGACACGAGGAAAATGATCAGCGCCACTACTACGATTGCCACCGCGGCGACAATAATGGTAAAGAATGTCATGGAACGCACGTCCTCCAGCACCACTTTCTCCGGCGCGCCCAGCATAATGCTCCAGTTCCCGGCATCCCCTATGGCAAAGGGAACGATGGAAATCTCCAGATTGGTATTCAGTACCTGCGAATATATGTTCACATAGTATTCTTTTCCGCCCGTTACGGCGTCCGCGGCTTCCTGGTCGCGGGGGCTGTAGAGAGCCTTGTCCGCTTCCCTGACGTTTTTTCCAATCCGGTCCGCCTGATAGCTGGCCATGATGGTTCCGTTGGCACTGTAGACCGCCATGGCCGCGATGTCGTTATTTTCCTTGATGGTCTGCTCGACCAGGGGCTGCAAAGCGTCAATGGCGATCATAATCCCCACGATGCCTACCACCTCATTGTTCCGCTTGTTGATTATGGGTACGCCGATGCGGAACACATAAGTGGCTTTGCCGTCAATGGTCCGCGCCTCCGGGTCCCGCAGGGTCTGCTTACGGCTGTCAGGCCCGGTGAGTATGTCCATTACGACAGGGACGTTGTCGTAAGTCATCTGCACTATCTGGCCGCTTTCCTTGTTAAACCAGGGGGCGTAGCTCCCCTCTGCGGTGCAGCTGATTGCCCCCCGGTATTGGTCGTCCATGCCGTCCAGGGCATTGGGCTTAAAGACCGCGAAAATCCCCACCAGGTTGGGTTCAGAGTCAAGGGTGGCCTGCAGAAACTGATTGAACCGCTCCCGGCGGTACTCCGGCTCCGTATCTTCAAAGGCCCCCATAAAGGCGGCCGTAACCATGACGACCCGCAAATAGCCGTTTTCCCGGCCCTGTATGATCATCGCCTGCTCCCTGGCAAGCCGGTTCACACTTTCTATAGCCAGGCTTTTGGCCATATCCGATGCCTTTATCAGCAGGATTACGGATATTCCCGCCACAACCACTACCAAAATAGCGATTACGATAATACTGAGTCTAAATTTTAACTTCATAACGATCTCCCTGGTTTCACCGGTCTTACGGTACTGACGGTATTTACTCCAAATCCATACAGATAGAGTCCTTTATTGTACTATACTGTCAATAGTTTATCAAGGTTTCGGTTTCGCCGGCCAGGATAAACGCATAGAAATACCCGATTCTCGCATAAGGGTGTATAATGAAAGCAGGAGGGGGAATATGGCGAAAAAAAGCGTCAAAATACAGGAAATCCGGAAATTGATGGCTGAATACGGGGTACCTGTATGGAGAACGTCGACATTGAGTCGTTGCGGGATCTTCGGGAGGTATTTGAATCGCGGCAAGACAAGCGGTTTGAGACGTATGTGGAGCATTTACTGTCGGATATCGTGATGATCACCCTGATAGGGGTATTGGCGAACGCGGATGAATGGAGCCAGATAGCGGCATTTGCGGTGGCGAAAGCGGAATGGCTGAGAACTGGACTTTACCCCGTTAGGTAGACACTGTTAAACGACTTGCCCTGAGTTAAACACATTAGGGGCCACATAGTCAAGTGCCGAATGCATACGAATCCGGTTATAATATGCCTCAACATACATGAATACCGATTGCCTGACCTCCTCTGCAGCATGTTTGCCGTCCAAGGTGGCGCTGAGTTTTGAGCGGCACATTGAGAGCATTTTCAAGCTGCTCGATTTTTTGTTCATCATTTGTGTCTGAAATCTCATCCGAGGCGCTTTCGTCTTAATTTATATGCGCCAGCCCTGTGTCCTTAAGGTGATCCTGTATCTGGCGGGTAATACGCCCTAGGGCGTACATCGACAGGATTTTATTCGAAAGTCTGGTTTAATACCCTAAGGCACGTTGCGCTTGCCAAGCTTGCTCCGGCTCAAATAACGCAACGCTTACAAAAATTTGGTATTAAACCCAAGAGCCCGCTTGTGCGGGGGAGGGTATAATAAACTTCCTATCGAACGAGCCTCCGTTCAAAGCAACGCAACGTTTAACTCACCTTACGCAGAAGAATAAAAGAAACCACTGATCTTGCGGAAAACACGGAAAAACACGGACTTTTTGATTGGAATTCCTGACTTTTGTCCGTGTTCGCCTGTGTCGTTTGTGGTAAATTTTTTCCTTGCGTAACATGAGGTTTAAGATACCGCGGAGCTTGCTCCGTAGAGGCTCATCGTCAACCTCCGGAAACTCCCGCTGATGTTTGGGTACCACCTGCGGCTCAAAGCTGCCTTCCCGGTCCCGGGGGACTTCGATACTCATCGGCCCATCGTCGGTTCACAGGTCTTTGGTCGTTTTCCCGTTCCGGCGATTTGTCAGTGTTTTTTCACCCTAGTACCTTGTGTCATCTAAAACTACACAAATAATTCAAAGGTGTGCTATACTGAGGTCATCTTGACAAGACGAGGTGACAACACAATGAGAGGAAAGCACATCAAAATCGAACTA
>JAITIX010000084.1 GCA_031279205.1 Treponema sp. | reverse complement strand
TTCAACATGGCTTCTTCAGCGTCATTAAGCCCTATTTGTTTTATATTTTGGGTTGTAAAGAAAAGGATGATGACAAGCCCAATTATAGCCAATGACATAACAGCGATAATCACAATTATCCTCATACCAATAGTTATTTGCCGTAACACGAAAGCCCTCCAAAATAAACTTTTAATAGGAAGCTTCCCCCAGAACGCGCGAAACAGCGATCTTGGGAACGCTCATAGTTATAGTAAATAAGAAACATAAATACTAGACGCTGTTAATAAGAAAAAAGACGGGGTGGAAAGCGGCGGCGGCGCGGACGCCCGCTTATAGAGCGTCGGGAAAAGCCCTGTCGTAGAAGTGGCATTCCGCGCCTATGACCGTAGTCCCGCCGTGTCCCGGATACACCGCTACATTGTCGCCAAGCGGCCACAGACCGGCAACGCCGGTGCGCGTCCGCTTCGTGTATGGCAATCGTCACGGCGACAGTCGCTCGCATCCTCCTGATGCTTCGTAATATGCCGATATGATCAAAGTATCCGTAGGTGAGCAGGATGTGCGTTTGATACAGATTCAATTCCTCCGCCTTTCTGATGATCTCATCGGGGCGGGCGCCAGAGACGCGGGTGTCATGGAACTGATGGTGAAAACCAGCGCCACCGCTGAAATTTTCTCATAGCCCGGAAACAGGTGCTGGCTTGCGACAATGCTATAAGCAAAAATGTTCGTGATTTCACTTGATGAAATTAGCATAAAGATGGATAATCGCGTTTGTAAGACTTCATGTATCAAATGTATATACCGAGTAACTCTCGTTAACAGAGGTATATAAAGGAAATTATTATGTTACGGAGTATATCTATAAGAACTCGTATGATCGCGACTGTCAGTATCTTACTGCTCTCAATCGCCGGGCTTATCATCACGGTGTTCTTGACCGCTCAGTCGCTTACTCTTTTCAGCGGCAGTATCATGGTCCTGATGGCCTTGATTCTGGTAGTTCTTAGCATCGCCACGGTACAGTCGGTTACCCAGTCTCTTGAGGAGACGGTACAGATGGCTGAACAACTGGCTTCCAGTCCCGCCGGTAACATGGACATCAAGATTTCCATTTCAGGGAACGATGAGCTTACGGTGTTACAGAAGGCTCTTCTGCGTATAGCGGAGAATCTCAAAGCTGGATTGGTGAGCAAGTCTCAGACAAAGGAGGCTAAGACTCTATCTATGGCAACCCGGAACGCTACCGACAAGCTTACGGAGTTTTCAGCGCAGATTGAAAAGGCTACCGATGAGCTTCAGGGGCGCATAAGCAGTCTTATAGAATGCACCGCAGGGGTAAAGAGCAGGGGTAATACCCAGACCGAGCGGCTCAATGACATAAAGGTGTCTATGAAGCAGCGTGCCAACGGCATACTGCACATTGCCCAAAGCGCGGAAACGGTGACGCAAAAATCCAGAGAGTCGGATCAGCAAGTTGAAAATGGTATACGCATGGCTCAGGAGTCAGGTAAAGCGCTGCATGATTTGCACAGTTTTACGGAAAGCCTCACCGGAAACATTAACAATCTGGGAAAGCAGTCAAATAAGATCGGGGATATTATGAAGGTCATTACTGATATTGCCGATCAAATCAACTTGCTGGCGATGAATGCTTCTATTGAAGCTGCCCATGCTGGCGGAGATGCCGGACGAGGTTTCGCGGTAGTGGCTGGGGAAGTGCGGAAACTGGCGGAAAAGACCCGGATTGCCGCACGGGATGTGGAAGGCAACATAAAAGATATGCAGAATCTTGCCCAGACCAACATTACAAGCATGGACAAAGTGGTAGGTTCCATAGCTCAGGTAACAGAATTTGCTGAAAAAACAGCGGCTTCCCTGACTACGGCGGGGGTGCGGGTTAAAGAGACCATGCTCAAAATACAATCCATCGCAGAGGCGGTAGAGGAACAGTCGAATTCAAGTAAGTCGGCGACAAGCCTCGTGAATGAGGTGAGCAGTATTGCAGTGGATAACGTCAAACTGGCGACTCAAGTTGATGCAGACCTACATATTTTGCTCGATAAGTCAGAGGAACTCTTGAAACTGGTATCTCGTTTGCAGGTATAAAGGTTTCCACTATAGAGCCTCAGTTCCCGCCACAGGGTCAACTCCCCGGTGAGTACGGTGGGTGAGCGTGGTACTTTGCTACCGGTGTCGAACCCACCGCGCTTTTCAGGTTGCTGGTTTCACCTCTGAAGGCAAAAGCCACTTAAGGAAAATCTGCACCCACTCGTCCCAGAACTTCCAGTTATGAACACCAGGGGCTTCGTGGAATTCGTAGCTGAACTGGGGATGCTTCCTGAACCATGCGGCTGTCTCGCTTGCGTTTTCGTAAAGGAAGTCCTCTGTGCCGCAACAGTGAAAGATTCGTGGCAGGGGCGCTCCTGACTTGATAGCAGCCTCTGCTTTGGCAAAGCAGTCGTATGCGGGATTGCCGAGCAGTTGAGCGCGGTCTTCAACGCCGTATACGGCCAGATCACGAGACGCCTTGCCTGATTTGCGCGGGTTTATCACGGTACGGTTTCCCAGCCTCATGTTGAAATTGCCCGCGGAGAAACAGCCAATGGCGGAATACACGTCAGGCCTGCCAAGTCCCAGAGTGAGCGCCCCATTACCGCCCATCGAGAGGCCAGCAACATAGTTGTCTTCCCGTTTGGAAGAAATCGGGAAAAACTCGCCCATGATAACAGGAAGCTCTTCCGTGAAAAAGTCGAAGTAACGCAGGCCGTGTACCATGTTGATATAGGCGCTGAGGTGCGCCGCAGGCATGACCACAGCAAGGTTCATTGAGCTTACATAGCGTTCAATGGAGGTAAAACGCGACCAGATCGTGTGGTCATCGCTTGCGCCGTGCAAAAGCCATAGCACCGGATACGCTGAGGTGGGTGCTGTCGCGCCTTCAACGCCAACGCCAGCCCGACTCTGAGGGATAATCACATTGGCCTGACAATTCATCCCCAATACCTCAGAAGAGAAATCTACTTCCATGAAAGCCATCAGCGAACCTCCTTATTAGCCGCGAGAGGGAGCCATTTGATTACACGCTGGATGTTCCGGTCCCAATAGTCCCATTCGTGCGCGCCCGCTTCCTCGTGATAGGTGAGGTCAATGCGGTCTTTGAAACGATCCCTGAATGCAACATTAACGTTATACAGAAAATCCTCGGTCCCACAGGTCTGGTAGAAACGGGGCTGTGTTTTGCCGGAAGCAATGAGTGCTTCCATTTTATAGTGAATGTCATTAACACTGCCCCGTACTTCGTCCTCATTGCCGAAGGTGTTGAACCAAGCACTCTCGTTGTCTTGGTTACCACTCCGGTACGCCCACAGTGGGTCTGTGAGACCGGAGAGGCTGGCCACTGCGCTGAAACGTTCCGGGCAGTTGACGCCGAGCTTTAGCGCGCCAAAGCCGCCCATCGAAAGGCCTGCGACAAAGGTATCTTCCCACCGTGTGGAAAGACCGGGGAAAAACTCGTGGACAAGCCCAGGCAGTTCTTGGCTAAAAAATTGCCAAAAGTCATAACCATACTTCATGTCCGTATAAAAACCCAGGTCAGTACCGGGCATGATGACAGCCAGTCCTTTTTCCAGTGCGTAGCGTTCAATGGACGAGCGCCGTTGCCAGCCAGTGTGATTATCGCTCCAGCCGTGGAGCAGATATAGCACGGGAACTTGCCCGCCTCCCGCGCCAGCCTGAGCGCCGTTTCCTTTGGTGCGTTGTGGCAGAATCACATCAATGGTTCTCTGCATTCCCAGCGCGTCTGAATAAAAATGAGCGTGAATAAGCGCCATGTTTCCTCCTCTTCTTAAAGTAAAAGGGTCTGCTGATTTCAGCAAGCCCTATTCTCAACAGAACACGTCAGCCAG
>JAITIX010000070.1 GCA_031279205.1 Treponema sp. | reverse complement strand
GTATTTTATCCGATTTTAAGTATTGGCGATCAGAAATGTATAAAAATGAAGATTATGTTTCCATCAATTGCAATATTTCATATAATACTGAATGGCATTATCCTGAATCTGTACATTTCCATATAGGGTCGGTATCAGGAGATGCCGTCAGGTGGGAGAATTTAGACATAATTGAATTTAAAAAATTAGAATAAGGAATGAAATAGTATCGTAGTAGCATTTTTATTGCGCATAATAGGCTGTATATGCTTCGCAGCCAGTAGGTTCGTGATTTCGTTTCGCTAGGTCGCTGCGCCTCACACGCCGGCAAATGTACTGATTACTTAGTGGGCAATAAGGATAAATAAGAGGAGAGAAGATGAGGAAACCATTGTTATTGGCACTCAGTTTGATGGTGGTATGCACCGCGTTTGCAGGCGGAAAAAAAGATGCCGCGCCTATAGAACAAACACCTACAGCATATTTTGAAGGCGACGGCGGTAATGGCAAGACCATTACCATTCTGCCGCTCAAAGGAAATGGTATACCCGCCGATCAGGATTACCTGCTCATCACGATCGAACTCGAATTCGCAGCTAACTTTAGAGATTATTCTAAAATATTCGTGTTTGACCGAAGTAATTTGGAAGACATTTACGCGGAACTCTATTCGGGTTACTATGACGATGATTCCAAAGAACTTGATTTGGGACACCTGCCGCCTACCGATTATTTTATGAACGGGACTATTACCAAAACCAACTCTGGTTACGCGCTTCAAATACAAATAAGCAACGCCTCAGATAAAATGATGACAGCATCGTATTCTGAAATCTGTACTTTTGACGAACTGGATAATTTTACCGGTATCAGACACGCTTCGTCCGAGTTGCTTGGACAACTGGGAGTGCGACTCACCGAAATGGGAAAGCAAAAACTAGGCAGCGCGGCCGATGCAAAAACTGTCAACTCACAAACTGCCCTTGCCAAGGCCAACGCAGCCCCAACAGCGTTCGAAAGAATGCAATACACCTACGAAGCAGCGGCCATTGACCCCAGCCTGAAAGAAGCAGCCCAACGTCTTTCCGCATATCAGACAGCAATGTTTGAAATCCCCACGTTTACCGCTCTGGCGTTTACCGCGCCCACATTCACCCTGCCCGCGATACAGCCAGTCAGCACGGGAAACATCGGAACCGACGCTCGCGATGAGCTTGCCCGCTACCGAGCGAACAAGGCGGCTATAGAGGAACAGCAACAGACCCTGCTGCGCCAGCGGAAAGAAGTTTTTGACCAGTGGCAGGACTTCCTCCGCCGGATCAATCAGCAACGCCAGCCACTCCGTGACCAGGAAAAGGCTCTTTTCCAGCGGCAAAGAGAACTTATCGCCCTGCTCCGAGAAGCCGAAGCGTTTTACGCGGAACATCCACCCTTCAGGATTCTCTACAACCCAGAAACAGAGCGATACGGGACGATTGATTACGAAAACGCTACAGTAGACCTGCGGTTTAGAATCGTCTCCGAGCCTACGAGCATGGACGCCCTCAACGACGTGTTGGACGCACTCTTGAACCTGAACGAGAGCTTTACCACCGTCAACAAGGCATTCGAGGACGTGAACGTAGCCATGGCCACACGCTTTCGCCAAGTCCAGGACGCGATGAACGCGGTAAAAGACGCGCTGGATAAAGTAAACAACGTCGGAAAACAGTACGCAGTTGCGGCCGTGTCCAGCGCGTCAATCGAGTGGAACGTAACACCCGGAACCAATGTGTACGGAGCGGCGCTAACGAACACATGGCCTGTGGACTATCCACGAGCCTTCTCTATCGCCGCCTCTCTTTTGAACGATGTGGGCGCTGTCATTGGACGCGGCGAGGCATCTCTCACCAACAGCATTTCCCAGGGCGACCCGTTCAAGCCAGAGATGGCTCTTGCCTGGTGTGAATTCAAGAAGGTAAAGATTGACGACATCACCGACACGCTCACCGTGCGGATAGACACGGTGAACAACAGGGACACGGCAAGCGCGGCGGTAGCGGGTTACATCGCTATTACCGCAGACAGAGCGCGGATCGCCGCTATAGAGAGACAGATAGCCGACCAAGAAGCCGCTCTAGCCGCGCAAGAAGCCGCGCGCGTAGCAGCGCTGGAATACTGGGCTACTCGCCTTAACAGCCTGGGAGTCGCTATCGGAACTGCAGTGGTTTCTACTCCAGCCTTCCTCGTGTCCGCAAGACTGACGTTTTCGCCATTCGCCAACACGTTCTTTGAACTTGGCTCAGATTTTGGGTTAGCCCACGGGGAGAAGGATGTGCAAGATGTTAAGTACCTGTCGATTGCTCCATATCTGCATGTGAACATTTTCTTGAAAAGCGACAATCTTGGCCTATACATAGGTATTGGAGCCGGCGCGAGTTTCTCACGCTACACCTATCCATCTGAATCACACGTCGAGCCGGTTACGGTAAATAAGCCGACGTTTGATTTCAATGCCGGATATCTTTGGATATTCGATCATTCGGCCATTGACCTACGCTGGACCGTTAAAACCGACTTTAAAGGTATTGATAGCCGGTTCACGCTGGGCTATATCTACCGTTTCGGCTATTTTACGACGCGCTCCGGCGGGAATTCCGCCAGTTTGACAGGACGGAGGTAAGTATGAAAAAAAGGTATAGCACGTTATGTGCATTTATCGCGCTCATTATGATGGCGTGCCAGGCGCTTGACAGCGGCAATCTCGTAGGCCCTGCCGGAGGCTTTGTGTTCTACGACAAGGGCAACTACTCCGCCGGCTGGCGTTACTTAGAGTGCGCGCCGAAAAACGTCGGAACAGGCACATGGGAACGCGCCAAACAGCTTTGCGAGAACTACAGCCACGGCGGCTATGACGACTGGCGTTTGCCCGACATAGATGAGCTTGAAGAACTGCTTGACGACGTCCACGGTTGGAGTATGCTTAATGTCGGTGTCTATTGGTCGTCCACCACAGAGAGCAATTCCTTCGCGTGGGGCATTCAGAACGGCGACAGCCCAACCCCAAAAGGCAACAGCTACTCAAACGGGAATGTTCAAACCCCAGCCACATACCGCAAGAACGGCGAGTATTGGGTGCGGCCTGTGCGGAGCTTTTAGATTGAATTCAGGAAAAATATGCCAATAGCTCCCTCATCCCAAGCAGGGGCGGAATAATACTTAGTGGTTATTATTGGCGGTGTTATTCCTGAAGTATACATGGTAGAATAATGCCAAAAATACTTGGTTTATTATCTGGGAATAGATAAAATAATGTAAGAGTACGGGAACGACGCATAACAGGCCTGTATATACTTCGCCACCCAGCGTTGCCGCGCACGGCGGTTTCAGCTTGAAACCACTCAAGTTTGCGATGCGTGATTCCAATACCATTATCTGTTAACATTATTAGGAAGCTTTATGAACCACAAAGAACGAAAAGAAAAAGGACTGCCCTATCGCTATGACGACCCAGCGGTAATGGGACCCCAGCTTGTTTATATGGAAAAGTTATTCGATTTTAATAACACCCGGCCATTGGAACAAGAAAAACGACAGAAAATCATGAAAGAAATGTTTGCCGAAATCGGCGAAGACTGCCATATCGAACCACCGTTAAACGCAAACTGGGGATGCCGCCATGTGCATTTCGGAAAAGGCATATATTGTAATTTCAACGTAACCTTTGTGGACGATGAACATATTTACATTGGCGATTATTGCATGATCGCGCCTAATGTCGTTATCGCCACATCCGGCCATCCCATACTGCCTGTATTGCGGGAAAATCATTATGTGTATAATTTGCCAGTGCGTATAGACAGAAATGTGTGGATCGGCTCCGGCGTCCAGATAATGCCGGGCATAAGCATAGGCGATAATTCAGTAATAGGCGCCGGAAGCGTTGTTACCAGCGACATACCCACAAACGTCGTTGCCTTTGGCGTCCCCTGCCGTGTTGCCCGTGAAATCGGAGAAAAAGACAGGAAGTATTTCTTCAAAAACAGAGAACTGGACGTGTGGGAATGATAGAGTATAGTAATTCGATAAAGGAAAAGGAGTAAGAATAATGTCTTTTCATCCACTTTACATTGATCCCGGCACAGGGAGCGCGCTTTTCTCAATCTTAATCGGCGCCGCGGCAACACTGTATTTCCTGTCGCGGGCAATCATTATCAAGGCAAAGGTGTTCTTCTCAGCCGGAAAAACAGCAGCATCCGCTTCCAGCACCCAGCATCCGTATGTGATTTACTGCGAGGGTAAACAGTATTGGAATGTGTTTAAGCCGGTACTCGATGAATTCGAGAGACGGCGCGTTGAAGTCATGTATTTTACGTCCGCTGAGGACGATCCAGTGTTCGCGGCGGAATATCAGTATGTCAAGGCGGAATTTATCGACCAGGGGAATAAGGCTTTCGCACGGCTCAATGTGCTTGCCGCGGACATTGCGCTTATGACCACGCCCGGTCTTCAGGTATATCAGCTCAAGCGCTCGAAAATGGTGAGGCATTACGCCCACGTACTGCACATGACAAGCGACGCCACAACCTACCGCTTGTTCGGGCTTGATTATTTTGATTCAGTTTTGCTCTCCGGCGATTATCAGGCAAAAGATATCCGCACACTCGAAAAACAGAGAACATTACCGGCAAAGGAACTGGTAACAGTAGGGTGTCCATATCTCGATGTATACGCGGAACGAATTAAACAAGTTCCTCAAGAGGAACAACACCCGTTTACCGTGCTGGTTTCGCCGTCATGGGGAACTTCGGCGCTACTTTCGCGCTGCGGGGAAAAGCTGCTTGATCCGCTGGTAAAAACCGGCTGGCGTATTATTGTGCGCCCGCACCCACAGTCAAGGAAATCCGAGGCGGCAATGCTTGACGCGCTCACCGCGAAATATAAGGACAGCGCCAATCTTGAGTGGGATTATGAGCGGGAAAATATCTTCTCCCTTAAAAAAGCCGATATTATGATTTCTGATTTTTCTGGAATTATTTTTGATTATGCTTTTCTGTGCGACAAGCCCGTGATATACGTGAAGCAAGGCATAGACCTGCGCCCCTACGACGCCGACGATCTCGGCGAAAACGCCGCGGAACAGCTTTGGCAATTCAAGACTCTTGAGAAAATCGGCATTGAGTTAAAAGAAGAATTCTTCCCCACAATAGGCGATGTGATAAAAAACGCGGCGGACAGCGCGGAACTCAAAGCCGCGCGGCTAAAGGCAAAAGATGAGGCGTGGCAGTATCGCGGCGGGGCGGGGAAGCGAATCGTGGATTTTATGATGGAGCGTAAAGCAAATGCATGAGGACATTCGTAAAACCAATTATGGCCTAAACGCCCGCCCTATACGCCGGCGCTCAGTTTCTCAGCCCTGACCAAAGCCGCGCGTTCCATCAGCACAACCACGGATATCCGGCTGACCCCGCTGCCGCTCACCGCTTGCCCGACGAACATAACATTGTAAGCAGTATTCCACTATCCATGAGCGCCAAAACGCCGCTTCTTAACCATGAACCTACTTGGTGTTTTCGCTATAACTTGAGACCTGTTCAGTATACTGAGCGGAGTGTTCAGTATACTGAGCGGAGTGTTCAGTATACTGAGCGGAGTGTTCAGTATACTGAGCGGAGTGTTCAGTATACTGAGTGAAGTGTTCAGTATACTGAGTGAAGTGTTCAGTATACTGAGCGGAGTGTTCAGTATACTGAGCGGAGTGTTCAGTATACTGAGTGAAGTGTTCAGTATACTGAGCGGAGTGTTCAGTATACTGAGCGAGGTATGCTCTGCGTGGGATTGGCTAGACTTCTTACCCAAATGCTTGACAGCATACTAGGTGAGGTTTACTCTTTGCCGGTATACAGCCGTCCTGTATGGGATAGGCTCAATTTTGCTAAAGGAAGGTATTTTTATGCCAGGTACAAACTATGTCCCCTCTGCTGAAGCCGCGTTTCTTGCGTGGGTTAAGAACTTAATCGCTTATGTTACCCAGCGTTTCAGCGTATGGAACATTCCCTCCCCTCAAACCGTCTTGGTTCCCCTTTTGACGGCGTTTGAGGACACTTTCACGGCGTGCCAGAATCCCAATCGGGGAAAATTGGACACCCAAAAGAAAAAGGAGGCTCGCAAGAGCCTTGAAAAGGAACTTCGGGTCTACAATAAGGCCTACCTCTTGTATAATCCGGCGGTGAGCGATGACGACCGCACGGCAATGGGACTGCCTGTTTACAGCGGAACCAGGCATCAGATAAAAGCGCCCACGACTTCCCCGCAGTTGTCCACTGACACCAGCACCAGACGAATTATCAAAATCTATTACAAGGACGAAGACTCGTCCCACCGGGGTAAACCTGCCGGGGTTAAAGGTATTGAGATTAGATGGGCTAAACTCAAGGAAGCGCCCAAGGATATTTCCGAGCTGGTCAACTCCGCCTTTGACACGAATCCGCCCCTTGAGCTTACGTTTGAGGAACATGAGCGGGGAGAAAAAGTGTATATGTGCGGACGGTGGGAAATCCAGCGGGAAGGTGAAAAAGGGCCGTGGGGAGACATTGAAGAAGCTATTATACCGTGAAAGAATGGGTCGCCCCGGAGGCAAGGAGGGAGAATAGGAAGCAGATGCTCATCTATCTTGGCATGAGGGGCGACATCATTCACCCAGGCATTATCAACATCATTAGTGAGGGGGCGAGGCGCGGGGAGCTGCTGGTGGGGCTTCTCACGGATCAGGCAATTGCGGCTCATAAACGCCTGCCCTATCTCACCTACGAACAGCGAAAGCAGGTTATCGAACATATCAAGGGCGTTTCGCGGGTGGTTCCTCAGGAAGAGTGGAGCTATGTGCCAAACCTTCGGAGGTATAAACCCGCCGCCATTATTCACGGGGACGACTGGAAAAGCGGCTCTCTGCAAAAAGAGCGGGACGATGTATACGCGGTTATGGCGGAACTCGGCGGCGCGGTGATCGAGATTCCCTATACACAGGGCGTCAGTTCCTCGGCTTTGAACGAGGCCATGCGTTCCATTGGTACAACCCCGGACATTCGGCTGAAAACCCTCCGCCGCCTGATCGACGTGAAGCCTCTGGTGCGCGTCATGGAGGCGCATTCAGGACTTTCCGGCCTCATCATTGAACATCTTGAAATCACCAAAGACGACGGGCTTCACAGTTTTGACGGGATATGGTCATCCAGCCTCACGGACTCTACCAGTAAGGGTAAGCCTGATATTGAGGCGGTTGACCTCACCACCAGACTGCAAGACCTGACCAACATTCTGGAATGTACCACCAAGCCTATTATCTTTGATGGTGATACTGGCGGCAAGAGCGAGCATTTTGTGTTTACCGTTCATACGCTGGAACGGAATGGGGTTTCGGCGGTAATTATTGAAGACAAGGTGGGGCTGAAGAAGAATTCTCTCTTTGGTACTGAGGTTGTTCAGGAACTAAGCCCGATTCCGGCGTTTTGTGAGAAGATCAGCGTTGGCAAGCGGGCGCAGGTTACCAAGGACTTCATGATTATTGCCCGGCTTGAGAGTCTCATCGCGGGATTTTCTGTGGAAGAGGCGCTGGATCGGGCGCGCGCCTATGTTGAAGCTGGCGCGGACGGGGTGATGATCCACAGTAGAGAATCATCGGGTACGGATATCAAAGCCTTTTGCGCGGTTTTTCGCGCTGAATATGCCCATGTTCCGATTGTGCTGGTACCAACCACGTATAATCAGTTCACTGAAAAGGAGCTTGTCTCCTGGGGCGCGAACATCGTCATCTACGCGAATCATCTGCTTCGCGCCTCATATCCGGCGATGGTGCAGGTTGCCGCGTCGATACTCGAACACGAGCGTTCCCTTGAGGCGGATTCTCTGTGTATGCCGATTAAGCAGATACTGGAACTGATTCCCGGCGGGAAGTAACGCAAGGTTAGGTATGATTGAAGCTGGTTTTTTTTATGAAGCATTGGTGAAGCGGGGCGTTGGTTTCTTTACTGGGGTTCCAGATTCACTGCTGAAGAGTTTCTGCGCCTATATCACTGAGCATAGTGATTCCACGCGGCACATTATTGCGGTGAACGAAGGCGCGGCAATAGGGCTTGCGGCGGGGTATCATCTGGCAAGTGGGAATATCCCGCTGGTGTATATGCAGAACTCTGGTCTGGGAAACGCCACTAACCCGCTGCTTTCCCTTGCCGACGCTGAAGTGTACCGCATCCCGATGATTCTCGTTATTGGCTGGCGGGGCGAGCGCGGGGTACCCGATGAGCCTCAGCATATAAAACAGGGCGAGGTAACTTGTGTCCTGCTTGAGGATATGGGAATCCCTTACACAGACCTTTCTTGCGAAAAGGATGAAGCGGAGGAACAAATAGCGCGCGCCTTTTGCCGTATTGCGGGAACCAACGCTCCTTTTGCCTTTGTGGTGCGGAAAAACACTTTCGCGCCCTATGCTTTTCAAAAAGGCGAGGGGATTGAGGCGGAGATGAGTCGGGAACAGGCGATTGAGGAAGTTCTCCGCGCCGCGCCTGAATCGGGGGTTTTTATTTCCACCACTGGTATGGCGTCGCGGGAAGTGTACGAACTCCGTGAAAGACAGGGACAGAGTCACGCGCGGGATTTTCTCACTGTTGGTTCCATGGGACACGCCTCAAGCATTGCGCTGGGAGTGGCGCTGCGAAAGCCTCAACTGCCGGTTACTTGCCTTGATGGGGATGGCGCGCTTCTTATGCACATGGGAGCGCTGGCGGCAATCGGCGTGAGGAAGCCGCGTAACCTGCTCCATATTGTGCTGAACAACGGCGCCCATGATTCTGTGGGCGGGCAGCCCACTATTGCGCCGAGCATTGATCTGCCCGCTATCGCCCGTGCGTGTGGGTATGTCAATGTGTATTTGGCGCGGACTGTGGCGGAACTGCAGGCGGCGCTTGAGGCAAGTTATGAGGCGCTTACGTTCATTGAAGCGCGGGTGAGGAAAGGCGCGCGGAACGATTTGGGGCGCCCAAGTTCCACGCCGTTGGAAAATAAGGCGGCATTTATGAATTATATTGATGGATTATATTAAAGGATTATCATGATAAAACAGGCGCTTATCCTTGGGGCGGGGCTGGGTTCCCGCTTAAAAGACAGAACTCAGGCAATGCCAAAGGGGTTTCTGGACATTGGCGGCAGGGCTATGGTCGAGTGGTCAATACAAAAGCTACTGGGAGCGGGCGTGGAACAGATCATCATCGGTACGGGACACTGCCGTGAGCAATACGATGCCCTTGCCGAGAAGTATCCGGCGATTCAGACAGTGTACAACGCGGCCTACGCTTCAACGGGCAGCATGGGTACCCTTGAGGTATGCGCGCCCTTTGTTACCGGCGACTTCTTGCTTTTGGAATCAGACCTGATTTACGACAGCGTTGGCCTCCATGTGTTGTGTAACGAAGGCCACGAAAACGTGATTCTGGGTTCTGGTGCGACTCATTCTGGGGACGAGGTATATCTGGAGACTAGTGAGGGCGGTCTTCTCAGCGGCCTTTCCAAAAACAGGGCAGACCTTGCGTCGGTGTCCGGCGAATTGGTGGGCATTTCTAAACTAACGCCGGGTTTTCTTCACGCCATGCTTGAGTATGCCGTACGGAATCGCGAAACGCTTCCCATGTTGGAGTACGAGCAGGCAATCGCGGCGGTGGCAAGGGCGCGGACGGAAACCTTTTCTGTTTTTGTCCGAAAAATCGAATACTACGCCTGGCAGGAGATTGATGATGAAAAACAGCTCAGGAGTGCTGAAAACCATGTCTTTCCACGTATAGCTGAGAACGAGGCGCTCCGCGCGATCCGGCGCGAAGTGCTGCTCAATCCCGGCCCCGCGACCACGAGCGATACGGTAAAGTACGCCCAAGTTGCGCCGGATATTTGTCCGCGTGAAAAAGAATTTGGCGAGCTGATGGTTTGGATATGCCGGGAGCTTACTTCCTTTGTGGCGGATCCAGCGGAATACGAGACGGTGCTATTCGGCGGCTCAGGAACCGCCGCGGATGAGGTGATGCTCTCCTCCTGTGTGCCTGACAATGGCCGCATCCTGATTGTGGACAATGGCTCTTATGGTGAACGGATGGCGAAAATCGCCGCGGTGTACAAGTTGCCCCACGTGGTATTCAAAAGTTCTGTGTATGAGGCAATCGATCTTACCTCTCTTGAGGCGAAATTCAAGTCTGGCGCTTATTCTCACCTGGGCATTGTCTACCACGAAACCACAACAGGCTTGCTCAATCCCCTTGATCGCATCTGTCCACTGGCAAAACACTACGGCCTCGTAACGATTGTTGATGCGGTGAGTGCCTATGCCGGAATTCCCATGGACTTGAAGAAGCTCGGCATAGACTTCATGGCTTCCACATCGAACAAGAACATTCAAGGCATGGCGGGAGTGGGTTTTGTCATTTGTAATAAGGTGGAACTGGGAAAAACCGTCGCCATTCCCATGCGGAATTACTACCTCAACCTGTACGACCAGTATGCCTATTTTGTGAAAACCGGTCAGACGCGGTTTACCCCGCCGGTGCAAACGCTCTACGCGCTCAGGCAGGCAATTTTGGAGACTAAGCAGGAAACTGTTGTAGGGCGCTACCGGCGTTACACTGCGTGCTGGCGTATTCTTGTCGAGGCGGTCAAGCGTTACAAGCTCAGAATGCTGGTAAAAGAGGAAGATCAATCGCGTCTCATCACGGCAATTTGTGATCCGGAAACGCCTGTTTACGATTTTGACGCGCTCCACGATGTTGCCCGTAAAGCGGGATTCACGATTTATCCGGGGAAGCTGGGTAAGATAAACACCTTCCGTATTGCCAATATCGGAGACATTCAGAGCGGGGAAATGCAACGCTTTACCGGTGTGTTGGGGAAGTACCTTGACTCGATTGGCTGGAACTGAAGCTGTCGAACATAGTAAAAACTGCTTGTCGAAAGCGGGATTGACACAGCAACGAGGCGGATAAGGGTCAGTGGGAGGGCGATACAGACCGGTGGGAACTACTCAAGAGGGGAAACGAGGTTCCGATAATACCAATCATAGGGAGAACGTATATGAACATAAAACAGTATATAAATCCGGGTGCTATAATACCCATAGTTAGCGGTATTATAATTGGATCAATCTTATTTTTCTGGGGTGAAATAGACGACGCGCCGGGTCTATGCCTCATTGGGGTTATACTATGTGTTGGACTCATGTATTTGGGAGTGCGTAATATAAACAAAATAAATGGAAATATAAAACCAGGTATTGTACTGCCTTTGTTTTATGGAATAATTGGCATAATATGTATTCTAAAATATTTTATTGATGGTATATTTGATGAACCGCCGGGACTTATTCTTATAGGTACTGTAGGATGTATCGCGCTGATGAGTATTGGTATAATAAAAATAAAGAAACAATTCAAAAGGCGCTTGGCAATTCCTAACGCAAAAAAGTATAATGCGTTAGGGAGGAACGCCGTAAAATGAAAGAGCTAACATTAAATGACATCCGCGATATAAATAGAGTTCAAGAAACAATTGACTATTGAATCTTCCTGCAAGATTTGTCCCAAAGAATTGGTGGAAATAAAAGAATTCTTAAATAGAATTATAGCTCATCCTGATGATTTCATTGTTGTTATATATTTTGACGCTTTAATAAGCGGGGTTGCTTGTTTTCTTAATGAACCAACGGAACATTATCTTGAATGTTTGGGCGGATTTTTTGATGATGAATCTGATTTCGTTATGACACTGAATTATCTGAGAAATAATTATAAGTCATATAAAATGATTTAATATATCCTGTAGAAAACAAAAAAATGATTACATGGCTGCAAAATAGTAACGCAATGTTTGCTGAGCCGGAGTTATGTATGGAAGTTGTTTTGAATGATTTTGTTCCATCGATAAATACGAAAGAAATAAAAGAATTGTCATTGAATTATTATAAAGAATATAGCAAGATACATAATGACGAAGGCAGGTTTTGGACATCTGAAAAGGTAATAAAGGCATTAAATATATTCAAACCTTTTGTAGCGATATATGAGAATAGAGTGATAGGCTATATTGATATAACGTATGGAAAAGGAATAATGGAACTTTACGATTTATTGGTGATTGATGAATACCGAAATTATGGGTTTGCAGAAGCGCTTATAAATGAGGCGGTAGAAAATGTGCTGAATAGTAATAATAAAGTAATAGTGCATATAGGCGTGAATAGTTCTTTGGAAAAGATGTATGAGCAATTCGGGTTTATAAAAAAAGGAATAAGTCAATATGTTTCGATTATTTTATAAGCAGCAGCGGTTCCAATACCTTGAAAGGCATTGGGTATATCCTGTATACCAGACGGGGAAATGCGACGCTTTACCGGCGTGTTGGGAAAGTATCTTGACTCGATTGGCTGGAACTGAAGCTGTTATCACAGATAAGCGTAATGACCATCACCATTGACTGCCGGATGCTTGACGCCAGCGGAGTTGGCGTATACCTGCGCGAATGTCTGCCGTATTTTCTGGCATCGTCCCGTCGCTTTGTTCTATTGGGAGAACCGGCGCGGCTTACGGCTTTAAGCAAGAATAGGCGCGACGTGCAAGTTCTTGCCTGCGCGATAAAGCCTTTTTCAATAAAAGAACTTTTTCTATTCCCGCCCGCGCTTTTAGAAAAAATAAACAATACCGATTTATTCTATTCTCCCTATTTCAACATCCCAGGCGGAATTATCGTGCCTGTTTACGCCACCATCCACGACATTATTTTTCCCGATATGCCTGAGCTTACGTCGCGTTTGGGGCTTATGGCGCGGATGTGGTTTTATCGCCGCGCCTTTCATCGCTCAAAAAAGATTTTTACTGTGTCGCAATTCTCGCGGTCGAGAATACAGCACTACGCGGGCGCGGCACCACCGGTCGTTGTTACCCATATTGCTATCCAGCCGTATTTACTCAAGGAATCAGCGCCAATGAATAAAACAAACACGATCCTGTTTATCGGCAATATCAAAAGGCACAAAGGATTGTGGTGTTTAATCGAGGCTTTTTTTCAGGCGCGGACAGAGGGCTTAACCCATAAACTCGTCATTGTTGGTGAGAAAAACAATTTCCGGTCAGCGGACACTGAATCGCTCAAAAAGCTTGGCAAGGCTGATGATTCGTCGGTCGAATTTACCGGCTTTATTTCCAATGAAAAACTCAAAACCCTGCTCGCCCAAGCCGCGTTACTGGTGCAGCCGTCTTTGTATGAAGGTTTTGGTCTGCCGCCGCTTGAGGCTATGGTCTCCGGCACGGCGGCGCTTGTGTCGGATATACCGGTTTTTAGGGAAATATACGCTGACTTTCCAGTAACGTTTTTCCGCGTGGGCGACAGCGCGGACCTGAAAGAAAAGCTGCTATCGCTACTGCGTGGAAGGGACGCGCCACGCGTCGCGCTGACGGAAACCATTCGTGGGCGCTACACATTTGAGAAAACCGCGTCGATTATTTTACGGGAGTTAACACTATGAAAACAGCTATTATTCACTACTGGCTCATTAATATGCGCGGTGGGGAGAAAGTGCTTGAAGCGCTGCTTGAACTTTTTCCTGACGCTGACATTTATACCCATGTTTATAATCCAAAGGCGGTGTCAGCGCTGATTAACCGCCATCGGGTGTATACGTCGTACATTAACAAATTGCCTTTCGCAAAAAACTGGTATCAAAAATACATGCCACTCATGCCTAATGCGCTCAAAGAATTTAACCTTCAGGAATATGATTTAATTATTTCCAGTGAGGCGGGTCCAGTGAAGGGTGTTGTTCCTAATCCCGACGCTTACCATATTTGTTATTGCCATAGTCCCATGCGCTATCTCTGGGATATGTATCACGAGTATTTTCGGGGCGCGGGCGTCGTTACCCGTGTTTTTATGAAGCTACTGATTCCGGGTCTGCGGCTCTGGGACGTGAGTTCCGCGAACCTTGTTGACCGCTTTATCACGAATTCGCACTATGTGGCAAAGCGGATTAAGCGGTATTACGGACGCAATGCCGAGGTGGTCTACGGACCCGCGGCGATTGAGAAGTTTCTGGCAAATAAACGTCAATCAGAAGACTTTTATCTGTTTTTAGGTCAGCTTGTAGGTTATAAACGGGCGGATATTGCGATTGACGCCTGCGTCGCGTCGGGACGGAAGCTCGTGGTTGCTGGTTCGGGCGCTGATAAAAAAGACATTCGGCGTTACGAAAAGTCCGGTTTAATCAGCTTCACCGGCAGGATTTCTGATGACGAGGTTGCACGGCTGTTTTCGCGGGCAAAGGCGCTGCTGTTTCCCGGTATCGAAGACCTCGGCCTGGTTCCCATTGAAGCAAACGCCGCTGCTTGTCCAGTGATTGCGTACCGGAAAGGTGGCGTTCTCGACACGGTAAAGGAACACGTTACCGGCTTGTTTTTTGACGAGCAGACGCCGGCGGCTTTAATACAGGCTATGGAACGGTTTGAGGCAAGTGAAAAAAGTTTTACGAACCGTGCGGCGTTCACCGCCCATGTTCAGCAGTTTTCACGCGAGGCTTTTAAGGAACGTGTCGCGCGCATTATTGCTGAACGCCGGCGGGTGTAATTAATAGTAATAAAATCTAAAAGGCAAACCGTGCGCCAATCCAGATATAGTTGTTTAGCGTATCGTGCAGTTGGGCTTTCCACGCAGCTTTAGCGGCGTAGATTTCCTGTGCCTGCACAGGAAACGCTGGATTACCGCGACTGGGAAACATATCGCGGTCAACGCCGTTGTTCTTGATGTATTCAAACGTATACGCTGCGGAGAAACTAAGCCGACCAAACTTAAAAGGAGGCAATTCCCACGTAGCGCCAATACCAAACTGAAAAACATACTGTTTAGTTTCCTGTTCCATAAACAAGAGCTTTTCGTGCGAAATGCTGAATTGCCCGTTTCCTGCGTTGGGCGAGTCCATGACGCTTCCGTCAGTGCGGGCATTTGCCTTATCCTCTGTGGTGAGATACTGCTCGATATACTCCGTGGGAAGCGACTCGTTTACGTTGGCGTGGCGGATGAACGCCAACGAGGTGTTTAAGCGCAATCCAGCAAGCGGTTCAAAGCGCGCCGTAAGCGTAACGCGGTCTGAGTTGGGCGGAATCGTTACGCCGAGGTTTTTCCCGTTGTGGGTGTAATTCTGGTAATTTATCCGTTTAGTCTCATCACTAATTCTCACATCGGAATAATCATAGTGAGCGTAGGTGTAGGGCGTTACCAGCGTATAATCCAGCGCCAAGAGCGAGACGAGCGGAAGCGGCGGAATCCAGGTAACGCCGGTTTGGGCTGCAACCCGTATTTTCGTGTCAAAGTCGAACTTAATCACATCGGCGAATTCAAGATCATCAACAAAGAGGTTTGTTGCCCACGAAAATCCGTTCCACGGCTTTATGTTTACCTCAAGCCCCATTTGAATATTGTCTTCAGCATAACCGTTTAATTGCTGAGAAACCATGTACGGCGACACAGGCAGGAAATAGAGCGGCTCAATCCGTTTGCCATACACTGCGTTTTCATAATAAGCAATCTCAAGCCACTTCAACGGGGAGAACTTAATCGCGTGCGTTGCCATGAATTTTTCAGGATACGGGTAATCGCCGGCGTCGGTTGATGCGGAGAGCATAAATAATGCGAGGGTATAGTTCCACGTGGGCTGATTTAGCACAAACGCCATGTTGCCTGTGTGAGAAGCGCTTGGGTTTATGACAACACCGTTGTCGTAAAAATTGCCCCACGAAGTGCGCGACATTCCCGCCTGAAACCATATCTTTTCCGAGCCGACAGTTGCGGTGGAATTAAACGACGCGAATATATCCACCAGACCAACCGCCGTGTTGTCTTGATAGGTGTCGTAACGATAGCCGGAATACGCGGGAATAATCTCTTCGCCCGGGGTTTTGTTTGTCGCAAGCAGATTGAGTTCGTAGTTGAACGAGAATATATCTATAAAGGAAAGATGTCCTGTGGAAAGAAGGCTCAGGTCAAGCTGCATGTCATTATTATCGCCGGCGCCAATGGTTCCGTTTACCTCAGCGCCAACGTGAACCAGCTTCCCAAAGAGCCGCTCTTGCTGGACGCGCGCCTTCTCACTTTGCACCGCGTTACCGCTGTTTATCACCTGCTCCAACAGCGACCTGACCAAAGGCTCCGGGTAGGGGCGCAGGGGTGGAAGGTTTGAGACCAGCCCTAGGGTTTCCCAGACCCGCAGATCATCATAAAACGAGTCCGATGGGTTTATGATGGACTGGGCAAATGCCATCGAAGCCACGAACAATAATATACATACATTTTTAAATTTCATCTATGAATACCTTTTATCCTTTATATTCCTTACCAATAACATGAGTTCGACGGGAAGAAAAAGTCCGCGCATGATACAAATGAACAGGAACGTCATTGCGAGCGCAGCGAAGCAATCCAGTGCAGTGGATGCTCGTCTGGATTGCTTCGTCGCTTCGCTCCTCGCAATGACGACCTCCACGGATACCTTCCTCTTCATCGAACTCACGTTACCAATAGTATTGACGAAACCGTAAAAGTAAACAAGGGTATGCCTATGAACAAAATTATTACCAGCGTCCTTGCGGCGCTGCTTGTTACGGCGGAGGCAGCCACGTTGCCGGCGCAGAAGCTCCTGTACCCGGGCGACTGGGCTTATGATGCGCTTGCGGTGCTGGCGCAGGAACAGGGACTCGTCTTTTTCGCGGATTCAACGCTCACGGTTTCTCAGGTTAGCAATATGCTTGACGAGATCGACGATGAAGCGCTGTCCCCAAGTGGCAAACGCCTGCGCCGCCATCTGCGTGAGTACCTTGTTGCCCCGCCGCTCTACGCCTATCAGTCTGACGCGATTGAGGCAGGCGTCGATGTGGAGCTTGCCGCTGAAGCCTTTATGAAAAGCAATGGCGAGGTTCCTTGGATTCACGACAACTATGAGCGCCGTCCGCTCTTTGTCGCACCCCTCACCCTGTCCTTTGGATCGTGGCTCACCGCGGGGCTTGATCCCCAGTTCGCTCAAAACGAAAAAACCGCGCTGGCGAATGACAACTATACGAATATCCCCATAGACCTTGCACCGGAGTTTGACTTGCACTTCCCCAAACGCACCTACCTGAGTATCGGCATCCCCTTTGGCAAGGCGTCCGGCGTGTATTTCTCCATTGGTATCGGCGAAAACTTTTACGGCAGAACCCGCACTGGCAGCATCCTCTTATCAGACTACATGGACCGCGTCAGCTTCGGGCGTCTGTCCCTCTTTTCGCCAAACCTGCGCTACGGCGCGGAGATCATGCAGCTTGAGGCAACAAAGTACCTGTACATGCACTACCTCCAATTCAGGCTGTTTCAATGCCTCACACTCTCCTTTACCGAAGGCATGATGGTAAATGCGCCGCTTGAACTGCGCTACCTCAACCCGCTTATGATCTTTCATAACCTCGAACCGTGGAAAACGTATGATGATTACAACGAAGACCTGGGCAATGGCACATCAGCAGAAGAGACCGGAGAAACCCGTGCGGGCGCATTCTTTGGTGCGAAGGTTGAGGTTCAGCCATGGAAATATGTCCGTTTATACGGACTTCTTGGGCTGAGTCAGTTGCAGCTTCCTATAGAGCATGATCTCTGGGAGGAAGACCTGACGCCGGATGCGCTGGCGTTTCAGCTCGGGGCGGAGGCTTCCCTTCCGGCTTGGAATGGCTACTGGCGTTTTGGGCTAGAGGGCGTCTACACCTATCCGTATATGTACCTCAAGTTCGATAAGGGCTGGTCGTATTACAAGGAAAGCACCCAAATAGACAATATGACTCTCCGACAGTGGACCGGCACACCCTTTGGACCTGATTCCATCGCGGGTACGCTGTGGGCTGGTTATGAAGCGCCGCGCT
>JAITIX010000067.1 GCA_031279205.1 Treponema sp. | reverse complement strand
GGGGTCAGGTTCCAACTAGGAACGTGGAGTCGATTCCAACAGTGTCTGGCACCCGTATGGGCAGGGCTTGTGGAAAATGAGCCTATAGTCTATTGTAAGACTTCGATAAGACCGTTCAGCTTAAAAGGGCGATGCGCGACCTACTTGATGAAAATCAGCGCCTGAATGTTTTGTGAAGACGCGAAAGTCTAGCTTTGCTGTCTTTGATATACTGTAAACAAGGAGAAATTATGTATCAGATAAAAAAAATCAAACAGAATCTGTTCTGGGTTGGTGGAAATGATCGGCGACTCGCCCTATTTGAGGGGGTCTACCATATTCCGCGAGGGGTATCGTACAACGCATACCTCCTGCTGGACGAAAAGACAGTCCTTCTTGATACGGTTGACAAGGCTATCAGCGGACTTTTCTTTGAAAACCTCGCCTACGTGCTGAAAGATCGGCCTTTGGATTATGTGATCGTTAATCACATGGAACCGGATCATTGCGCGCAACTACCGGAGCTGATATTCCGTTATCCTGAAGTTAAGATCGTGTGTAACCAAAAGACTCATAACATGATCAAAAACTTCTTCACATTTGATATTGATAGCCGTATCGTTCTGGTCAAAGAAGGAGGGACGCTCTCAAGCGGCGCGCACGCCTTTACCTTTGTGATGGCGCCGATGGTTCACTGGCCTGAAGTCATGGTTACCTACGATATAACTGACAAGATACTCTACTCGGCGGATGCTTTTGGCACGTTTGGCGCTCTCCCCGGCAATATCTTTGCCGATGACCTCGACTTTGAGCGCGATTGGCTTGACGACGCCCGGCGTTACTATACCAACATCGTGGGTAAGTACGGAGATCAGGTGCTGACGCTCCTCGAAAAGGCGGCGAAACTCGACATAGCGATGGTCTGCCCACTCCACGGCCCCATTTGGCGCAAGAACTTTAGCTTCTTCATGGAAAAGTACCAGCGCTGGGCAAGCAATACGCCGGAGGATAACGCCGTGATGCTCGTCTATAATACAGTGTATGGAAACACGGAAAACGCGGTAAACATCCTCGCGGGCGCTCTGGACGACCGGGGCATACGCCGGATTGTGGTCTATGATGTCTCCGTAACTGACTCGTCGGTGATTGTCAGCGAAGCCTTCCGGTGCAGCCATATCGTGTTTGCGGCCACAACCTACAACGCAAATATCTTCATCAAAATGGAAGAAGTCCTGCTCGATATCAAGGAGCATAAGCTCAAGAATCGCACTGTAGCGTTCATCGAAAACGGTTCGTGGGCGCCCACTGCTGGCGCTCAGATGCGGGAACTCTTTTCTTCCCTTGAAAACATCAGCATTCTGGAGAATAAGGTAAAGATAAAATCATCGGTAAAGGATTCAAACCTCGCGGAACTCAACGCCCTTGCTGACAGCATCGTTGCCTCTATGCCCAAGAGCGCTGTTCCCGCTTACAACCCTCAGCCTCTCGCGGTAGAACCTGCGGCCTTCTTCAAGTTGAGCTACGGTCTCTTCCTCCTCTCGGCAAAGGACGACGCAAAGGACAATGCGTGTATCATCAATACTGCGACTCAACTTACCGACACACCCAAGCGCGTCAACATTGCTGTGATCAAGCGGAACTATACCTGCGAGATGATCCTCAAAACCGGTGTCTTCAACGTATCGGTGTTGACAATAGACGCGGCGTTTAAGGTGTTTCAGCACTTCGGGTTCCAGAGTGGACGCGATATAGACAAGCTGGCTGGCGCCCCCATTGCGCTCAAACGGAGCGAGAACGGCTTGGTCTACTCAAGCGAGGAGACTAACGCCTTCTTTTCCTGCAAGGTGATAAGTTCCATCGACTATGACACCCACGTTCTCTTTACTGCGGATGTTACCGAAGCGGCGGTTTTGGCCAACACGCCGTCCCTCACCTACCAGTATTACTTTGACCACATCAAGCCAAAGCCACCTTTTACGCGGAATAAGAAGCGCGGCTGGGTTTGCAAGGTCTGCGGCTACATCCACGGAAGCGACGAACTGCCGCCCGACTTCGTATGCCCGCTCTGCAAGCACGGCGTGAACGACTTCGAACGGCTGGAGTAAAGAAGCGAAAACTACGAACTACGCGAACTTTCGTTGGCGTGGTTCGTGCTTATTATTTTTAAGCGATACTTTTGAATCGCTTTCATCAGCCTTAAACTCTTTGCCTATAAAATTGTACTGTTTGGCTCTTATGCCAATGGAAATCGGATAATAATCATGTTTCAATGTGATATACCCCGGATGCTTAATGCACTGAATTCCAAATTACTTCAGTCGGTATCAACCGGCAATCTGCCCCGAAGCTGCACGGCTTCTCCGTACATCTTACATTACCCACAAACATTATCCACGATAATAGTAAGGTGTTTGTCAGCCTGATATCCGTAATACACGTATGGAGCTTCCCATAGTGGGCATTGCCGCTTCTGCTCCAGAAAAGTTGCGGTACGCCATGATTCACCCTGAATCCCACCAAGATTTGTTAAAAAAATAAATCTGGATGCCGAAGCCGGTATGGTATCAGACACCATAACAACGATCTGCGCTGGCGCTGCCTGCGTTGCGGGCTAACACTACCCGAAAAACGCTTCCCCTTCCATCAGGGCCGGGGCTTTCAACGCTGATTGTTCCGCCGTGGGCGTGGACAATAGCGGCGGCTATGGTCAGACCTATGCCTGCCCCACCCGTACTGCGGTTGCGGGATTTGTCGGTACGGTAAAACCGCTCAAAGATGTGGGACAATTCGTTTTCTGGTATGCCGATGCCCGTATCAACGACGGCAAATTCCCAAAACGCAGCGGCGTCTGTGTTTGCGCCGCCGGCCTTTACCACGCTTACACTCCCTTCATCGGTATATTTCACGGCATTGGATAATAGGTTAATAAAAACCTGTTTAAGCCTGTCGTAATCGGCAATAATAGTGAAAGCTTCGTTCTCGTTACTTTCCATGAGGTTCAGCTTTATTTCAATACCCTTTTCCAGCGCGGCGGCTTTGAACTGTTCCACTGTTACGCGCAATAATTGTGCTAAGTCAAATTCAGTTTTATTGAGTGTCATGGTTTCCCATTCAAGATTGGTCAGCGTATTCAAGTCCTGTATTAAATGCACAAGCCGTATAATTTCCTCATGGCAGCTTTCAAGCCGCGCCTTATCCGGTTTATACACACCGTCAATCATCGCTTCAATATACCCCTGTAGACAAGTAAGAGGCGTACGCAGTTCGTGGGCAATGTCGCTGGTAAGCTGTTTTTGACGACATTCCGCTTCTTCCAGTTCCGCGGCTAATTCATTGATTGAGTGGGAAAGTTCCGCAAGCTCTTTTGTGCTATAATGCTCGTCTATCCTGATGGCAAGCGGAGCTACGGCTTCGCCCGGCGCCGCCTTCATGCCGCCGAAAGGAGCATCGCCTGAATGGGCGCGCGCAATTCGCCGGGCAGCCTCAGCAGATTTATTAACAGGCCGGGCAATGGCACGGGAAAGTATTATTGAAATAACAATGCTCGCAAACGTAAGAATAATCGTTGCAATAATCAATAAGCTATTTATGGAAGTTAAAAAATTGCTCTCTGTTTCACTGTAAAAAAACGGGCCGTAAGTCTCTATATCTACATTTCCAACGGTTCTGCCCGAATACATTACTGGATAGCGCTGTTTTTGTATCGCGCCGTTTACGCCGAAACGTCTTTCCATGCGCTCGGCTATATCGCCGAGGACTGCCATACATTCCTGCATATCGCAGGAGTGGGAATCCCAGACAGGCTCGCCGTTTTCATCTTCCACCGCTACGATATAACCTTCATGGACAAAATACATACCCATTGCCTCTATTGAGGTGGCGTTAAAACCAGCACCCAACGGCATATATTGGTCGCTTATTGCCCTGACGATTTCTAAACTTCTTCCTATGATATTTTCTTTAACCAGGGCGGTAAAAACAAAGCCGGTAAAAACATTGATGATGACGGTCAATAAGCCCAATGCAAGACTGATAAAAAGAGCGTAGGTTAAAGCCAGCCGTTTTTGCAGGCTGAACTCAAACTTTTTCATTGCGCCTCTCCTAAGCGGTAACCCATGCCGTAGACCGTCAGGATATACTTCGAGGCTTTTGGGTCGTCACCAATTTTCGCCCGCAACCGCTTGATATGGCTATCAACGGAACGGTCAAAACCATCGAAATCACCTCCCTTCACCGCCTCAAGAATTTCATCACGGGTAAAAATCTTAGCCTGATGGGACATCAGCAGGGTAAGGATATTGTATTCATCGCGGGTTAAGGCGAGGACTTCCCCATTTTTGCGAACAATTCGATTTTCTGTATCTATCATTAAGTCGCCGTAAGAAAAAAAACCGTCCGAGCCGTCAGTATCGCCGGAAGCATGACTTCCGTTTCGCCGCAAGGCCGCCCGGACGCGCGCCATAAGCTGCCGGGGGCTGAACGGCTTGGTAACATAATCATCCGCCCCGATATTAAGGCCGTTAATAATGCTTTTCTCCTCAACCTTAGCAGTAATCATAATGATGGGAATGTTTGACACCCGCCGAACCTTCTTACAAAATTCCTCCCCTGAAAAATCGGGCAGCATCAGGTCAAGGAGTATCAAATCCATCCCCAGTTTCTCAAAAAACGCCATCCCTTCCCTGCCATTTTTAGCACAAAGCGCGTTAAACCCGTTCATTTCAAGGTAGGAGTTCACCAACTCAAGAATTTTTGGCTCATCATCCACCACTAAAACCGTTTGTTTGCCTTTCATACTTTTATTATACTACAAGACTGTGTTAAATTTATGTTAGGAGGAAGTTCCCTTGCTCCTGTTCTGCGGTTTCCCGCCGCCCCCTTCCACCCTGAAGCAATGATAAAAGCATGGGGTTATCTGGTTGATACAGGTGTTTGGAAGGGCAACCGCCGGTCGTGGGCGTTGCTGGGACGGCAATTGCCTCGTTCTCCCCGAATAATAGCGGTATCTCTATAACCATCTACTATACATAATATGTCCCTCTGCCGCTGAGGTATGTCCCTCTGTCGCTGGGGTATGTCCCTCTGTCGCTGAGGTATGTCCCTCCATCGCTGGGGTATGTCCCTCCGTCGCAGAGGTATGTCCCTCTGTCGCTGAGGTATGTCCCTCCGTCGCTGGGGTATGTCCCTCTGTCGCTGAGGTATGTCCCTCCGTCGCTGGGGTATGTCCCTTTGCCACAGAGGTATGTCCCTTTGCCACAGACATCGAAGTGTCTGACACCGCAAGAGTACACGCCAGAGGACAAGTTCAACGCTTAAACAGGGGTATAGGCGCAAGGGTACAAGGCGCGGTAGACCGTGAAGTACGATTCGGGAGTGGCGGCCACGGCGCCTTTCGCCAGCACTGCAAGGCGATGAAGCCCGTAAACAGAGGTAGAGCCGGCGGCATCGATACGGGCGACGCGATACTGCTTGTCGTTGGCAGCGGGAACGTAGTCGGTTTCAGCGCCATTCGTGTAGGCAAAGCCCCAGAGCAGGGACGACAGCGAGTGTTTCTTAACGCCAAAGGGGATGCTTACGTTGATCGCCTCGACAATGCGGATGCCTGCGGGTAAAGCGTGGTTCATCTCCTCAAGAAAATGGATGGCGTCATAGAAGCCAACTGTCTCGATGGCGGCAATCTCGGCGGATGCGCTCACGCCAATCGACAGTGGTGCGGCGATTTCGAGCTTAGGTAAAGGATTAAAGCCCTGCGTGTAGAGAATAGGGATGGCGGCGCGGGTCATCGCCATAGAAAACAACTCAATTAGAGCCAGATGAGGCTGAAAAATTGCGCTACTAGTCTTGGTAAAGGTGAAAAGAAGCCGGTAAGTAACTGGAGATGAAGGAGGATCAGGGGTAATCGAAGGTAAAGCATCCACAGGCGTATCATTCTGTACAATATTTTCGACAGTCTGCGTATCATTAGCACAGATTCCACAGAAATGGGTACATCTTTCCATACATGGCGAAGTTGATTCCTGCACAAGCGATTTGTTTCGTTCCTCTTGCATGAAATCCGGCAGAATGCCGCTATCGATCACATCCCACGGTAACGACGGCACACCGCTTGGCCGCTCGCTTAGAAAGTCTCGCGTCAGCACCTCGTGTTCCGCGAAGATGTGGCGCCAGACATCTTTCTGGATATACTCGTTCCATGCGTCAAGGCGGCAGCCTTTGCGGTAGGCGGCCTCGATGAGCGCACCGGCGCGTTCGTCTCCGCGGCTGATGATACCCTCCAGCGTGGAGATAAACGGGTCCTGTATGCCGACCTTGTGTCCACGCGACTTGAGTTCATAGCGGATGTATTCCAGCTTGATACGGGCGGTGGCTTCGTCAATCTGCTCTGCCCATTGGTAGGGCGTATGCGGCTTGGGTATAAAAGTTCCTGCATTAACGCTGAAGTGCATACCCGTGCGTTTGGCAAGCTCAAGGATAAAGCCCACAATGGCGGCTTCTTCGGTGATGTGGTCGATGTTTGGCAATGGAAGCCCCACCATGAAGTAGAACTTTGCGCCTCGCCAACCTTGTTTACGGGCTTCTTTGAGGATCGCGGTAACATTATCGAGGGAAACCTGCTTGTTTATAGCCAGTTGCCATGCGTCAACCGGCGTTTCTACCGCGAATGTCAGCCCACTCTTACGCACTTTGGCGAGTTTCGCCAATAGGGGCAGTGAAAACGTAGATACCCGTAAGGATGGCAACTGAAACGATACATGCTCCTGCCCGTATTCGCTATTCAGCCGCTCAACCAGCGCCTCAATCCCCCGATAATCGCCAGAGGACAGAGACGACAGGCATATTTCCCGATAGCCGCCGCGCCGGACAAACGCGGCAACTTCACGCTCGATGGCGTCGACACTCTTCTGGCGCATGGGGCGATACCAGTAACCAGCGTGGCAGAAACGACAGCCATTCGGACAACCGCGCATGATTTCTACCGCTCCGTGGTGCTGGATTACCCGCATGTTTGGTATCGGGAATACCGCCGCGTCATTGACACGCTCGGTAAACATGGGGTCAATGGCGCGACAGGCGCGCACCTTGCCCCGCGTCCATACCGAAGGATGGGAGATGATGTACGCGAGTAGCTCATCATGACTCGCACCCTTTGTTTTCATGGCAACTAGCGCCACAACCATTTCAAAGAAGCCAGCTTCAGCTTCGCCAATCCAGAATGCGTCTACGAAATCCTGATATGGCAGAGGGTTAGACACGCAGGGACCACCCATAAGGACAATAGGGTCGCCGTCGCCACGTTCCGAGATGTGCAGAGGTATTGCCGCAAGGTCGAGCATGGCGAGAACATTGGTGATGCCAAGCTCATAACCAAAGGTGAAAAACAAAAGGTCGAGGTCGTGGAGGCTTATACCAGTGTCAAGTCCATAGAGCGGCAAGCGACGTTCCCGCAAGAGCCGCTCAAAGTCTGGCGCTGGGGCAAAGGCGCGGTCGCAGGAGACGCCGTCAATCGCGTTAAGCTGGTTGTATAGTATCTTCAGCGCCTGATTCGACATACCGATTTCATAGAGGTCGGGAAACGCGATCAATGTCTGCAACATGGCGTCGCGTCTAGCGAGTCGCCCGTATTCGCCGCCAACGTAACGGTTGGGCTTCTCTACCGTTAGAAGCGCCGCACCTAAATCCTGAACCGGGTCAACAAAGTGAAGCATGTTTTTATATCGGCCAATGAGACAAGCCGCAACAGCGTGCATCCCCGTCGCCCCCCGAACCGAGTGTCTGACACCAGCAGGCTAACTACGCTCGCACTCGTCTCCACGGATGCGGGAGACGAGCGTCTAGTGCCAGACAGTGATGCCAGACACCAGTTGTACTTGTTCGGAAGTTTAAACAAGTCTATAGTTCAAACCATGCTTTACTTAGCGCATTATGTGTTGAAACGGGCGCTTGTCCTCATTCCCCTACTGCTGGTGGTATCAGCGGCAGTGTTCTTCCTCATCAGGCTGACGCCATCCGACCCTATCGCAGCCCTTACTAGCGGACGACGAATCAGCGACGACACCCGCGCCGCCCTCATTGCCCAATACCACCTCGACAAGCCATTGCCCCAGCAGTACCTCCTCTGGCTGGGAGGCTTGTTCCATGGCAACCTCGGCGATAGCATCCGTCACCGGCAGCCCGTCGCCAGCTTATTGGCAGCACGGCTTCCAACAACAATACAGCTTGTCATCATGAGCGCCGTGTTCGCCGTGCTTCTGGCAATACCAATCGGGATCGTCAGCGCTATCTGGAAAAACTCGTGGCTTGATCGCGCCCTCTCCGGCTTCATGGTACTGTGCGTGTCGTCGCCAGTCTTCCTGAACGCCATTGTGCTGATACTGATCTTCGCTCTGCAACTACACTGGTTCCCGTCATTTGGCGCAGGACACAACGTAATCGAAAACCTGTATTACCTCGCCCTGCCCGCGTTTGCGTTGAGCCTGAACATGGTCGCGCTCATTGGTCGTATCACCCGCGCCCGCATGATCAGCGAGCTTGGTTCCAGCTACAGCCTCGCGCTTGCCGCCAAAGGGACGCCGTTCACACGAATCGTAGTGGCGCACTGCCTCAAAAACACACTGGTTCCCGTGATCACCGTCGCCGGCATACAGATTGGAACAATGGTTGTAGGCGCGGTACTGGTGGAAAACGTGTTCGCCCTCGGCGGCATTGGCGCGTTGCTTATCGAGGCAATTAAGGCATCTGATTATCCACTGGCGCAGAGTATCATGCTCCTGCTCGTGGCACTGTTTCTGGCGCTGAATCTGCTCGTCGATGTGATCTACGCCCTGATTGATCCAAGGATACGGCATCAATTAGAGGTCCATGGAGGTAAACGTGTTTAACCATAAATCTTTCGTAAGGCTTCAGCGTAACGGCGCCATAACACCTGCGACGTGTGTTTCTGGCGCAGCGCTGCTCTTCATCATCATGGCGTGTGTACTAGCGCCGCTCATCGCACCCTACGGCGAGGCAGAGCAGAACCTTGCAGCATCACTTGCCAAACCATCGCCAGAACACCTTCTCGGCGCAGACAAGATGGGGCGCGACCTGCTCTCGCGCCTGCTCTATGGCGGTAGAGTAACACTGGCAAGCGCACTGGCAGTAACAGCGCTGTCGGCGCTTATCGGAGCTCCCTTAGGACTCTTCGCAGGCTACTATGGCGGGAAGTTCGACGCCATTGTCGGGCGCTTCTGCGACATACTGCTGTCGTTTCCCTCACTATTGCTGGCATTTTTGTTTGTGGCAGCCATGGGACGTGGCATTACTAACGCGATACTCGCACTGGGCATCGTGTATGTGCCAATGCTGACACGACTCACACGCTCGCTCACGCTGGTTGAGAAGAGCAAGACCTACGTTGAGGCAGCGCAGTCAATCGGCTTTCCCTCTATATATATCATCTTTCGACACATACTGCCGAACTGTGCAGCGACAATCATAGTGCAACTGACGCTCGACCTTGCCTACGCCATCCTCGACCTTGCCGCCCTCAGCTTTATCGGATTGGGCGTAACACCGCCGACCGCCGACTGGGGCGCTATGCTTGATGAAGGACGCGCCTTCCTACTCCAAAACCCTTTACTGGCGCTGGCGCCAGGCGCAGTGATCGTCATAACCGTGATAAGCCTTAACATCTTCTGCGACTGCATTTCCCAATACCTCGACCCATCAACTCGCGCGCTTCCCCCATTCAAACCGGAGCCGGCGCATGAGTGAGCGTGATAACATTCTTTCTATTCACAAGCTCTTCTGCGACTTTATGACTGCCGAAGGCATTGTATATGCCCTCAGCAGCGTGAACCTCGATATCAGGCGCGGCACGATACACGGGCTGGTGGGCGAGAGCGGCTGCGGTAAAAGCGTAACAGGTCGCGCCATCATGGCGCTCCATGAGCGGCGACACACACGCTTGAGTGGCGATGTGCGCTTTGATGGCAGGAACCTGCTGACATTACCGGAACGGGAACTGCGGCGTATACGTGGACAACGCATTTCCATGATATTTCAGAACCCCGGTGCTTCGCTGTCGCCGCTGATGCCAGTCGGAAAGCAGATCGCCGAAGCAATCACCAACCACATTGCCCTCCCGAAGCCAGAGTTACAGAGCCGCGTAAATACACTACTGGAACAGGTTGGCCTACATAGCAGCGTGGCGCGGCAGTACCCGTTTGAGTTATCAGGCGGTATGCAGCAGCGCGTGATGATTGCCCAAGCCATTGCCTGCAAGCCAGAACTCCTCATCGCTGATGAGCCAACCACAGCCCTCGACGTTACAGTACAGGCGCAGGTGTTGAACCTACTCAAAGACCTTCGCACCCAACTCTCGCTGTCAGTACTGCTCATCACGCACAACTTTGCGGTAGTTGCCGAAGTCTGCGACCGCGTGTCAGTGATGTATGCCGGGCAGATCGTAGAAACTGCGGATGCCGCCACTCTCATCAACGCCGCTGCCCATCCCTACAGCATCGCACTCATCAATTGCATCCCACGCAGTCATGGCGATGGCGACTTCGACACAGAACGAGCGCCCCTACCCGTGATTGCCGGCTCCCCACCGCGACTCTACAAGCCGCCACGCGGCTGTCCCTTTGCCCCTCGCTGCAAGCACGCCGACACCCTCTGCGAAACCGCGCCCCCAATGCTGGATATTGACCATGACCACAAAGTGCGCTGCCATCATGCAAGATAACACTCGTGGGCTCAGACCTTCATGAGGCCAGATACGCAATAGCAGGAAAGCTTAACGCCCTCTCCACTGGACATTGCCCATAATCACAAAGTACGCTGTCATCATGTGGGGTAAAAAGTATGAAAAAGAGTTTATGGTATATGAGTTTGATTTCTCTGGCGTTTAGTTCCTGCAGTTCCTCTGCCTTTGTCGTTAAGGAGACCCAGATGATACCGGAAGATTTTGCCGGAATGGTTCACGCCGGAAACAGACGTACCGATGAGGAATACACTCTGCTTAATGACATGGGTGTATCATGGGTACTTGCGACGTTTTATTGGGGAAGCATTGAACCACAACAGGGCGCGTGGAACTTTTCCAATTACGATTCCTTTGTAGAGCGCGCAAAGCAGGACGGGAAAAAGATCATCGCGGTATTGGCGTATGATACCCCATGGATGTATGCCGATGAGGACAAAAAGAAGCCGAATCCTCATATCCGGTCTAAAGACATCCCCCAATACCTGAACTTTGTAGAAGCTACGATACTCCGGTATCAGGACACAGTTGACGCATGGAGCGTATGGAACGAGCCAAATGTAGCGCGGTTCTGGAAAGGTTCAAAGCAGGAGTTTATTGAGTTAACCAAGGCCACGATACAAAAGATTCGAGAGATTGCGCCAGATTCCACGATACTGGCGGGCGCGCTTTCCGGATTGCCTACGATACCCTTTGTGTCCGAAAGCTATGTGGGCTACATTAAGGCACTTTTCGAGTCTGGCGCGATGGAACAAGCCAGCGGCTTTGCCTTTCACCCCTACAGTACGAATCCCCAGGGAACAGCGGCGCTCTATGACAAGATGGTGAAGCTCGTTACGCCTTACGGGTTTCAGGACAAAATATGGATAACCGAAGTAGGCTATCCAACGCATGGCTTCTATCCCTCAAAAGTTTCCGAAGAGAAGCAGCCCGCCTATGTAATACAGACCTTGTCTACTCTTGCAGCAAAGGGAGCGCGGGTTATTTGCTGGTATGAAATGTTTGATAAGTATAATCGTGAGGATAAGCGCACCGCGGATTCCGAGCATTACTTTGGTCTTCTGTACCCTAACTATGAGCCGAAGCCGGGAGCCGCGGCTTATGGCTTGGTGAGCCGGTATATAGCCGGCATGACGTATCAGCCACAGTCCCTGTCGCGGGATGGCGTGCCATCATCGCTTGTGGCTTACTATTTTGAAGGGGAGAACAACCTCGCAACCCTTATCCTATGGAAAACCAGCGGCAAGCAGACCCTGCAACTATCGCTGCCCGGAACCGGACACGTGCTTCACGACGCGGTAACAGGCGACAAGCGCCCGCTAGAGCCACAGACAACGCTTCTCATTGGAACCATGCCCAGCCTCATAACCTGGACCAGAAACGGGGAGTCGCCATCAATCAGCAACTAACAAGCCCCCATACCCGACATGTGTTAACGCCACTAACATATATGTCAACATCACTAAGATATGTGTTAACATCACTAACACATGTTTTAAGACCACTAAGATATGTGTTAGTGGCGATGGTATCTCAGAGGTGGCGTTTCAATAGAGTCATTGCAAAAGTTTCTCATGGGCGTTTCACGTCCATACTCAATACCAACATAGTCAAAGACGGCTTGGAAAGGAGTTGCTTATGGGCTATATCCCTGACCAAGAATCTAAGTCTATCGAGCGAAGTGGCAATCTCATTGACGTATCCAAAATCAACAAAATCGAGTGAAGGCTGCCTGATGACAAGCTGGACAGTCTTGAGACACTGTGCATCGAGGTGAATTGACTGCATGAGCTATGTCAGACCGTTTCACACACCCAGCTTGATATGCGGGCGAAGAATGAAAAAAGAGGAACTGCTCAAGAAGAGCATCGTTGCCGGATTATGCGAAACGATCTATTTTATAATAATCTTAATTGAATATGTCCTTTGTCTGATGCTCTTGTTTCAACTAATTGTTTATCTTGAAAATATAAAACTAAATTTCCAATATTTTTAAATCTTGTATTCTTTAAATCAAGACTCTTATCTATTTGATGAAAATTAGAACCTATAGTTGCGTTATAATACCATTTATCATGTTCAAGGATTTCCAAAACCCTTTTAAATGCTTCTATAGCTCGTAAATTATTCTTATCTTCAGATATATCTTGATGAATATTTTCTTCTTTTGTTTTACTTGAGTCTATTTCTTCATTAGTTTTAAAATTATTTTCATTTGAATCAATGAATTTATCAAATGTAAATATCTCATTACATGTATTGTTGAATATTGGTTTTTGACTTGCTTCTACATTTGTTACCAACCATACCTGCTTTCCATGTTTTCTTAGTTTCTCCATAATAACTGTAAAATCAGAGTCTGATGTTATGAAAATATATTTCTCAATAACAGGTTTGTTTATAATGAGTGTTTCAAATGCTTCTAAAGATATAATCAAATCTGCCCTATTTTTATAATTTGAAGTTATTTTTGTTATGTTTCTAATATCGAAATTATATTCTGATAATTTCGATTCCAATTTTTCAATTGAGCTTTTGTTTCCGCAAGCCATTTTTACTGCAAAGACAGTATCACTATTATTTACAGATTTGTTTCTCAAAATAATTTCTTCTATTAATCGTTTTATATTAATATTCGAAGGAATATTATTTTCCAAATCTATATACATAGCACAAACAGTATATTCCACAAGATTCTCCTTAAAGTTATTATATCTTATTCTTTTTGTTTTGTCAACAAGCGATGAAGCTATTTGACATAATTTTCCGGCCAATTTTAGGGACATATTGCCCATAAGGTTCCGGTTGTTTATAACAGTTTTGCAGCCTGAATAAGGTTTTGTGCAGCAAAGGCCATGGCTGCACAACTGTAGCGAAGTTTTAGCCCCGAATCACATACAGTCTTTTTATGCGATGTTTGGACGTACACTATTCTTTCTTCCTTTGTGTTTTTTCCCTGAATTATATAAAAACATTCCTGTAAGTATTATTATGCCGCCAATTATTGTTTGTATTTCTGGTTTTTCGTTTATAATAATTAATCCTAAAATGGTTGTTAAAAAGGGTGTTAAGAACATATAGTTACTTACTGATATTGTTTCTTTAGCCTTTGAAATTGCTGTTGACCATGAAATATACGCTATTGCACTACAAAATATGCCAAGAAATCCAATATAAAAATATTGGATTATAGGAATATGTTTTATTTCTTTTATAGTTTCTGGCAAGAATATAAATAATAAAAATTCTCCGATGAAAATACTGTATATTGTTGTTCGTAATGCGGTATACTTTTTTGTTAATTTCCGTTGTAAAATATTATATATACTTAACGAGAATGCCGCCAATAACAACCAAATTATTCCAGTATTTATTGTAAAAGTTCCATTTGTTGTTGTTACTATTATAACACCCAAAAATTCAATCAATATTGCAAGATATTGTGAATATCTTATTTTTTCTTTATAGAAGAACCTTGCCAATAATGCAGTTATAACAGGAACAGTTGCGATTATTATGCTGCTTGTTGATGCTGAAACTGTTTCACAACCTTTGTTAAATGTTATAACATATAAAGAAAAACCAGATAATCCTGATAACAAAAACCATTTTATATCTTTTTTATCAGGTATTTTTATTTTAAGTATTATTGCAACAAGTATCAATACAAATGCTGCAATAAAGTATCTTAAGAATCCAAGTGAAAATGCAGAAAAATATTTTATGGTTATTCTTGTGAAAATATATGCCAATGACCAAAAAAATATTGTAATTAAAGCGAAAGGGTGATAGCTATTGAATTTTATCATTATATTTTCCTTTTGTTGATAAAGTTAATTTATTTTTTGCGACGATTCGAGAATAGTATTTTCTTGAGCAATAGTATTTTGAGGTGATAAAATGATATTTCTCCCATTGGCACTTATTTCAAGAAATGTTTCATTTGCCATATATATTTCTTCACAATCAGCTTGTTTTCCATGAATTCTCCTTCTATTTAATCCGATATTACAATAAATTTATTGTTACTATATTTTTGATTATATTCCATTTTACTTCCTATACCAATTAATGCCAATATTATATCAACATTTATTGAAAAATAGAATTTGTTCATTCCCATTATATTCCTGTATCCAATTTCAGTATTTATTATTTGTGAATTATAATATTTAAAATACTTATTGTCTTTTAATTTATATGAAAAATGCAAACCTCCACTAAAAATATATTCATTTATATTTATTCTAGTTGCTGTATTTACATACACATAATTCATTGATACAAAAGGTCCTAAGCTATCATCATTTTCCGATGAATAATTCATTCCAAGCCCTATATTTCTAAAATTCCAGTTAATGTCAAATATATTTTCCGCATTTATTTTTGATATTATCATTGCAAGAATGATACACAAAATTATTTTCTTCACAGATAAACTTCTTGTAATTAGTTATTATACATTTTTACATAACTTTTACAAAAATGTCAAGCACCATTTTGCATAACGTTCTGGCTGTTTACGGCATTTGGGCGGCGCTATAAAGAAACCCGCATGGTTTTGTGCCGTCCAAATGTGCCAGAGTGAGCCGTACGAATGAGCGCGGCGAATGGAGGTCAAGCCGCCTACTGGCGGCGAAGTGTAAACAGACCTGTTAGGCGAAGTTTGGGCGTACACTATTATTTTCTGTTCAATTTTTTTCTATTAGGCGTAAGCCTATATGGTTTAATACCCCGCCGCTCTACGGCGGCTGAAATTGGAGTATACTTAAAGGATGAGTGAGATTAGATCATCCGAAAAGAGCATAATGTAAGCACGATTATGTACCACATAGTTTGTCCAGCAAAATACCAGAGACAGTAATAGATGAAGAGGTAGGTAAGAAACTACATAAACGGTGCGGTATATAATTTCAAACGATACGAAGACGCAAGCCTTAAATACGCCGGCGTTAATAAACACAAAGACGGATGTATCGGCCTTTTTGACAAAGAGATAAGTAACGCGGCTTATCATGCCGTACTTATAAATCAACCTAAATTATTTTGAAGCCAGTGATTCTCAATTCACGTTGACTATTTTCACGAACTAACAGATAAGCCTTGCGCTGCCAGCGAGACAGCGGCGACGCAGGCTGTCTCGGTTCGTAAAGCCCGCTCGCCCAGCGAAAGCCGCGTGAAACCAGCGGACTCCATCTGTTCACGCTCCTGCTCAGACCAACCGCGCTCTGAACCAATGGCTATTACTACGGCGCGCGTTTCGGACGCGAGGCACGCAAATATGCCGGTAGGCCGGACATTATCCGCCGCGATGAGCCGTGCGCCTCTATGCCAGGGACGCGCCGTAAGCCACGCCCCAAGGCTGGGATACACAGCCAGTACAGGCAATAGCGTGTCTCGTGCCTGAACCGCACCCTCAATGAGCGCATCCCGCGCTCCGCCGTCAGTGAGTAGGGTGGTGTCGCGATAGCTCTTTTCACCAAGCTCAGTACCCACAAGGTCAATGGCTTCCACACCCATGTTCGCCATGTCGCGCAGAAGCCGCCGAACTTGTATGGGACGTGGAAAGCCTACCGCCAGCCGTATCAGAAGGCGTGGCAACGGTTTTTCCCTCAGATCAAGCGAAACTTCGATAGAGCCATCGCTATTGATACACTCGATACACCCCACGCCCCGTTGCCCGCCCAAAACACCAGCGTCAAAGTAATCGCCTACGGTTTTATGCAAGACCTTGAGCAGATGCACAGCGCGTGGGTCGCGTTTAGGAAGTGGGATGCCTCGCTCATGTTCCTCAAAAAGAATAAGGTTCATGTTTGACACCACATTCACATAGATACCCACAAAGAGGTTTCCCACTCCAGCGCGTTAACAGCAGCGACGTAGGCTTTAACCGACGATTCTACTATGTCGGTGGAGACTCCGCGTCCGTTCCAGTGCCTGCCATCTTTGGTTATTTTAACCATGGTCTCGCCCTGGGCGCTTTTACCGCCAGTGATAGCGCCAAGCTCGTAAAGTTCCAACCCCACCTCCTTGCCGGTAATCATGTCGATTGCCTTAAACGCTGCGTCTAAGGGGCCGTCGCCAACAGCGGCTCTCTCATGCAGACTGCCGTCCTTGTGTCTGAGTCGGATCGTTGCGGTGGAACTCAAGCCGGCAACTGAATTGATAAGCCAGTGGTCGAGCGTCCATGTTTCGGGAATCGACACTGACACACCCATGACCAGCGCCTCAATGTCGCGGTCGCTGACAGTCTTCTTCTTGTCAGCAAGCAGTTTGAACTGTGCAAACACGCTGCTCTGTTGCTCTTCGTTAAGGCTTATACCCAGTTCTCTGAGGCGCTCCTCAAAGGCGTGACGCCCAGAGTGCTTGCCCAGAACCATACGGTTTTGCGGAATACCAATGGATTCAGGCGTCATGATCTCGTACGTTTCACGGTTCGCCATTACCCCGTGCTGATGTACGCCCGCTTCATGGGCAAAGGCGTTTTCCCCCACTATCGCCTTGTTGGGCTGCACCTTCACGCCGGTAACCTGGCACACGAGACGGCTTGTCGCGTAAATCTGGGTGGTATCAATGTTGGTATTAATAGCCCAGAAATCTTTGCGTACCCGCAGTGCCATCACCAGTTCCTCCAGAGAGGCGTTACCAGCACGCTCTCCAATGCCGTTAATCGTACACTCGATCTGCTCCGCGCCCGCACTGAGCGCCGCGAGGCTGTTCGCCACAGCAAGGCCGAGGTCGTTGTGGCAATGTACGGAGAGCCGCGCCTTTTCCATACATGGCGTGTGTTCCCTGATATAGCGGATACGCTCGGCAAACTCCGACGGCAGGGCATAGCCAACAGTGTCGGGGAAGTTCACTGTCGTGGCTCCCGCCGCTATAGCCTCGCCAAAGACCTTGCATACAAAGTCAGGGTCGCTTCTGAAAGCGTCTTCCGCAGAGAATTCCACGTCTTCGCAGAACTTACGGGCATACGTTACTGATGCGATAGTCTGTTCAAGCACTTGCTCTGGTCTCATTTTTAGCTTGTACTTCATGTGTACCGGAGAGGTGGCAAGAAAGATGTGAATACGCGGACTGACCGCGTTGACCAGCGCCTCTTTACCCGCGTCAATGTCCTTTTCCAGAGATCGGCATAACGCCGCCACGGTACTATTCTTGATAAGCCCGGCGATGGTCTTTACCGATTCCAGGTCCCCAGGACTGGACGCGGGAAAACCCGCCTCAATGATGTCAACGCCCAAGCGTTCCAGTCGCAGGGCTACGTCGATTTTTTCCTGCACGTTCATCGAACAGCCGGGGGATTGTTCCCCGTCGCGTAACGTGGTGTCGAATATCTTTATCTGTCTGCTCATATTTTCCTACTGTTTAGATCAGGCGTGGCTCATCGCTGACGCATCCTGCGGTCTGTCGTGAGCCGACGCCGTTTATCTGTCCACCTTGGGAAGCCAACTCATCATGGAACGCAGTTCGTGTCCAACCTGCTCAATGGGGTGAGCGGCTTCAATAGCGCGGAGACGGTTGAAATTCGGGCGATTCACCTGATTCTCCAGAATCCATTCGCGGGCGAACTTACCGGTCTGTATATTTTTGAGTATCCCACGCATGGCTTGCTTGGTTTCCTCGGTGATGACCTTGGGACCACTGATATAGTCGCCATACTCGGCGGTGTCAGAGATCGAGTAACGCATGAAGGAAAGCCCACCGCGGTTCACGAGATCAATGATGAGTTTCATCTCGTGCATCACCTCAAAATAGGCGCTTTCCGGCTGATACCCTGCCTCAGTCAGAACCTCATAGCCGCACTTCATCAACGCCGACACGCCGCCGCATAGCACAGCTTGCTCTCCAAAGAGATCGGTCTCGGTTTCTTCCTTAAACGTAGTTTCCAGAACCCCTGCACGTGCGCCACCAATAGCAGCGGCGTAAGCAAGACCCAGCCGCTTGGCGTTACCAGTGGCATCCTGATGAACAGCGATGAGGCACGGCACCCCAGCGCCTACCTGATACTGCTCACGAACCGTATGACCAGGACCCTTTGGCGCGATCATCACCACGTTTACATCCGCCGGGGGAATGATCTGCCCAAAGTGAATGTTAAAACCATGCGCAAAGGCAAGCGTCTTACCGGGCTTGAGCGCGGGCTTAATCGACTCCTGATATAACCTTGCCTGCCTTTCATCATTGATGAGGATCATGATGAAGTCAGCGGCTTCAGCAGCTTCACGGGCGACTTTTACCTCAAGACCTGCGGCTTCGGCGCGTTTCCACGACTTCGAGCCTTCGTATAGTCCTACGATGACCTTCATCCCAGACTCTTTCGCGTTAAGCGCGTGGGCATGGCCCTGAGAACCGTACCCAATGACCGCAATGGTCTTCCCTTTGAGTACGCCAAGATCGCAATCCTTTTCATAGTACATGATTGCCATAAAAAACTCCTTTCAGTAATGAAGTTGCCAACAAATATGGAAACCGCATGAACGCTGTCAGCAAAGCTACGCGGCTTCTAGTTACTTAGTGATAACGTCAGTGGCCCACGTTCAAGCGCGACAAGACCTGTACGGGCAAGTTCCATGATACCGTGGGGACGCAGCAACAGCAACAAACCGTCGAGTTTCTCGATGTCGCCAGTTGCCTCAAGAGTAATGGTGGAGGGGGAAACGTCAATAATACGGGAACGGAAGATACCAGCAATTTCAAGCACAGCAGCGCGAGTCTGCTCAGTGGCGTTGACTTTAACCAGCATAATTTCCCGGCGAATACAGGAACTGCTCTGCAATTCCCGCACCGCGATCACGTCTACCAGCTTACTCAACTGCTTGGTGATCTGCTCAAGAGCCGCGTCGTCGCCAGAAACGGCGATGGTCATACGGGAGATTGACTTATCCTCAGTTTCCCCGACAGTAAGGCTGTCAATGTTGAACCCCCGCCTGCTGAACAACCCAGATACACGGCTGAGGGTTCCCGCGCGATTCTCCACCAGCGCGGATACGATATGCTGTTTCATGGTTCTTAAGTCTACTTTGAGATAAGGCTAAAGTACAAGGGGGATTGATATGAAGGTCCCCATCATTCAGCAGGTTTGCTTAGGCCAGTGATATCTGGACTTTTCCGCGCCAATAGTAGTTACCGCGCCGTGTCCTGGATAAACAACGGTATGTTCTTCTATAAAATAGTTATCGTCGCCTATGCAGAGCCGTTTGAGGCTGGAGACAAGTGCTTTGGTGCTACCACCCGGAAGGTCAACGCGACCAAAGCCGTCCTTGAACAGCGTGTCCCCGCTGAACAGAAGCCCAGCCGCCTCGTCGTAGAAGCCGGCGGAACCGGGACTATGTCCGGCAAGATGAAGCACCCGTAACGGACCTACGCAATCACCCTCAACAACTAGGCGCGTTGCTTGCGGCATATCTTCCCAAAGCGCGTCAACGTAGGCGCTGTCCCCCATGAACGCGATAAAGCTATGCCTGTGAACCTGTCGCGCCTTCGTGCCAAGGTACGCCGCATCAGCCTCGTGGATGGCGACTTCCGGCTTGCCATCGTAATGGGTAAGGAGCGTGGGTAAGGCGGCAAGGTGGTCAAAGTGTCCGTGGGTGAGCAGAATGTATCGGGGATACCAGCGCAGGCTCTCAAGCCGCGTGATAATGACGCCCGCATCAGCCCCTGGGTCAATGACGACGCACGGACAGAGCGGCGTGTCTGGCACTGATTCCAGCGGGTACAAGTAGCAGTTGGTAGCAAGCGCTCCCACCACAAGCGTTTCAGGCAATGTATTGTGCATAGAGCTTTGTTTCATTCGACAAGCTAAACACGCGATTCACGAAAAGACAACGGGTAAAAAACACGAACTTTAGCGTCGCGCCACACCCGTGTTGTCTGGCACCACATGTCTGACACCCGCGTGTCTGACACTGAGCCGTTCCCTAATGTGGCGGGACACGAAAACTAGGACAGTTGTGCGCGGATACACCGCGTATTTCCCGCTCCTGATGAGGTTGATGGACAAAATCTGCGCCAGCGTGTCCGCTACGCGCATGTTGATATTACCGCTACCCAGGGCAACCGGCAGCGCCGCCAGTTTCTCAAATCGTGAGGAATCTATCTGAGTCGCGCTGATGATATTCTGCGCCATATCCGGCAGTTTGCCCTGTAGCTCCTCGATTTTACCATACGTCTGAATGTCGCAAGTCGTCTATGTTGAGTATTGAGATAATCAAGAGCTTGCTATTGCCCAGTTTCCCTACTCCGCGCCTGATCCGCCAGTAAACGGCAGCACCGCAAGCTCGTCCTTTGCACAAGCGTGGCGATAAATACTGCTGCAAATACTATCGCGGCTATTAGTCTCTTCATAACATAAATTCCTTAAAAATAATCACGCGGTCCCGCTGTGGAATATCAATAGCAAGTCCGCAAAAAGTAACGGCCGCCCCACGCTGCGGAGGGGCGGCCGTCAGTCAGGGAATGACCGCGCTCATAATCGCGCCCCACGGACCCTTCTCCCCTTTGCTGTTCTCCCATCGCAGACAGAAGTACACCCTTTGCCCTTGCTTGTCCCCAGTAAACACAAGAGTATGGGGCGTCCGGGTCGTGAAGTCCGAATTGATCAAGTCTTCCGCCTTAGCGGGCGCGGACTCTCGCAGTTCCCAACGAATTTCCGCGCCATGCACCCCTTTGGGTTTCCCTCGCCGCTTACTCTCCGCGTCCCAGAAACCCACAGTCAGTTGGCTCGGAATAGACGTATCTACCGAGTATTCCGGGAAGGTCGTGGGCGGCGACACGGATGTGGGCTTTGTGTCGTGAATGGGGATCTGCATCTCGTCTCGGTCTTTGTCGCTCACGAAGGGGCTGTAGAGCAGAAAGGCCTTGACGAAAGCACGCACAGCCTTCTCAAGCGCGTTGCGCGCCCGATTCTTGTCCGCAACATCCACCGTGCCTTTGTTGGGGTCAAGGGCTTTGGCGTAGGCCGCTTCCCAGTCCGCATTCAAATCAAGGAGCGGCTTGAAAACCACCTCCTGAATGTTGAACGCAGTAAGATGGGCCTGCACATAAACGAGCTGTTAAGAGTAATCAATCTTTCCAAGTTATATATTTCCCTTTCATAATTTTTACGCAAGGTCTAGCGGTTATACCGGCGGAGGTGGATGCTGAGGGCAAGGCCGATGCCGCTCAAGGCG